>JALFUO010000033.1 GCA_022784065.1 Bacteroidales bacterium | reverse complement strand
TAAGAGCAACCTTCTTTATGAGGGGCAACGCCCCGTGTGGCGTTAAGGGCGTAATGGGTTACGCGCTTTCGGCGCGTGGCATTTTTGCGCAGGCGCAAAAATGCCGAATGTATCAATCGCGGTCTACGTTCCCCCAGGGCGCTGCCCTGGGCTAAGGGCAACAATTGGGCTTACAGCCCGCCCCAACCATTTAACGAGCGTTTTGCACAACGTTGAATTAGTGAAAATTCGTGCGACCTATCAGGTCGCCATTAAAACAATTGAGAATGTTTCGTGTAAATTCGTGAAATTCGTGGGCAAATAAACCCAACGTTATTGCCTTCCAGGCACAAACGTTGGGGTTAAATGCAAAGTTTAGGGTCTTGTAATAGCAGAAAGGAGATATTTTGCCGTACCTTTGCATCATGTCTTAAGCCGAGATGCCGCCTGCCGCCTCTTGGGGAGATTTTCTGTGTTTCTAAGTGTACAATATTTATATATACAACTATGCCAAAGTTTGAACTGTTGTGGACGCGTGCCAAAGAGTTTTTCAAGTTCTCCGTAGAGAACGAAGAAGAGATTATTAAGGAAATAAGCGAGGGCGTGAGCTTCCGGGGCTCCACGCTGTGGGTGCTGATTTTCGCCATATTCATCGCCTCGCTCGGCTTGAACGTCAACTCCACGGCGGTAATTATCGGCGCGATGCTTGTGTCGCCGCTCATGGGACCCATAATTGGCATGGGGCTGGCCGTGGGCATTGGCGACCTCGAACTGCTCAAGCGCTCTGGCCGCAACTTCGGCGTGGCTACGCTCATCAGCGTGCTGACGGCGATGGTCTACTTCCTCATCACGCCGCTGAGCGATGCGCAGTCGGAACTCCTGGCTCGCACCACGCCGACTATCTACGACGTGCTCATCGCCACCTGCGGCGGCGCGGCAGGCTTTATCGCCCTCTGCACGAAAGGCAAGAGCAACGTCATTCCCGGCGTGGCCATCGCCACGGCCCTTATGCCGCCCCTCTGCACGGCGGGCTACGGATTGGCCACGGGGCATATCCTCTACTTCCTCGGCGCGTTTTATCTCTTTTTCATCAACACCGTGTTTATCAGCCTCTCTACCTACGTGGGCACGCGCCTGCTGCATTTCCACCGCAAGCGGCTCGGCACGCAGACCTTGGAGCGAAAGACGCGGCGCGTGGTGCTCTCGCTGGCACTGCTCACGGTGCTGCCCTCGCTCTTTATGACCGTGGGCATCGTTCGCAAGAGTATTTTTGAAAACAACGTGAACCGCTTCGTGAAAAAGGAACTTTCGCAAACGGGCACGCAAATCATTTCAAACGAGGTGAACAAAGATAGCCTCTTGTTAAGCGTCGTGGCCGTGGGGCGCGAGATACCGGCGGCGCGAATAGCAGAGGCGAAGCGGCGCATGGAGGACTACGGACTGAAATCTTACGGACTGAACATCATTCAAGGCGAGCAAAGCGACAGTGCCTTGATGCTGCTCAACAAACTCACGGCCTCGCGTTCGGGCATGAGCGAAGAGCGCAAGCAACTGGCGGCGGAAACGGCGCGCGCCAACGACCTGCATCAGCGGCTGGACGCATACACGCGCTATGAAAACCTTTCGGGAGAAATGGGGCAGGAACTCACGGCCCTCTTTCCGCAGATAGAGTCGCTGAGCCTTGCCAACGTGGTGGAGGCGCGCACCGATACAATCGCCTCAAAGCGTTACGTGGTGGCCATGCTGGGCATGAAGAAAAAAGCGAAAGCCTTGCCCGCCGACCAGCAAGCCCGCCTCACCGATTTCCTCAAAGCCCGCATTAAGGCAGACAGCCTTGTGGTGGTGTGGAGGTAGGAGAAAACATTGATGGGAATTTTTGTGCAAGCGAGCGCAATCAAGTTTACTTGAATTGCCGAGCGCAGCCGAAAATCTGGAACTCTTTTCGTGAGAAAGTTGAAATATGCTTGGGTTTTGCGCGTACCTTTCACTAAATTTGCAAACGGAATTAATATACTTGTGATGGATAATAAAGTTGATTACTGGCTTGAAATGTCAGACTATGACTTTGAGACGGCAAAAGCGATGCTTGCTACACAACGGTATCTGTATGTAGGCTTTATGTGTCATCAAGTGATAGAGAAGGCTCTTAAAGCCTATTGGAGCAATGTACTTGAAGAACCGCCCTTGAAAATACATACATTGTCAAGGCTTGCAGAAAGAAGCGGTTTGGATAAGTTTATGTCAGAAAGTCAACTGGATTTTATTGATGAATTAGAACCGCTCAATATTGAAGCACGTTACCCCTCGTACAAGGAGCGTCTTATGAAAAGTTTATCAGATGCTCGTTGCAATGAATTGATATTGAAAACAGATGAATTAAGATTATGGATAAAGAAACTGCTATAGAATTGGCTCGGCATTATAAACAAATCATTGCAGAGCACCTGCCATTGAAGGCTCTTTATCTATATGGATCGTATAGCAAGGGAGCCTTTACGGAGGATAGCGATATAGATATCGCCGTAATTGTTGAGCGTATGAGCGATAATTATTTTGAAGATACGCCGTTGCTGTGGAAGCTTAAAAGAAAAATAAGCAATTTGATAGAACCTGTATTATTGGTAGAGGATGAAAGCAATCCGCTCTATGCAGATGTGGTGAAGACAGGTATCCTTATATAGTGCGTTTATTCTTCAATCTCTTTACATAATCTTATCATCTCATCTCTAAGCTGCGCAGCCAGTATAAAATCGAAGCGGGCGGCGGCGGCTTTCATCTCTTTTTGCAAACGTTCGATACGCTGTTGCGGAGTTTCCGCAGCAGCGTTTTTCTTGTTTTTGCCGTAAGCGGCTTCCGCCTCTGCGGCTGCCGTGTACTTGGTGCCCGAGGGTAGGGCGTATGGATTTACCGATACGGCCGCGCCGTGCTGTGCCTGCGTCTGCATGCTGGCAGCGGAGGGCTTGCGCAGAGACGTGAGGTCGGACGCGCTGTCGAGCGACTTCTTGATTTGCTGCGGCGTGATGCCGTGTTCGGCGTTATAGGCCAGCTGTTTCATGCGGCGGCGCTCCGTTTCGTCGATGGTTTGCTGCATGGACGGCGTTATTTGTTTGGCGTAGAAGATAACGCGGCCGTTCACGTTGCGCGCGGCGCGGCCAGCCGTCTGCGTGAGCGAGCGGGCAGAGCGCAGGAAACCCTCCTTATCAGCATCGAGCACCGCCACAAGTGCCACTTCGGGCAAATCCAAACCCTCGCGCAGCAGGTTCACGCCCACGAGCACGCTGTAAATGCCCCGCCGCAGGTCTTCCATAATCTGCACGCGCTCCAAAGTGTCCACGTCGCTGTGGATATAAGCCGTGGAGATGCCGTTTTTCAAAAGATAGTCCGTGAGTTCTTCCGCCATGCGCTTGGTCAGGGTCGTTACCAAGACGCGCTCGTCGGCCTCGCAGGCTTTCGCGATTTCTTCCATCAAGTCGTCGACCGGGTGGTCGGTGGGGCGCACATCTATGGGCGGGTCGAGCAGTCCCGTGGGGCGGATCACCTGTTCCACAACCACGCCCTCGCTTTCTTGCAGTTCGTAGTCGGCTGGCGTGGCACTGATGTAAATCACCTGCTTGGCCATTTCGTGGAACTCGTCGAAGGTGAGCGGGCGGTTGTCCAAGGCGGCCGGCAGGCGGAAACCATAGTTCACGAGCGACTCCTTGCGCGAGCGGTCGCCGCCGTACATGGCGCGTATCTGCGGCACGCTGACGTGGCTCTCGTCGATGACGATCAGAAAGTCCTCGGGAAAGAAGTCCAGGAGGCAATAAGGGCGCGTGCCCGGCGAGCGTCCGTCGAAGTAGCGCGAGTAGTTCTCAATGCCGCTGCAGTGCCCCAGCTCGCGTATCATTTCGATGTCGTACTCCACGCGCTCTTTCAGCCGTTTTGCTTCGAGCGTCTTGCCGCAGGCCTCGAAGTCGGCGATTTGCGCCACGAGGTCGTCCTGAATTTGCCGTATGGCATGTTCCTGTGTATCTTTAGAGGTAAGGAAAAGATTGGCGGGATAAATCTTATATTCCTCAAAAACATCGATGCGCGCGCCGCTCTCGGCATCGATCTCCTCAATGCCGTCGATTTCGTCGCCCCAGTAAGTGACGCGGATAATGTCGTCGGCGTAGGCAAGGTAGATATCCACGCTATCGCCCTTGACGCGGAAATTGCCCGCCGAGGGCGCCACGTCGTTGCGCGAATAGAGGCTGGCCACAAGGCGGCGCAGGAGTTCGTTGAGGCTCAGTTGCCGCCCTATTTTCAGTTCGATGACGTTTTCGTAGAAAGCAGAGGGGTTGCCCATGCCGTAGATGCACGACACCGACGAAACAACCACCACGTCCTTGCGGCCAGAGAGCAGCGCGGAGGTAGCGGCGAGGCGCAGTTTGTCGATGTCCTCGTTGATGGCAAGGTCTTTCTCTATATAAGTATCTGTGGAAGCGATATAGGCTTCGGGCTGATAGTAATCGTAGTAAGAAACGTAATACTCCACCGCATTCTCGGGGAAAAAGCCCTTGAACTCGCTGTAAAGCTGTGCCGCGAGCGTCTTGTTGTGGCTAAGCACGAGCGTGGGCTTGTTCAGCTGCGCGATGACGTTTGCAATGGTAAACGTCTTGCCTGAGCCGGTAACGCCCTGCAACACTTGAGCAGGTGCGCCGGAGGACGCACCTGCTACAAGTTGCTGTATGGCTTCGGGCTGGTCGCCCGTAGGCTGATAAGCGGAATGGAGGATAAAGCGGTTCATTGCATGAATGCGCAAACGCGCAAACGCGTTTACTTGTATGCCCGTTTACTAATAATTTTACTCTTTCACAATGTCCAGCATCAGTTCGTCGAGCTGCTTCTGGTCCACGAAGGAAGGCGCGTCAAGCATCACGTCGCGGCCGGAGTTGTTCTTCGGGAAGGCGATGCAGTCGCGAATGCTGTCGAGGCCGGCGAAGAGCGAAACCCAGCGGTCGAGGCCGTAAGCCAAGCCGCCGTGGGGCGGTGCGCCATACTTGAAGGCGTTCATCAGGAAGCCAAACTGCTCCTTGGCGCGCTCCGGCGTGAAACCTAAGGTCTTGAATATCTTTGCTTGCAATTCGGCGTCGTGGATACGGATGCTGCCGCCGCCCACTTCCACGCCGTTGCACACCATGTCGTAGGCATCGGCAAGCACGGAGGCGGGGTCGGTGTCGAGTTTCGGAATGTCGCAGGGCTTCGGCGAGGTGAACGGGTGGTGCATCGCCATGAGGCGGCCTTCTTCTTCGCTCCACTCAAACATCGGGAAGTCAACCACCCAAAGCAGCGCGAATTTATTCTTATCGCGCAGGCCGAGGCGGCTGCCCATTTCGAGGCGCAGTTCGCAGAGTTGCTTGCGTGCCTTCATGGCATCGGGGCCCGAAATCATCAGGATAAGGTCGCCGGGCTTCGCGCCGGTGAACTCTTTGAGGCGTTGCATCACTTCGGGGGCGTAGAACTTGTCTACCGAACTCTTCACATTGCCCTGCTCATCGACGCGGGCGTAAACAAGGCCCTTCGCGCCGATTTGCGGCGACTTCACAAAGTTGGTCAGTTCATCCAGCTGCTTGCGCGTGTAAGCGGCGCAGCCTTCGGCCACAATCGCGCCGATATAGGCAGCCTCGTTGAACACGCCAAACTCGCCCGTGCCTTTCAGCACGTCCATCACCTCGATGAACTCCATGCCGAAGCGCATGTCGGGCTTGTCGCTGCCGAAGCGGCGCATCGCCTCGTGCCAGGGCAGGCGCAGGAAGGGCGCATCGCCGAGGTCGTAGCCGCGCACCTCTTTGAAGAGATACTTGGCCATTTCCTCAAACGTGTTGATAATATCGTCCTGCTCCACAAAACTCATTTCGCAGTCAATCTGCGTGAACTCCGGCTGGCGGTCGGCGCGGAGGTCTTCGTCGCGGAAGCATTTCACGATTTGGAAATAGCGGTCCATGCCTGCCACCATGAGCAACTGCTTGAGCGTCTGCGGGCTTTGCGGCAGGGCGTAGAACTGGCCGGGGTTCATGCGCGAGGGAACGATGAAATCGCGCGCGCCCTCCGGCGTAGAGCCCACGAGCACGGGCGTTTCGATTTCGAGAAAACCTTTCTCGTCGAGGAAATGGCGCACGGCGAGGCAGAACTTATGGCGCAGTTCCAGGTTGCGGCGCACCACTTCGCGGCGCAGGTCGAGATAGCGGTACTTCATGCGCAGTTCGTCGCCGCCGTCGGTGTTCTCCTCGATGGTGAAAGGCGGCACGTCCGAGGCGTTGAGCACTGTGAGTGCGGTCACGGTGATTTCAATGTCGCCCGTCGGCATCTTGTCGTTCTTAGAATAGCGCTCGCCCACGGTGCCGACCACTTGGACCACGTATTCGCGCCCCAGTTTGTTGGCCTGAGCGCACAAATCGGCGTTGGTCTCTTCGTTAAACACGAGTTGCGTGATGCCGTAGCGGTCGCGCAGGTCGACAAATGTCATGCCGCCCATCTTGCGCACGCGCTGCACCCAGCCGGCAAGCGTTACGCTTTCGCCGACATTATTTATACGGAGTTCTCCGCAAGTTTTTGTTCTGTACATATATAATATATTTAATTGTCAAATAATAAGCCCGCGCCGCTACTCGCCGTTCTTTTGGAACAAATCGGCGAAAAACTCCATGCTTTCGGGGTGCTCCGTGGCGAAGGTGTCGATGTGGCGCATGCGCTTTTCTTCCAAAATCTCGTTCACGGCAATCAGGATGCCCGTCTCCTCCACGTTGCCGAACTCATGGTTCACGGCCGTACCGAACACGCGCATCGTGGGGCTGAGGCCCATGTAGGCGTTCACCAGCGGCGGAATGTTGAAGCCGAGGCGGCGCACGGCCGTGTTGAGAATGCGGTAGTCGCTCTTGAAATCGTCTTCCACGAAAATTGCCCGCAGTTCCTCCTCCGGCGTGTCGAGGGTAAGCGGCGTGAGCGGCGTTACCAATCCGTCCTTATCGCCGAAATGCTTTTTGAGGAAATAGAGAATCATGTCGCGGGCGGGGCGGTTGAACGACGGGTACATCGTCATCTTGCCGAAAAAGTATTTCAGTCCCGGAATGACCACCGTGAGCGCGCCGAGGCCGTCCCAGAGGTTGTCGAGCGCGAAGAGCCCTTTGCTCAAAAGGCGCGTGCTTTGGTATTCGAGGGTCACGAACGATCGACCCAACTCCACCGTGTCGCGCAGGTAGGTGTCAATAAACTCCTGCGAGAAGTGAAACATGTGCGTCGTGGCGAGCATGGGCTGTCCCTCGGCGTTGAGCTTCATCTCCCTGCCTGGCAGAAAGCGGTAACCGCCCAAGATTTGGCGGTCTTCGGGACTCCAAACAATCAACTGGTAGTAAGGCGTTTCGCCGCCGTCGAACTCGTCGATGTCGCAGTCCTTTCCCGTTCCGCCGCCGGCTGCGCGGAAAGCTATTTCGCGCAAGCGGCCCACCTCGCGCATGGCGTTGGGCGCTTCTTCGGCTTTGAACACATAGATTTCGTTGCCTGCCTTATTGGTGGCACGCAACCGCCGCTCGGGCGTAAGCTCTGCCGCCAGCAAGTCGCGGTCTACGGGAGGTATTATAGGGAGCATATTAGGGGCTTTTTTTACAGTTCTGTTTACTCGTCAACTCGACTACTATAATTTATAAACAATGTCTTCAACGTACGCCGCCCATTCCTGTGGCTTGCGGCTTTTGTCGAAAGTAGAGTAGGGGATAGGTTTGCCAATGGTCACGTCAAACGTCTTGCCGCGGTTCTTGTAAAGTTCGTCCACAAGATAGAGCATGGCGATGTTGAATTTCAGTCCCAACCGCTTGCCTACGTTCGCGATGCGGTAGAAGAAATCCGAGTTGCGCCCGTTGAAGCGTATGGGCACGATGTCGCGTCGCGTCTCCACGCTCTTCGTGATGAATGTCTTTTGCCAGGGCAGGTCGTGGATTTGTCCGTTGATGCGGCGCGAGCAAAGCCCGGCGGGGAACATGATGATATGGTTCGGGCTGTTGAACACCGCCTCCACCAGTTGCGGGAAGTTGCGGCTTTGCTTGCCCGTCTTGTTGATAGGCACGAAGAACGGCGCGAGGCCGTGGAGGTTCATCAAGAGGTCGTTCACGAGATATTTGATGCGCCCGTCGTAGCGGTGTCCCAGCAAGTGGCCGAGCGCCACGCCGTCGGGGCCGCCGAGCGGGTGGTTGGAGACAAAGGTGAACAGGCGGCCGTCGCTGTCGTCGGGCAGGTTTTCGAGCCCTTTCACGTTGAGCGTCGTGCCGAGGTATTCCATGCAGTCGTCCAGCCACGGCATGCCCTGCTTGTCGCCTTCGCGGAGAATAAACTCGTTCACCTCGTTCTGATGGATGATGCGCTTGAGCCACGACAGCACGAAGCGTGGCACGAACCGCGCCTTAGCGCCCGTCTTACCGCGCACTATTTCGTCAATATCTATCGTGAAGACTTTGCTGTCCATTCTACCTATTAGTCAAAACTTTTGCAAAAGTACTAATAAATTTCCTACAACTTTCTTATAAGAAAAAAAGATTTTAATAAATTTGCTTGTAATCTAACGCCCCTTCCCCCTATGCATACTCTCACCATCGTTACCATAGAGTTTGCCGCCACGGCCCACCTCATGATGAGCCTCGTGATGTTCCGCTTCGCGCGGCGCAGCGTCAACTACCTGTCGCAGGCGTGGATCATGCTGCTTATCTGCCTGATGTATTGCGGCGCATTGTTCTTCGTCTTCACCCGCGAAATCCCCTCCTTGGGCTTTCTCCACCCCGCCTTGCTCATCTACCTGCTCGCCTGCTCCTACCTGCAAAGCATCTACCCCTTGGGGCTGTGCATGCCCGGCTACCTGCAATGGGGCAGAATGTGGAAATACGCCGCGCCGGCGTTGGCGCTCATCTTCATATATATATTAGGCGCATTGCTCGGCAGCGGCTTTGCACGCGTGTACGAACTGAGCGACGTGGGGCAATACCTCCTAAGCGGCGACATACTGCTGCGCTTCGCCGCCTTGGGACTTTCGGGCTACTACATCGCCAACATATTCATTCTGCCCCATCGCCTGATGCGCCGCTTCGAGCTTCCGCGCGACCTCATAGCCTATGGCACGGCGCTCGGCATCGTGAGCCTCTACTTCGTTATCCTGACGCTCAATTTCAATCTCATCGGGCTTACCATATATATCCTCTTCTTCACCGTCGTCAACATGTTTCTCTTCTTCCGAATCATGCGCCCCGTGCTCGACTCCATGTCCTATCCCGTTATCCGCGAGATAGCCGCGCCGCCCACGGAAGCAGAGCTCACCATTTCCGAGACCGACGACTTCAACCGCGCCAACCTCGTGCGCTTCGAGGCGTTGGAATATCTCATGCAACGGGAGAAGCCCTTTACCGACGTGCTCTTCACGCGCGACAAGCTTTGCCGCCTCTCCGGCTTCAACCGCCACCTCGTGCTGCAATGCCTGCGCTCGCAGGGCTACAACGATGTCCACGAGTACATCAGCCGTTACCGCGTGGCAGAACTGCGCAAGATGATAGACGAGGGCGCGATTACCGACCTCCGGCAGGTGGATCGCGTGGGCTTCCGCACGCTCAAGACGGCTGCCGGTTGCTTCGAGCGTTACGAGAATCTCTCGCTTGCCGATTATCTGCAAAGCGTGCGGGGGAAGTGAGGCGTTTTGCGGTGAAATAATTTGCTTTCGCTTGAATTAGCAAAGGCCTTGCCTGCTGTTTTGCTGATATAAAAGGTTTTTTTGAAGAAAAAGGCATGATGAGATATGGTATAACTCGTTTGTAGTTGGGATTTGCAAGTCGGGCATATAGCATGTTTTGCAAACATAGTGCAATTTTCGCGCAAGCGAGCGCAATTAAGTATACATGAATTGCCGAGCCGCCAAAAGTGCATGTAAATGAACAAATATTCAAACCGCCGCCCGCTCGCCGCATTATTTTCGGCTTTGCTTATATGATAAGGCGAAAAAGTTGTAATTTTGCAGTGTTTAGTGCCGCTTCGATTTTTTGCGGCTTATCCCGATAATCTCTCCCTCACGGCCAATGACCATCATAAAGAAGTTAGATAGCTTTATTCTGAAAAAGTTCCTGCTTGTCTTTTTCGGCGCATTCTTTATCTGCCTCTTCGTCTTTATGATGCAGTTCACGTGGCGCTATGTGGACGAACTGATCGGCAAGGGCCTGTCCTTTGATATCCTCGCGCAGTTCTTCTGGTACATGGGTCAGACGCTCGTGCCGCAGGCCCTGCCGCTGGCCATCCTCCTTTCCTCGCTCATCACGTTCGGCAACATGGGCGAAAGCCTCGAACTGCTCGCCATGAAGGCCGCCGGCGTGCCCCTGCTGCGCATTATGCGCCCCATTATCCTGTTCGCGGTACTGATGACGGGCGTGGCGTTTTATTTTCAAAACAACTTTTCTCCAAAGGCGCAGATCAACCTGCGCACGCTGCTCTTCAGTATGAAGCAGCAGTCGCCCGCCGTGGAAATCCCCGAGGGGACTTTTTACAGCGGCGTGACCAACGTGAACCTCTACGTGGAGGAGAAAGATGCCGAAACGGGCATGCTCTACGGCGTGATTATCTACAAGACCGACCAAGGCTTCGAGAAGGCGCAAATCGTGCTGGCCGACTCGGGGCGCATGGAGATGACGCGCGACAAACTCCACCTCAAGCTCTCGCTCTGGAGCGGCGAGCAATTCCAAAACCTGCAATCGGGCGGGGCTGCGCCGATGCGCGGCGCCAACTCGCCTTACGACCGCGAAACGTTCCAGCACAAGGAACTGCTCATAGACTTCGACAGCAATTTCAATATGCTCGACAAGGACTTGCTCTCGGGTATGCCCTCTGCCAAGAACATGGCGCAGATCGAGCACAGCGTAGACTCTATTTCACACGAACTCGACAGCCTCGGCAGGCAGCATTACAAGACGGCCTGTATGCAATATTATAAAAGGCCGGAGGTGGACGGCAAGAAACTCGAGGCAATAAGCCGTGCCGCGCGGCAAGTGCCTTTCGACTCATTGGCGGCGCAGTTGCCCGACGCGAAAAGGCAGCAAGTGATGCGCATGGCGCAAAACAACGTGGTGTCCTTCCGCGCCGATCTCGAATGGAAAAGCCAGGTGCTGGCAAATGGCGAGAAAGACATACGCCGCCACTGGATTGAGTGGCATCAGAAAATGGCATTGTCGCTTGCCTGCCTCATCTTCTTCTTCGTGGGCGCGCCGCTCGGCGCTATTATCCGCAAAGGCGGCTTGGGATTGCCGACGGTCATCTCTGTCGCAATCTTTATCATTTATTACATCATCAACACCTCGGGCATGAAGATGGCGCGCGACGGCGAGTGGAATATGGTATACGGCATGTGGGTTAGCACCGTTGCCCTCGTGCCTTTCGGCGTGTTCTTCACCTATAAGGCCAACAAGGACTCCGTGGTGTTCAACTCCGAACTCTATAAGTCGTTCTTCGTGAAACTCCTTGGACTGCGCTCCTCGCGCCATTTGTTCCGCAAGGAGGTAATCATCGACGACCCGCACTACGACCTATTGCCCGCGCGGCTTGAAAAGCTGAAAGCCGAGTGCCAAGCCTATATGCAGGAGAACAAACTGCTCCTCGCGCCCAATTACGCCAGCATCTTCTTCCGCTCGCGCCCCGATGAGCGCGTGGCGGCTATTTCTGCCGAAATGGAAGAGATTGTCGAGGACCTTTCCAACAGCAAGTCCTACAAAGAGTTGCAGCAGCTCAATCGCCTGCCCATTATCTTCGAGCACGCCCACACCTCGCCCTTCCGCAATGGCAAGCTCAACGTGGCGGCGGGCATCTTGCTGCCGATAGGCTTGCTGTTCTACCTGCGCATTTGGCGTTTCCGCCTGCGCTTGCAGCGAGATTTGCAAACCGTTGTCAAGGTGTGCGACCGCCTGCAAGGCCTCATTGCAGGCAATGCCGCAGCCGAGGAGGCCGACGACTCCGCAGCCGACGACAGCAAGGGGCGCAATAGGCTCCGCCTCCGCCTCGGCCGCAAGGCGCGGCGCATCGTGCTCATTGCGTTTGCCCTGATGGCTGTTGCGGCGGCCATTTACATATTGGTGCGCGAGCGGTCGGCAAGCGCCAGCTACTACTACCCCGAGCTCTCCGCGCCCGAAGACACGGCGGCAAAGCCAGAACAGCTCGCCCCGCCCGAAAGCCCCGACGGCAGAAAGGCGGCTATACCGCGGCGCGGAAAGCCCATCATAAAACCCGTGGATCCTCCAATGCGTTGAAAAAAAATCGATCATACATTATTATATATATATGGAACAATTCCGTCTCGCCTCTATCGATGAGGCAATAGAAGATTTCAAAGCCGGCAAATTCGTCATCGTAGTTGACGATGAAGACCGCGAAAACGAGGGCGACCTCATCATGGCGGCAGAACTCGCCACCCCCGAGGCCGTGAATTTCATGCTTCGCTGCGGGCGCGGCGTGCTTTGCGCTCCCATCACCAACGAGCGTTGCCGCCAGCTCGAACTCGAACATCAGGTGCAAACCAATACCAGCATGCTCGGCACGCCCTTTACCGTAACCATCGACCTGCTCGAAGGCTGCACCACAGGCGTTAGCTGCCACGACCGCGCCGCCACTATCCGCGCCCTTGCCGACCCCGCCCGCAAGCCCGAGGACTTCGGACGCCCCGGACACATCAATCCGCTTTACGCGCAGGATAGGGGAGTGCTGGCCCGCGCCGGACACACCGAAGCAGCCGTCGACCTCGCCCGCCTCGCCGGGCTCACGCCCGCCGCCTGCCTCATCGAAATCCTCAACGACGACGGCACCATGGCGCGTATGCCGCAGTTGCAGGAGTTTGCCAAGCGCGAGGGGCTTAACATCATCACAATCAAAGACCTCATCGCCTACCGCCTCAAAAACGAGTGCCTCGTAGAGAAAGGCGAGGAGGTGGACATGCCCACCGAGTACGGCCATTTCCGCCTAATCCCCTTCCGCCAGAAGAACAACCGCCTCGAGCACATCGCCCTCATCAAGGGCGAATGGGAAGAGGACGAGGCAATCCCCGTGCGCGTGCATTCTTCCTGCATGACCGGCGACATCTTCGGCTCCAAGCGCTGCGACTGCGGCGAGCAGCTGCACCGGGCCATGAAGATGGTCGATGAAGCCGGCAAGGGCGTTATCCTCTACCTCAACCAAGAGGGACGCGGCATAGGGCTGATGGCGAAGATTGCCGCCTATAAGTTGCAGGAGCAGGGCTACGACACGGTCGATGCCAACGTGCACCTCGGTTACGACCCCGACGAGCGTGATTATGGCGTGGGGGCGCAAATCCTCGGTCTGCTCGGCGTGCATAAGATGAAGCTTATCACCAACAACCCCGTCAAGCGTGTGGGGTTGGAAGCCTACGGTCTTGAAATTACCGAGAACATTCCCATTGAAATCACGCCCAACCCTTACGATCGCCGCTATCTCGAAACCAAGAAGAAGCGCATGGGGCATAATCTGCACCTATAAATTTCTCGTTTACTTGTCTACTAATAAACTCGTTTACTTGTCTACTCGTTTACTCGTCTACTAATAATCCAACATAATATCAAAACAATGGAAAACAACTTTTACAACCAAGTAGAAGAGCGTGCACAAAGCAGCGCATTGTCTTTTCCCGCCCTTATGTCAAAGGTCTATCTGTGGATGACGCTGGCACTGGTCGTTACGGGCATGACGGCGTACTACGTGGCCAGCAGCCCCGCAATCCTTTATGCCATCGTCTCTAACCAGATTGCCTTCTGGGGCCTGTTCATCGGTGAACTCGTGCTCGTGTTCGTGCTCAGTTCAAGAATTATGAGCCTTTCGTTTGTCACGGCGAGCCTGATGTTCGTGATATATTCTATCATGAACGGCGTGTTCTTCTCTTTCATCTTACTCGCCTACACCGAGCAGTCCATTGCCACGACGTTCCTGATTACAGCAGGCACTTTCGGTGCGATGAGCCTCTTCGGCTTTGTCACGAAGCGCGACCTCTCGGCAATGGGGCGCATCTTATTCATGCTCCTCATCGGGCTGATTATCGCCACGGTGGTCAACATCTTCATGAAAGCCGAGGGCTTGACGCTTATCCTGAATTATGCCGGCGTGGTAATCTTTGTGGGACTTACGGCCTACGACACGCAGTCCATCAAGCAGATGCTCCAAGAACATGGCGACAAGGAAGGCGCAGAGAAAATTGCCCTCCTCGGCAGCCTCTCGCTCTACCTCGATTTCATTAACCTCTTCATCTATTTGCTGAGATTTTTTGGCGAAAGCCGCAAATAATAAATTTGAAATATAATGGAACTTTCAGCAACAGTAAACCGCCTTGCGCCGTCGGCCACTTTGGCCATGTCGCAAAAGAGCGCAGAGCTTAAAGCTAAGGGCGTGGACGTGATAAACCTTTCCGTCGGTGAGCCCGACTTCAACACGCCCGACCATATCAAGGAGGCTGCGCATAAAGCCATCGACGAGAACTTCTCGCGCTATTCTCCCGTGCCCGGCTATGCCGCTATCCGTGAAGCTATTTGCCAAAAGCTGCTCCGCGAAAACGGCTTGGCATACGATGCCGCGCAAATCACGGTGTCGAACGGCGCGAAGCAGGCCGTGTGCAACGCAGTCATGGCACTGGCTTCCGAGGGCGACGAAGTAATCATCCCCGCGCCCTATTGGGTGAGCTATCCGCAAATGGTGCTGCTCGCAGGTGCCAAGCCCGTGTTCGTGGAAGCCACGATTGAGCAAGATTTCAAGATAACGCCCGCCCAACTCGAAGCGGCCATCACCGAGCGCACCCGCGCCCTTATCCTTTGCTCGCCCAGCAATCCCACGGGCAGCGTTTACAGCGCGGACGAACTGGCAGCCCTCGCCGAGGTGCTCCGCCGGCACGAGCAGGTTACGGTAATCAGCGACGAGATTTACGAGCATATCAACTACGTCGGTGCGCACGCTTCCATCGCCGCCCTGCCCGAAATGAAGGAGCGCACGGTGGTGATCAACGGCGTGTCGAAGGCGTATGCCATGACAGGCTGGCGCATCGGTTTCTCCGCCGCACCCTTGGCTTTGGCAAAGGCGATGAACAAACTGCAGGGGCAGTACACCAGCGGTCCTTGCTCCGTGAGCCAGATGGCTGCTGTGGCTGCATTCAGCGGACCGCAGGAGTGCGTGGAAGAGATGCGTAAGGCTTTCTTGCGCCGCAAGAACCTCATCGTGGACCTCACGCGCCAAATTCCCGGCCTCGAGGTGAACGACCCCCACGGCGCGTTCTACCTCTTCCCCAAATGCAGCAGTTATTTCGGCAAGACCGACGGCAAGCACGTTATCAACTCATCTTCCGACCTCGCCCTGTATCTTCTTGAAGAGGGTCACGTGGCAACGGTGGGCGGCGATGCTTTCGGCTCGCCCGAGTGCTTCCGCATGAGTTACGCTACAAGCGATGAGAACATCGTTGAAGCCATTCGCCGCATCAAGGAAACCCTCTCGCGGCTCAAATAACGTAGATGTTTCTGCCTTAATCGGCATATAAATAAAAATCTGCCGCACAGGGAATTGTTTCTGTGCGGCAGATTTCTGCCCTGAACCTTATTTGTCATGGAAAACACGAATGAAAATATCACTGCCGCTGCAACCGATGAGATGATAGTCGGCCTTATTGCCAAAAAGTTAGGTTTGCGTGAGCGGCAGGTGGCAGGTACGGTGAACCTGCTCAAAGGCGGTGCCACCATTCCCTTTATCAGCCGCTACCGCAAAGAGACGACGGGCGGACTGAACGAGGTGCAGATTGCCGAAATCAACGATAGTTGCGAAAAACTCGAAGAACTGGTGCACCGCCGGGAATATATCCTTAACACGATTGAAGAGCAGGGCAAACTCACGCCCGAACTTCGCCAGCGCATTGCCGGTTGCTGGGACGCTGACCAGCTCGAAGACCTCTATCTGCCCTACAAACCGAAGCGCAAAACCCGCGCCGAGGCGGCCCGAAAGAAGGGTTTGCAGCCTTTGGCGGATAGCCTTCTGAAACGTCCGTACGATAATCCCGAGCGCACGGCGCGGCAGTTTCTCAATGACGAGGTGCCCGATGTGGAGACCGCGCTCAGCGGCGCGCGCGACATCATTGCCGAGCACGTGAACGAGGACGAACAAGCGCGTCAGTCGGTGCGCCGCTCTTATCAGCTAACGGCCGTGGTGCGCTCCAAAGTAGTTAAAGGCAAGGAAGAAGAGGGCGCTAAATTCCGCGACTATTTCGATTGGCAAGAGCCCTTGCGCCGCTGCTCTTCGCACCGTATGCTTGCCATGCTGCGCGGTGAGGCGGAGGGTTTCCTTAAAGTAAGCATTCTTCCTGCCGACGACGACGATTGCCGCTCGCGTGTGGCACGCCGTTTCGTGCGGCCCGGCTCCGCCGCAGCCCAACAGGTAGAGTTGGCGGTGGCAGATGCCTACAAGCGGCTGCTTCGCCCTTCGATTGAAACGGAGTTTGCCGCCTTGGGCAAGCAGAAAGCCGACGAAGAGGCTATCCGCGTGTTTGCCGAAAACTTGCGCCAGCTCCTGCTCGCAGCCCCGCTCGGCGAAAAGCGCATTATGGGCATCGACCCCGGCTACCGCACGGGGTGCAAGGTCGTTTGCCTCGATAGCCACGGCATGCTGCTCCACAACGAAACCATCTATCCCCACCCGCCGCGCGGCGAGTATGCCCGCTCCTCGATTAAGGTGCGTACGCTTTGCGAGCAATATAAAATAGAGGCCATTGCCATCGGCAACGGCACGGCGGGGCGCGAGACTGAGGAACTGGTGCGCGACCTGCATTTGAAAGATGTGGCGGTGTTCCTCGTGAGCGAGGACGGCGCATCGGTCTATTCCGCCTCCAAGACGGCGCGGGAGGAATTTCCCGATTACGACGTCACGGTGCGCGGCGCGGTGTCTATCGGCCGCCGCTTGGCAGACCCTCTGGCGGAACTCGTGAAGATAGACCCCAAAGCCATTGGCGTGGGGCAATATCAGCACGATGTGGATCAGGGCGCGCTCAAAAAGACGCTCGACCGCACCGTGGAGCTTTGCGTGAATACCGTCGGCGTGAACCTCAACACTGCCGGCACGCATCTGCTTACCTACGTGGCGGGGCTTGGGCCGGTTTTGGCAAAAAATATTGTGGACTACCGAACGCAGCACGGCGCGTTTGCCAATCGTCGCCAGCTGCTCGACGTGCCGCGCCTCGGGCAGAAAGCCTTTGAGCAGTGTGCCGGTTTCTTGCGAATTGCAGGAGGAGACAACCCGCTCGACAATACGGCCGTGCACCCCGAGCGATACAAACTCGTTGCCGCTATGGCGGCCGATGCAGGCTGCACCGTGCAGCAGTTTATAGGCTGTGCCGAGGCACGCGGCAAGGTAGACTTGCAGCGATATTGCTCTGCCGATGTGGGTTTGCCCACGCTCAACGACATTATGGCGGAACTGGACAAGCCCGGGCGCGACCCGCGCGGCACGGCCAAGGAATTTGCCTTTGCCGAAAGCGTACATTCTATCGAAGACCTCGAAGAAGGCATGGTGCTGCCCGGCGTTGTGACGAATATCACCAACTTTGGTTGTTTCGTAGACCTTGGCATCAAAGTGAAAGGCTTGGTCCACGTGTCGCAAATAGCGGATCGCTACGTCAAAGACCCTGCGCAGGTGGTCAAGCTGCGCCAGCAGGTGAATGTGCGCGTGCTCGAAATCGACGAAGAGCGCGGGCGCGTGGCTTTGAGCATGAAAGGCGTGGAGCAAGGTGCGGCTTGCTGATTTACATAAATAATATATAATATGCTTGCAAAGCCCGAGAATTTGCGCCGCTATGACGACGGCACGCCGAGTGTGCTCAGAACGCCCACGCACTATCAGGAATTGTTTTTCTACCGTAAGAGCGATGTGCTCGTGCAGCTTACGAAAGTATTCTGCAAGCGTTTCCTGCCGCGTTATGGCGACCGCACGGTAGACCAGATGGTACAGTCGGCGCGTTCCGTGAAGCAGAACATTGCCGAAGGGCTTACGGATGGGAAGACCAGTTTTGAAGTTGAGATAAGGTTGCTCGGCATTGCCCAAGGCTCCAATCGCGAATTGCTCGAAGATTATCAGGATTACCTGAAAGAGCATGGGCTTCCAGAATGGGCTGCCAGCCCTGATGCCGCCGCCAAAGAGCGGTTTAATAAACTGCGTGCCTTTTGCAAGCAATACAGCGACGACAAGGACTATCGCCCGTTTTATCTTCGCTGGACGGACGAAGAGATTTGCAACACCGCCATTTGCCTGTGTCACATGGTGGATAGGGCAATGACTACTTTTATACAGAAGCGCGACAAGGAATTTGTCACGGAGGGCGGTATTAAAGAGCGCATGACTGCTGCCCGCCTCGATATGCGCGGCACTCAGAAGCAAATCATCGCCCGCCTCGAAGCAGAAAACGCCCAACTCAAAGCCGAGCTTGCGAGCCTTCGCCGCGAGCTCGATGCCCTTAGAAACCATTAGCCCGGATATCCCAGATATTCCGGAAGTTCCGGATTATCCGGAATATCCGGAACTCCCAAAAAACTCTTATCCCCATGCCCGACGAATATTTCATGAAGAAAGCCCTCGATGAGGCAAAGGCGGCGTTTGGCCGCGACGAAGTGCCTGTGGGCGCGGTGGTGGTCTGCAAAGACCGCATCATTGCCCGCGCACACAATCTTGTGGAAACCCTCACCGATGTTACGGCACATGCCGAAATGCAGGCTGTCACCGCCGCCGCCAACCATTTGGGCGGCAAATACCTCAACGAATGCACGCTCTACGTCACCGTGGAGCCTTGCACCATGTGTGCCGGCGCGCTCGGCTGGGCGCAGCTTGGCAGGCTCGTTTACGGCGCGTCTGACCCCAAGCGCGGGTTCAGCGTCTTTGCCCCCGAAGCTCTGCACCCCAAGACCGAGGTCACGGCAGGCGTGATGGAAGAAGAGTGCGCCGCGCTGATGAAAGATTTTTTCAAGACAAAGCGTTAGCGCGTCATGGCACAGCATAATGAGTTCGGCATACTCGGAGAGCAAGAAGCTTGCACCTATCTCTCCAAGCGCAATTACCGCATCTTGGAGCGCAACTGGCACAGCGGGCATCTCGAAGTGGACATCATTGCCGAATGGTTTGGCGAAATTGTCTTCGTGGAAGTCAAGACGCGGCGCAACGAGCAGTTCGCGCCGGCTGAATTTGCCGTGGATATTCGCAAGCAGGAGCACCTTGTGAAAGCCGCTCTGGCATATCTTTCGGAAAACAGGCTTGATGCACCTTACCGCTTCGACATCATAACGGTGGTAGGCACGCAGCCGCCTTTCAAGATAACTCACCTGCGCGATGCCTACACCCCTGAAACCGTGCGCCACAACCGCCGCCCCCAATATAAAGATTTTTCTCGTTTGGTATGAATATTGAAACAATGCGCGCCCTCCTGCTGGGCTTTACTGATGTGACGGAGGATGAGCCTTTTGGCCCCGATTACCTTGTATATAGGATTGCCGGCAAGATATTCGCCGCGCTCAGCCTCGAACGCACGGAACTGGTGTGTATGAAATGCGAGCCGGAATATGCCGCCGAACTGCGCGAGCATTACGATGGTATCCGTCCTGCCTGGCATTGGAACAAGCAGCATTGGAACGACGTTTATTTCGATAGCGACGTAACCGACGATTTGATAGAGCAACTCGCCCGCCACGCTTACGGGGAAACCGTAAAGTCGCTGCCGCAGAAACTGCTTTATGGTTTTCGCCTGCCCTCGCCGCGCTGGCAGCACCGGCATTTTGCGCAACTCGATTCTACGATGGCTTTTCTCAAAGAAGAGGGCGGTGAGGAACAAGTCGCCGAGTTTGCACTTGTCACGGCCGACTATCAAACGGCAGGGCACGGGCAAAAGGGCACGGTGTGGGAAAGTGCGGCGCAGGCAAACCTCCTGCTCGGTATCGGCCTGCATCCCTCGTTTCTCACCCCCGACAAGCAGTTCCTGCTCTCGGCGGGCACGGCTTTGTCGGTGGCTGACGCGGTGCAGAAATATTGTAAATGCGAGGCGTGCGTCAAGTGGCCGAACGATATATATATAAATGATAATAAAGTATGCGGCATGTTGCTCGAGCACACCCTTTGCGGCAGTGCAATCAGCCGCAGCATCATAGGCATCGGCCTGAACATCAATCAAAAGGCGTTTGAAGGCGATGCGCCAAATCCCGTTTCTTTCATTCAGGTGCGCGGCAAGGAGACCGACCGCGCCGCCGTGCTGCGTTATCTCCTGCAACGCTTTGAGCATTATTACAGCCTGCTTCAGAACAATAAGAGCGAGCAGGTGCTTGAAGAATACGTCGGGAGGATGTACCGTCGAGAGGGCAATCATTGGTATGCCGACGCACAGGGCAATTTCTTGGCGCGTTTAGAAACGGTCGCGCCCGACGGTACGCTCCATTTGCGCGACCTCGACGGCAATTTGCGGCAATATTTATTTAAGGAAGTAAGTTATCTGCCGTGATAGTGTGCGTTCCATAATAAGAAATCGTAACTTTGCAATGTAAATCAATATTTTCAAATCATGCCAAAATTCAAAAGAATACTCCTGAAACTAAGCGGCGAAAGCCTCGCCGGGGCACAAGGGCACGGCATCGACGTGCAAAGGCTCAACCAATATGCCGAGCAAATCAAGGACGCGCTGGCCACGGGCGTGCAGATAGGCATCGTGATCGGCGGCGGTAATATCTTTCGCGGACTGAGCGGTGCCGGCAAAGGCTTTGACCGCGTGAAAGGCGACCAAATGGGTATGTGCGCCACAGTGATCAACTCCCTCGCCCTTAGCAGTGCTCTCGGTGCGCAGGGCGTGAAGAGCCGCGTGCTGACGGCCATTCGCATGGAGCCGATCGGCGAATTCTATTCCAAATGGAAAGCCATCGAGGCCATGGAGCGCGGCGAGGTGGCCATTATCAGCTGCGGCACAGGCAGTCCCTATTTCACCACTGACACGGGTTCCTCTCTGCGTGGTATTGAAATAGAGGCCGACGTGATGCTCAAAGGCACGCGCGTGGACGGCGTCTATACCGCCGACCCCGAGAAAGACCCCACGGCTACTAAGTTCGACGAAATAACCTACGACGAGGTGCTTAGCCGGGGCTTGAAGGTGATGGACATCACGGCAACGGCCATGTGCAAAGAGAATGGCCTGCCTATTTACGTCTTCAATATGGACGTTTACGGCAATCTCAAGAAAGTGCTCGACGGCGAGAACATCGGCACATACGTACACGCATAATATTATTATTATCTCATTATAACTATGGAACTCGTAGAACAACTCATCACACGTGCCAAGGCAAACCGCCAGCGCATCGTGCTTCCCGAGGGAACGGAAGAGCGTACCCTCAAAGCTGCCAACCAAATCCTCACCGATGAGGTGGCAGACCTTATCCTGCTCGGCAATCCCGTGGAAATCGCCGCTATGGCGCAGAAGTTCGGACTGGGAAATATCGGCAAGGCTCAGATTATCGACCCCGAAAACCACCCGAAGCAAGAAGCCTACGCACAGCTGCTTTGCGAACTGCGCAAGAAGAAGGGCATGACCATTGAAGAGGCGCGCGAACTGGTGAAGAACCCGCTTTATCTCGGTTGCCTCATCATCAAGAGCGGCGATGCCGACGGCCAGCTTGCCGGCGCACGTAACACGACGGGCGACGTGCTCCGTCCCGCCCTGCAAATCATCAAAACCTCTCCGGGCATCACCTGCGTGAGCGGTGCCATGCTACTGCTCACCCACGCCCCCGAGTGCGGACAGAACGGCGTGCTCGTGATGGGCGACGTGGCAGTAACGCCCATGCCCGATGCCAACCAGTTGGCACAGATTGCCATTTGCACCGCCCGCACTGCAAAGGCCGTTGCCGGTATCGACGAGCCCCGCGTGGCTATGCTTAGCTTCTCCACAAAGGGCAGCGCCAAGCATGAAGTTGTAGACAAGGTGGTTGAGGCCTTGAATATCGCCCACGAAATGGACCCTGAGCTTTGCATCGACGGCGAATTGCAGGCCGATGCCGCCCTCGTGCCCTCCGTTGGCGCGTCCAAGGCACCGGGAAGCCCCATAGCCGGCAAGGCAAACGTGCTCGTAGTGCCCAACCTCGAAGTGGGCAACATTGGTTACAAACTCGTGCAGCGTCTTGGTCACGCCACGGCAGTCGGTCCTATCCTCCAAGGCATTGCCCGCCCCGTGAACGACCTTTCGCGCGGCTGCTCCGTAGACGATGTCTATAAGATGATTGCCATTACGGCCAATCAGGCCATTGCCGCCAAGGAGTTGGAAAACAAGTAATTCTTTGTAAGATACTGACGCAAACGGCGCGGGCATTTTGTTGCCCGCGCCGTTTGTTGTTTGCTTCAAACAGCTAAATGTATGTTGCTGCTGCTTATTCGCGGCTAAACAGTCCGTGCTCCTTGGCCATTTTGCGCATATTGTTAATAGCGTAGTGCATACGGCCGAGTGCGGTGTTGATGCTGATGCCTTTGAGGTCGGCTATTTCCTTAAAGCTGAGGTCTTGATAGTAGCGCATCTTCACGACTTCCTTTTGCGATTCCGGCAGATGCTCAATCAGTCGGCGCACGTCTTCAAGCGTTTGCTCGCTCACGATTTCGCTTTCCTTGCAGGCATCCGATACTTGAATGGAGTCGAAAATGCTCATTCCTGCCATTTCGTCCGTCATAAAGTTTTCTGCCTGCCCGTCGCGGAAGTGGTCGATGAGCAGGTTGTGGGCAATGCGCGTGAGCCAGGCGTAGAATTTGCCGTCGGCGCGATAGTTGCCATTGCGCAAGGTGACTATTGCCTTGACAAACGTCTCCTGAAAGAGGTCGTCTGCCGTATCTTCCTTGTGGACTATGTAAAGGATATAGTTGTAAAGCCTATTCTTATAACGTTCCAACAAAACATCGAAGGCATTGTCCTGCCCCGAAACATAAAGACTGACCAACTGGTCGTCGGTCAATAAGGTGTAATCATTCATGACGCAAACCTTTCTTCTTTAATTATATATAATATCTATTTAAGAAGTAAAGTGTGTCGATAGGCTTTTCTGTTTTTGTTGGTTACTGCCGCAAAGGTAAAAAGTTGTTACGGAATAACCAAGCCTTTTCCTCAAAAATCAGTAATTTTGTGCGCAGAAACTAAGCTTTCAACCCTCATCGCACACTATGATCAAAGAATATTTCCCGATTTTCGAACCGCTAAGCGGCGGATCTCTTCAAGCGCAACTGGCGGAACTCGAAGCCCAGGTGGCGCGCTTTATGTCCGACAACAGGCTCTCGCCCTGCCATTTGCTGATGACGCGCGTCTATCTGAGCGATGCCGCCAACAGCCAGCCAGAAGTTGAGCAACATCGGCTGACGCTTGAGGTGCTGAACTCGGGTTTTGTGTCTTATGTGGAGCAGCCCCCGCTTTCGGGGTGCAAGGTGGCATTGCAGCAATGGTGGATTGGCGATGATGCTTTGCAGAAAATCGGAACGCCTGATAAGATGATTGCACGACTCGGGGAAATTGCCTTCTATTTCCAAAGCGTGCGTTTTGCCGGTGGGGTGGGAGAGGACAATGCCCCCGACGCTCAAATGCGCTCCGCTTTTTTGCAGCATCAGGATTGGCTTGAAACGTTTGGTATGAACGTGGCGGACCATTGTCACCGCACTTGGATCTTCGTGCGAGATGTCGACCGCGAATACGCTGCCGTTGTGAAGAGCCGCAACGAGTATTTCAGCGAAATAGGACTTACCAAGGACACGCATTTTATTGCCTCGACGGGCATCGGGGGAGCGAGCTTCGATACCTCTGCCGCCGTTGCGGCAGACTTCTTTTCCGTTTCGGGCGTTCCTGAAACGGGTGTAAAATATTTGCAGGCTCTCGATCATCTGAACCACACGCATGAATACGGCGTGGCATTCGAGCGTGGCACTGCGCTTAACCTCCCCATAGGCCGCTACCTCTTGATTTCGGGCACTGCCAGCATTGATCGTTTCGGCCAATGCGTTTATCGCGGCGATGCCGTGCGCCAAACGGAGCGGCTTGTGCAGAACATTGAGGCTCTGCTGTGCGATGGCGATGCTGCGCTTGCCGACATGAAATATATGGTCTGCTACCTGCGTGACCTTGCCGACTATCCTGCCGTCAAGGCCTGCTTGCAAAAACTACTTCCCGACGTACCCTGCCTCATGACCCTCGCCCGAGTGTGCCGTCCCGAGTGGCTGGTTGAAATCGAAGGCATCGCCGTGCGCCGTTAAGCCATCCCCCTTTCTTCGTTTTTTATTTTTTTTATCCGGCAAACGCTTTGCCGGAGCGTCGCCCTATACGCTTTTTTTTACCCTGAAAAACCCAGCATACCCGTCACAAACGCCGTATTGTTTTGAATATTAATCCGTTAGAGGTGTATAGTTTGCCTTTGCAACCCTACACCAGTGACGGGTTAAGTCGTCATTGGCGGGGCGTCAAAATGAACATCATAGTCACGAGGTACCCTCATTTCTGCCCAATTATCCCTAAGATAATATTCACTATCAGCAAGATAGTTTTCATTATCAGCAAGATAATTTTTATTACAAACTTTGTAACACATGTTAGAAAGTTTGTAACACATATTACAAAGTTTGTAATACATGTTACAAAGTTTGTAACAAACTTTTTCTGCGTATATAGTGAAAAATATCAAGAAGGAAGGAAAAAATAGCTCGGACTTAGTAAAAATTTTTCACCTGATAGTTTGGGATGGCAGGAAGGAGAATGCAAAACGTTTGTGGCGGGTTGCTGAATGGTTTGACCCGCAAATCGTTCAGATTTATCCTTTTGATATATAGAGCGATAGAGGGAATAATGAAGGGCTGAATGGTTTTTCGGGGAAAAAAATTACGTATATAGAGTGGTGTTCAGAAACACTAATATTGTTTCAGCCAGGTGCAATGTTCTCCGGTAGGGTTGCATTTAGCACATAAGTCAAATTTACAACATGCTTACGCGCGCGCACGCGCGTACATATATTATATATGTATATTCTGTTTTATGCTCAACTCCTTGCATAGTGTCTATAAATGCCTTCTGCTCCTTATTTAAGCGTTCTGCCACAGGCTGCCTTTCTTAATATCGCCCTTATCCTGCGCCTATGGGGTTTTTGCTACGCTGTTATCCTTAAAAAATCTTAATGCATTAAACTTTGCTCCTATAAGTACATTATCAAATATAAAAAAACGATTAAATTTGCCTATTGCATAGGTATATCCCTAACCTTAGATTGATAGAAAAACAAAATAACTAATGATTTAATGCGTATGAAAAACCGTTTTTGCAGAATGGGACAAGCATTGCTTGGCGCAATGTGTCTGCTTTCAACTTGCGGCATTACGTACTCCTGTAAGGATGACTTCGACTTAGACGAGAAGTCGCCCGATTTTCTTGGGGGAAGTATTTACGAAGAGTTGAAGAACAGAGGGTTTAATACGGAAGTACGGTTGATTGACGACCTCGGTTATACCGACATCATGTCAAAGACCGGCAGTAAGACCCTCTTTGCGGCTACCGATGCTGCGTTTGCGAATTTCTTTGCCACAACTGACTGGAAAGATGCCTACGGCAACCCTGTTAGGAGTTATGATCAGCTTTCCACAAGCCAAAAGCGTCTCCTTTATAACGGCTCGATGCTTGACAATGCCTACGTTCTTGAGATGATGACCACTATCCAGGGGCCCGTCAAGAACCTTTGCCTCCGTCAGCTTTCTGCGGCTTCTTCCACAGACTCTATCCGCTTCTGGGGCAAAGCAGACCTTTTCAATAATCCCAATAGGGCTACGGTCGGCGACGACGGTGTGGAGGTGAAAGATATTCGCTTCTGGGATTATCACCTCAATAATCCAGAAAAAGCCGGTATCTACATGGCGCTCGATAAGACCCAGCCCATGATGACCCACTTCCTCGAAGCGCAGATGAGAGAAAAGAAAATCACGAACGAGGATATGAGATTTATTCTCAATCTCCCGAAAGGTTCATGGGGCTCGACCGAAAACCGCAGCTATGTCTACAATCGCCGCGTTGTGGAGCAAGACATCACCTGCCTCAACGGTTACATCCATGTCCTCGATGGCGTTTTGCAGACACCGCCCAACATGGCAGAGGTCATCCGCCAGTGTCCCAAGACGCAATATTTTAGTTCTATCCTTGAACGTTTCAGCGCGCCTTATTATGATGAAACGCTCACAAAGAACTACCGTGCACTCCACCCCAAAGAAATTTCTATTAACGACTCGGTTTATCAGAAACGTTATCTCTCCGAGCGCTCGCAGGGTGGAAGCGGTATCAACAATACCCCCGAGTTCCAGGGTCAGCCCTCCGAACCCATCAGCTCTGACTATGCGCGCCTGAGCTTCGACCCGGGTTGGAATGAGTACTCCACCAGTCTTTCTTCAAAGGAGCAGGATATGGGCGTAATATTTGTGCCCACCGATGATGCCATGATTCAATATTTCAGCACTGGCGGCGGTAAGACTTTGATGGATCGCTATGCTCCTGGCGATATAACAAAAGATAACTTTAAAGAAAAGCTCGCTCAGATTCCTTTGAATGTCATGAAGTTCTTCGTCAACAACTTGATGAAGGAATCTTTCAACGAGAGTGTGCCCAGCAAGTATCTCACCATTATGAACGATGCAGCCGACCCTATGTTCGAGCAAAGCAAGTACCCGTCGGTTGATGCATACGAGGAATTGATTGACTCTGTTGCGCTGGCCAATAACGGTGTGGTATATATAATGAATAATGTATTCGGTCCTGCAACCTACGCATCTGTATCCGGTCCGGTGCTTTTCTCTACCGAAACGCGCGTTGTGAACACTGTGCTCCATGCCGATGATATTGCCGTGAACAGCACCAATACGGGCGCCGCTCCCTTGCGCAAGTTCTACAGCACGTATCTCTTGGCCATGCAGTCCAACTTCTCTTTCTTCGTGCCGACCGATAAAGGTTTGCGTGAGCATGGTTATGTTGATCCCGTAGCTTATTCTAAGGGTGCTGCTTCCCAGCGCTTGTTCTGGACGCTCGAGTATCAGCCTATTACACAGAGCGGCAGTCAGCAGATAGCCATTACAGGTAAGACCTATACCTACAAAGAGTCGAGTGACATTGCCCCCTCTGGTAATCCAAAGAAAACGCATACGGCAAACCAAAGTATGGGCGCCACCGAAGGTATCACGAAGAAGACCATTCTCACAGATATGATTGACCAGCATATTGTGGTGCATGATTATGAAGGCGAACTGCTGAATAGCGGACGTAGGTATTTCCTCTCGCGTAATGGCGCGCCCGTCTATATTAAAGAGAGAGGCCAGAACAACGGTGAAGGCATGAAGGTGTATGGCGGTTTCCAAGTGGACCTCCATGCTGATGGCATTCCTGAAAATGATACCAACGAGCCTAAAGTTGAAAAGGTTTACGACCAGACGCGCGGCGGCATCAATGGTTACGGTAACGGTACTACGTATTTCCTCGACCGTCCGATGCAGCCCACGATGAAGACGGCCTACAGCGTGATGAAAGCCGAGACCGACGCAAGCACTTTCTTTAAGCTTTGCGAAGATGCCTCCAGCATGGGTGACCTTCTGAGCACAATCTTCCGCAGAAGTATAATTAATGATAAAGAACCTTTGACAGCAGATAACACAACTTTAATGGACGAAAGCGACTGGAACTCTGAGCTGAAACGCTATCAGATTTTCGACGGCACGCGCATCACTGCACGCGGTGAAAAGCTTGTTCGATTCTTCAATAGCTATCGCTATACGGTTTACTTGCCTTCCAATGATGCTATGAAACAGGCTATTGACAATGAAAATCTGCCCACATGGGATTCTATTGAGGAATTCGTAAATGCCAATACCAACAGCGAAAAGATTTTCACGTCTGTAGAAGCATGGGAGAAGGCGAAGGGTATGGTGACTTGCCTCGTGAATTTCCTCAAATATCACTTTCAGGATAATTCCCTGTTCGTTGATAATGTGAACAGTTCGGATGAATATCAGACGGCTTGCCGCAACAACAAGACCAATGCTTTCTTGCGTATCAATGTGGCTCAAAGCAATGGCGAGATTGCTATTACAGATGCAGCCGGTACCAAGCATTATGTTCGTGGCGACGAAGGCAACAACCAACTCGCCCGCGACTATGAGTATGATGCCAACACGCAATCTGCTTCTTACGGCATTAAGAGTAGCTCTTACGTTGTGCTTCACAACATTACGGGCAACGATGTTTTAGTATTTGACCGCCAGCTCAAAGGCGATTTCTCCAAAGCCTTTGAAACGTCTTCTGCCGCTAAGAATTTCGTGAAGAAGTACAGACTTACTTATTAAATCAGGATACCATGAAATACATAAAGATTTTATTAACGCTTGCCCTGTGCTTCTGCTACACGCTTTCTTATGCCCAAAAGCGTGTCACGGGTCGTGTCTGGAGTAAGGCCGACGGAGCTATCGTTATGGCGAACGTGGTTGAGAAAGACAAGAATAACCGTAACGTCAGTGCAACGACCACCGACGCAAACGGTAACTTCTCTTTGGCAATCAAGAACCCCGCCAACCGCCTGCAAGTGTCCTACTTGGGCTATGTAACCAAAGTGCTTCCCATTGGAGAAACTACTAAGTTCAACATTGAGTTGCAAGATAAGAACACCCTGAAAGAGGCCACCGTCACGGTGAAGAGAAAGATAAAGTCGAACGGTCTTATCATTCCAGAACGCGAAATTTCTTCTGCCCAGCAGTCTTTGGATATGGACCAGATGGAAGGTCTTTCCTTTGAAACGGCTGGCGAAGCCCTCCAAGGACAGATTGCCGGTCTCGACATCGTTTCTACTTCCGGTAACCTTGGTTCTGGTACGAGCATGCGTCTGCGTGGTACCAGCTCTATCAATGGCAGTCAGGAACCGCTTATCGTTGTCGATGGATATATTCAGGAAGATTTCAGCACAGCCGACCTCGACCTTAACAACATGGAGAACGAAGAGCAGTTTGCAACTCTGCTTCAGGTCAACCCCGAAGACATTAAGTCTATTAAGGTATTGAAAGATGCTGCAGCAACGGCTATCTGGGGTTCGCGCGGCGCCAACGGTGTAATCGAAATTACCACCCGTCGCGGTGCCCGCGGTAAGACGAAGGTGAACTTCAGCTATCGTTTCTCCGGCTCTTGGCAGCCCGAAGGCATGAAGATGCTCGATGGTGACGGTTACACCATGATGCTTAAAGAAGCCTACCACAACCCGCGTAAACTCTCGGACGAACAGTCGAGTATCGCCGAAATCATGTATAAGAAGGACACGCACCCCGCTTATTTCGGCAACTTCAATAAAAATACTGACTGGGTGGACGAAGTGACGCAGTTCGGTCAGACACACAACTATGGCATCGTTATCTCGGGCGGTGGTGAAAAGGCTACCTTCCGTATCTCTGGTAACTACGACCACGAAACGGGTACGATTATCAAGCAGTCACTCGACCGCCTGTCTTCTCGCCTCGCCCTCGACTATTGGGTTTCTGACCGCATTAAGTTCTCCTCGAACTTCGCTTTGACCTATACTAAGAACAACCGTAACTATTCCAACGACATTCTTGGACGCGCCTACAACGCTATGCCTAATATGTCGGTCTATCGTTACGAATATGCCGGCAACGATAACTATTACGACACAGGCGAGTATTTTATTATGCCTCGCGCTGCCGGTGCAGCTGGCCTTGTTGACAACTCCAGCGGCCTTTCTTCTTACTATTTGAGCGATATGGTGAACAACGGTAACCCCGTAGCCATTGCCAATGAAGCATGGAACCGTCAGTCTTCTTATACGATTACTCCGCAGTTTGCTATTGATTACAAACTCCTCGGTAAGTCTGACGATGAACATCAGCTTGACTACACGGGTGAAGTTTGGATGAACGACTTTACTTATACTGAGTCGGCTTATTATCCCGCTTCCCTTTCCTCGGGTGATCCCTGGGACGCAAACAATACCTCTAAGTACGAAAATAAGGTGTTCCAGTTCCAGACCCGTCACTCGATTCGTTTCCAGCCTCATTTCAACAACCCCGACCACTCGTTCCAAATCCTGGCACGTTATGAGATGGGTACTACCAACAGCACAAAGCAGAGCTATGCTTCCCGCGGCATCAACGGAGGTATCACCGATGCTACTGTGCCTGGCTATCTCGTACCTAATGCCTGGACTTCTACCGATAAGGGACACACTATGAGTGCCACGGCATCAGTTCACTATGCATTCAGTTCCAAGTACGTCGTAGACTTCACGCTCCGTGCCGACGGTAGCACCCGTTTCGGCTCAGGTAACAAGTGGGGCGTATTCCCCGGTATCTCCGGCCGTTGGAACATCAGTGACGAAAAGTTCTTCAAGCCGTTGAAGAAAGTAGTGAGCATGCTCTCTGTGTCTCCCGGTTGGGGTATCACGGGTAACCCACCCTATGCCGAAGGTCTTATCTATAATAAATATGCCACCAACAACACCTCCTACAACGGTGTTCAGGCTATGATTCCGCAGAACCTCCGCCTCACGCAGATTAAGTGGGAAAAGAACAGTCAGTGGAACATTGGTGTTAAGTTGAACCTCTTTGAAGATCTCTTGCAGTTCGACTTGAACGTCTATAATAAGAAAACCACAGACCTGCTTAACTACGGCATCGGAATTCCTACCAGCACGGGTTACAGCTCTTTGGCTACCGCCAATGTCGGCGCACTCGAAAACAAAGGTTGGGAACTTTATGTAAACACGAAGCCTATCCTTAAATTCGGTAAGTTCTATGTCGAACTGCGCGCTAACATCGCACAGAACATTAATACGATTACCGAAATGGATGCCACCGTGCTTGCCAGCCAGAACGCCGATTTCAACTACAATAACGAAAGTGTTCTCAAGCGCGTGCAGATTGGTAACGCCCTCGGCGGTATCTACGGTTTCAAGTGGAAAGGCGTTTATGCTTACGACTACGACCACAACGGTTACTTCCAGAGCGACGAGAAAAACCAATACTATAATCCTGATGGTTCGCGCAATACGGCAGCAGCAACTGGTAAGACCGCTCCGATTGTATACGATGCCAATGGTAATATCGTATACGACAAGAATGGCGATCCCCTGCCTATGTATTACAACTATGGCGGACGCAACTATCAGTTCCAGGGTGGTGACGTAATCTATGAAGACATCAACCACGACGGTAGCATCGATGAACTCGATATCGTTTACCTCGGCGGTTCTAATCCGAAAGTAAACGGCGGTTTCGGTATCGACCTCACCTACGGACAGTGGAAACTTAAAACTAACTTCAACTTCCGTATAGGCAATAAGATTCTCAACATGGCACGCATGTATGCCGAGGATATGAGAACTAACAAGAACCAGAGCGCAGCCGTAAACCACCGTTGGAGAAAGAACGGACAAGTTACCGAGATTCCCCGCGCCCTCAATTCCAGCGTAACCGACAGCTACAATTCGCTCGTCAGCGACCGTTATGTAGAGCCCGGCGATTACCTCCGTTTCCAATATTTCCAGATTTCTTACAGCGTGAAGCCTGAAAAACTTAAGAAGATCGGTCTCAGCACCCTCCGCATATCTGCTTCGGGTAACAACCTTATCTTCTGGTCTAAGTATTCAGGTACCGACCCCGACCATTCGGCTGGCGGCTTCTCTCCCTGTGTAGACTACTCGCAGACACCGCGTTCTCGCTCATTTACGTTTAGTTTGAATTTCGGATTCTAAGTTGATAGCAACCATGAAAAATATGATTAAAAATAAATCCGCAAGATTGTTGGTAGCCGGTGGATTAATTCTGTCCGCGTCCTGCTTCACTTCTTGTGAAGACTTCCTGACAATTCTGCCGACCAACCAAATCCCTGAAGAAAACTTCTGGGAAGACAAAAACGACCTCGAAGGAGTTCGCGCAGCAGCCTATCAGAAGATAACGCAGGCTTCCGTCACCGGCAGAATGCTTTATTGGGGTGAGTTCCGAGGCGACAACCTCGACCTTAATAAGATGGAGAACACGTCTATCATGTATTTGCAGGACGGTGTACTCCAGCCTACCGAATCCATGTTCAGCTGGGCTGACTTCTATTCCGGCATCAACTATTGCAACCTCGTGCTTGAGAAGGGTGAGGAAATGGTTGCTAACGGCACCGACCCCAGTTTCTCCAATTCTGATTGGCGTCCTGTGAAAGCAGAAATGCTTTCGCTGCGTGCACTCTACTATTTCTATCTTGTGCGCGCTTACAGAGACGTTCCCTTTGTAACGGTTCCGGTCCATACCGATGAGGAGGCACTTAACAGCCGCATTGCCGCAACATCTGGGAAAACTGTTCTTGCGTCCCTGATTAATGACCTTGAAAGCGCGATTAATTTAGCCCAGGTTCGTTTCTCGCAACCCGCCGAGAATAAAGGACGCTTTACGCGTAATTCCGTGCGTACCCTCTTGGCCGACATCTATCTTTGGCAAGGCTGTCTGTACAAGCGTACCGATCCAAACGCCGCCCGTCAGTGCTTCGAGAAAGCATACCAGCACTCTACACAGGTGCTGAATGATATGATGGCAAAGTATAAGGAAGATTTGGATAAGAATAACAATGCGACCAATGAGCAGCTCACACAGAAATATCCCATGCTGCTCAACACGCCGAGCACGCTTTCTGTCACGGATAATCCTTATAACCAGATTTTCGGAGGCAAAAATTCTGACGAAAGTATCTTTGAGATACAATACAGCCAGGTTGACAATAATAAGAATACCTCGATCACATCTTATTTAGGTTATTATTCCAGTCAAGAGATGCATCCCGCCATTATGACGGTTTCGTCTTCTCTCCTGAGTACCTCGCTTGTTAATCCCGAAGTAGGCTTTGGCAAGACGGACTTCCGTATGGTTGAAACCTGCGACGTTCGCTACAAGGAAACCAAGAAGCCCATGCTCAAGAACATTGCCACCAGCATCAATATCCTCGATATGGAGAATGTTAGTATGGGTTACAGCGCGAGCTATCGCACCAGTGAGGAGCAATACGGCAACTGGCCTGTTTATCGCCTCTCTGACCTTTTGCTTATTCGCGCAGAGGCTTGTGCACGTTACTGGAACATCGCTAATGCTTCCAAGAAAGGAGAAGATTTCACGGAACCAGCCACATATCCTTTCAGCCTCACATCTTACGATATCGCCGAAGCTTTTGAGTCTGTCAATGCGCTCTTCAAGCGCAACAATCCCAAGCTTGTAGGCACGGACGATGCTTCCGACGTTGCTAATGAGTTTAAGGTTGATAGGCTTTCTGCAACCTATTCAGCTAAGCTGACTTGTTCCGAATTGCTTACGCTTGTTTATCGCGAGCGTCAGCGTGAGTTCGTAGGCGAAGCTAAGCGATGGTTCGACCTCGTTCGCCAGGCCGAATACACCGGCGACTACAAGGCTACGCTTACTGACTTTGGTACGTTCAAGTCTTCTGTGAAAAACCGCCTTACGTCTATCAATGCCTTCTACAATCCTATTTACAGCGAGGAACTTAAAGTAAATGGCGTTGAATATGGCGGCTCATTAACCCAAAACCCCGCATGGGAAAGATACTCTAAAAAATAATTATGACCGTTATGAAAAAGAATATTATAATGAGTGCTCGTTTGGCATCTTTGCTTTCCCTTTTCTGCTGCTTTGGGTTTTGCATGATGCTCTCAGGTTGTAAGGAAGAAATTGACGATTCTAACTTCACCATCAAAACGGAACAGACGTTGGCAGACTACATGGCAGCCTCTCCCAATCTTTCCTGCATTAAGGCGATTTTCGACCGCGTCAAATTAGGTTCTGGTTCCAAAGCCTCGTCCTTGACCAGTGTGCTTTCTGCCCGCGGCAACTACACCGTCTTTGCGCCTACTAACGCAGCCGTAGTTGCTTATGTTCAGGCACAGACTGGCTCTTCAGATGTCAATTCCCTTCCTTATGAATTGGCAGAACTCGTGGCCAAGAGTTGTATCATTGACAATGGAAATAACGAAGCTTATGAGACGGCCGATTTTCCCCAAAACAACGAATCTTTTGCGCTGAGTAACCTTAACGACCGCCGCCTGACCTCTTTGTTTGCCAACGACGAGTTTACAATCAATGGCAACGCAAAGGTCGTGCAGGAAAATATTGATCTTTCCAACGGCATGATGCATGTTGTCAGCACCGTCATCGCTCCGTCGAACGACCTCCTGCCCGATTTGATCAAACAGGCACCCAACATGAAGATCATCAGCCGCCTGATTCAAGAAACTGGCTGGGCTGCCAAAATGCAGCAATATGTTGACCTTAGTTACGAGAACGACAACACTAACCTTGCCGCAGCAGGTACGACCAAACGTTTTGCCTCTTTCGATTTCCCATATATGGATAAGAAAGCTGTTGGTTACACTGCTTTTGTCGAGCCCGATGAAGTGTATAAAAACGAATGGGGCGTTGATATCCTGACTAATGCTGAAGGCGAAATCGAAAATTGGGACGATGTGCTTCAGATTATCAAGACTAAGTGCGATGGTATCTATGGCGCAGTTTCCGCTGATGTGGCTGCCGACCTCACCAATGAGGATAACCCAGTCAACCGTTTCGTCGCCTATCACCTTCTTAAAGGCAATATGGCTTCGGATGAGTTTGTACACCACTATAATGAGGCTGGCTATAGTTTCGGTAAAGACAAACTTGCCCCCCAGACTACCAATCTGCCTGTAGACGTTTGGGATTACTACACCACTATGGGTAAGCATCGCGGTTTGCTGAAACTCACACAGTTGGCTAACGAGAGTCGCATTTGCGCCGATGGCGAGGCCGGTGGGTTCTACCTTAACCGAATTTCTGAATATCGCAACGGTATACCTTTCGACGACGTACCGACTGAAGAAACCGACTATAAGGAGGTTTCCACAGAAGCTAACGCACCGGGCATCAACGGCATTAACATCAAGATTAACCTTTCCAACAATGCCATTGTCGAGGTTGATGAGAGTGGTAATCAGAAAACCGCCGACAACAATGCCCTCAATGGTTTCTATTATCCGATTGACCATATATTGGTTTATGATAACGAAACGCGCCGTCTCTTGGCTTCGGAGCGCATGCGCATTGACCTCGTTACAATGTTGCCCGAACTCTTCGACAACGATATTCGCGGTATGAAGGTGCGTTACTTCCCGAACAATTACTTCGAGAATATTAAGGTCAATTCCTCCGTTACCCAGATTTACTATCTGCAGGAAGGCCGCGTTGCCCACAACGGCGCTTGGAAAGACTATCAAGGCGATGAGTTCCTCTTCTCCGGCAAGTACGACTTCGTGCTCAAACTGCCTCCTGTGCCGCAAAAGGGTAACTACGAGATTCGTATGGGCTTCTCCATGAACGAACTTCGCGGTATGTTTCAGGCATACATCGGTGAATCGCCCGATAACACGCAACCTGTCAGCCTCCCTATTGACCTGCGCGAACAGGTGTCTCAAATCCCGGGTCAGCCTTGGGTAGACGATGCCACTGCAAGCAGTGTCGCAGAGATTATGGAGAACGACCGCAACCTGCGAAACCAAAACTACATGAAGGGTCCCCAGTACATCTATACCTGCGGCGAGACCACTACTATCCGCAACGCCACTCCCACTTATCCAGCATTGCGCCGTATCCTCGGCATCTTCGAACTTGATCCAGAAAAGACCTATTACCTTCGTTTCAAGTCTGTGATGGAAAGTAGTGAGACGCAGTTCCAGGTAGACTACTTTGAGTTAGTACCCACGAGCGTCATCACCGATCCCACCAATCCTGAAGATATTTGGTAATCGCAACCGAAAATTCAAATAATATGAAAAGCTTATTATATAAAACCCCGGTAAAAAGCGCTTGCCTCGGCGCAATGATGCTTTTGAGCCTCACGGCGTGCACGGACGACCATTTCGATATCATGCCCGCCACCGATACGGCCGGCAATACGCTTTGGCAGAATATCCAGTCGCGTCCCGAGCTCGACTCTTTGCAGATGATTCTTTCCCGCACGAAAGTTATCCGCAAAACGACTGAAAATAGCGGCAACGTAATGTATTATAGCCAGTTGCTCAACACACCGCAATCCTATACCCTTTGGGCTCCGCTCAACGGCAAGTACCAGCAGCATACGGCTAAGTACTATCTTGACCTTTTGGAACAGGCCGAGGCCATTCGCAATGCTGAGGGGGCAGGTACTGCTGAAGCAATCGAAGCAAACGAGATTCACGAACGCGTTGGCACGCAGTTTATTAAGAACCACCTTGCCCGCTTCAACTATGAAAGCAATAGCGGCGAGCAGAAAGTCCGTATGCTCAACTCCAAGGTGTGCTACTATGACATGGGAGCTAATAAGTTCAACGGTGTCAATATTAACGCAGGCTATGGTCGCATCGTTTCCTCAAACGGCGTAATGTATGTCCTCGACAGTTCTTCGCCCTTTGCCTATAACGTTTACGACTATATCGAGGCTAATCAGGAAACACTTTCAAAGGTAAACGCAATCCTGCGCGACCCAGAGGTGGAAAAGGAGGAATTCAACGAATATCTTTCTACTCCTGGTGCTACCGATGAGAATGGTAACGTCCACTATGTAGACTCTGTCTATACAAAGACGAACACAATCCTCGACTACGCCGGAGCAGCCATTCAGAATGAAGACAGCCTCTACATCGCTGTTATCCCTTCCGACAACGCTTGGGATAAGGCATACGACGAGGTCAGCCAGCTCTACCGTTATAATAAGAAGTATAAGTATGAGTGGCTGAAAGACAAGAACCAGATGGGTAAGACTTATCCCGACGGAACGAAAAACCTCGATGCCGACTCTTTGCAGAACTATAATACCAATGCCGCCCTTATCCGCAGCATGTTCTTCTCGCCGGGCGATTTCGATTACGAAGTAAATCGCAGCGACTCTGCAAAGGTTATTGACTATGTGCTTTATCACGATTCCATTGAGTCTACCAACGGCGTGATTTACCATAATCCCAAGACCGGTAATAACGGCAGTAACCCCTTGTTCAATAATCAGAAGCCCGTCAAGGCGTCCAACGGTTATGTGTTTGCCGTGGGGGACTACGCCTTGCATCCCTCTTATTCTTTCCAGTCCCGCGAAGAAGTCGACTTGCGCTACACAACCTATGTGCTTAGCGTCAGCGGCGGTACTGCTACAAGCATCCTCTTGCAGGAAGGTACCAACTGGAACAAGGAAGACGTAAAGGGCCAAGTTACCGACAACCGTTACTGCTTCTTCAAAAGTTCTGGCTCCACAATGGAAGTCTACATTCGTCTTGACGGCATTGCCAGCGGCAAGTATAAGATTTCCGCCGAAATCCTCCCCAACCGCATTTGCGAAGATAATATTGTAACGGTTGAAGGCGAAGAGGGCGAAGAAGTCTACAAGCCTCAAAATACCAGATTCCAAGCAATGCTTAAGTACGATGATGGTACCAACGTTCCTTCCCCGTCTCAGACTGATGTGATCGAAGTTGATGAAAATGAAATTAAGACCTATGTACTTTGGGACGAGGTCGAGTTCAAGCGCAGCTATGTTAATCTGCCCGCCGGCGTTGACAGCTTCCCGTATCTCGTATTGCGTATGCCGAACAAACTGCTGTCGAAAGACAATGTGAACGGCCTTAGCGTTTCACGCATCATCATCGAGCCTATCCATGAGTAACCATAAGTTCTTGTTAACTAAAAACACAGCAGACAATGAATAATAATAAAAGAATCAATCTGATGCAAGGTTTCTTGCGCGCCGGAGTTTGTCTCTTTATGTTATCGGGAACTTGTGTTCTCTCTGCCCAAAAGAAGACAGAACCTGCCAAGGAAACCCCTAAGAAGGAGCAAAAATCCAAGAAGCAGCAGAAGGAGCAGGAATACACTTTGAAGGAAGTGAAAGGCCATGTCTACGATGCTGCCACTGGCAAGCCCCTCGGCGGTGTGCGCGTGCAGTCGTTGGCGCACAACACTTTCTCCACGCTCACCGAGGACGACGGTTCCTATACCATCAAAGTCCCCGAATTTGAAGACGTGCTTTATTTCAGCATCTCAGACTACAATGCCGTACAGCTCGCCACGAAAGGCTTAGCAGGGCAGGACGTACAGATGCAGTCGACAAAGCTCCGCTCCTTCTATGAGGATAAAGTGTCGCTTACCAACCGTAAGTATATGAACTTCAATGAAACTTCTGCTATCAATGCGGAGGACGACATTGAAAACGAGCTTTCCTCGAGCGTACGTACCATTAAGCGCGGCGGTATGCCGGCACAGGGTGCTGCCATGTTTATCAACGGTCTTAACTCTATCAATGCCAATGCCCAGCCCCTCATTGTGGTGGACGGCGTGATTTGGGACGGACAGTACGACCGCGCAGCCCTTCACGATGGTTTCTTCATCGATGTGCTGAGCGTTATCGACCCCGAAGATATTGCTTCTGTGGAAGTCTTGAAGAATGGTACCGCGCTCTATGGAGCAAAAGGCGGTAACGGCGTGATCGAAATCAAAACAAAGCGCGGTAAGAGCATGGCCACCCGCATCAATGTGCGCGCTTTCGGCAGTTACGAACTGAAGCCTTCTACCACGCAGATGATGAACGCCTCGCAATATCGCAGCTACGTCACCGAGATGCTCGGTACGCACCCCGACAACGAAGCGCTCAGCAGTTCCATGGCCATTCCTTTCCTCAACGAAGACCCCTCATACCTCTTCTATCCGCTTTACCACAACGATACCGACTGGCAGAAGGATCTCTATCGCAACTCTTTTGCGCAGAACTATAAGGTCAGCGTAGAAGGCGGTGACGATGTGGCTATGTATAACCTCTCTTTGGGTTACACAAAGAGCGATGCAACGGCTGAGGAAAATGATTTCAACCGTCTGAACATTCGTTTCAATACTGATGTGAACTTGCTCAAAAACCTTACGGCAGCTCTCGACATCGCTTTCTCGCGCAACTCTTACAACCTGCGCGATAATGGTTGGGCACCCGACTATACCAGCCGTCACATATCTTCGCCTAATGTGCTCGGTCAGCTGCAGGCACCGTTCCTCAGCCCCTATGCCTACTATGTGAAGTATGAAAACGGCGGGCTCAACCTCGTACCATCCAATGTCTATGCCGGTAAGAACTATACCGATAGCAACAACCCCTTCCGCTTTGCAGAAAACTACGGATATGCAGGTCTTGTCAATCCCTTCTGGATTCTTGAGAACGGCGAGGGCGACAACAAGAACCATCAGGAACAGATGCAGTTCTCTATGAACATCGCCCCCAAGTACCGCATCAATAAGTACCTCACCATTCAGGAGCGTTTCAGCTACATCATGAACCGCAACGACGAGAAGTACTATCTCCCCACTAACGGTACGCCTGCCAAAGAAGTGCCCAACATGGGCGATGCCACCAGCTACGTGGCTTCGCAGGTCGCTAAGGAAACGACGCTCTTCAACGACATCAATATCCGTTGGCACCGCAACTATCAGGCACACGACATCGACCTTTTCGGCGGTTTCCGCCTCGCCTCTTATTCTTACAATGCCAGCAGCATTTCAGGCTACAACAACGACAACGACAAGATGCCTAACATCTCGGGTAGCCTTGACAACCTCGCCAATGGCGGCGTTAACGATAAGTGGATGAACCTGGCCTACTACCTCAACGCCGGCTACAACTACGCAAATAAGTATTTCCTCAATGCAGGCGTAACAATGGAGGCTTCTTCTCGTTTCGGTAAGGACACCGATGCCGGCATCAACCTCTGCGGCGTTTCTTGGGGCTTGTTCCCCTCCGTGCAGGCTGCATGGCTCTTGTCATCTGAAAAATGGTTCGACGTTAAGTTTATCGACTATATGAAACTTACTGCCGGTTATGAAGAGTCTGGTAACGACAACGTAGACTACTACGCCAGCCGCACCTATTTCGAGAACATTAAGTTTATGGATAAAAAGACGGGTCTCGTGCTCTCTAATGTGCAGAACCCCAAAATCCAGTGGGAAACCACCCACCGCTTCAATGTAGGACTCGAAACCTCGCTCCTCAACAACCGCCTGAACTTTGCTGTTGAATATTTCTGGTCTAAGACCACCGACCTCCTTACCCGCAAGGCTGTCAGCGACATCATCGGTCTGCCTTATATTTGGGTGAACGACGGTGCCTTGAAGAACTCTGGCGTAGAGTTCCGCGCCAGCGGCGTTATCCTCAACAAGAAAGACTGGCAGTTGCAGGCTGGTTTCAGCATCGGTCACTATAAGAACGAAATCACCGAGTTGCCCGAGTCCGACCTCAACCACATCAAGACTTACAACCTTGATGAAAACGGAAAGAAGTCCGGTCAGTATAGTGACATTCACGGTTATACTTCTTCTATCTACGGCACTAACAATATCCTTACCGCAGTTGGCCGTCCCGCAGGCGTGTTCTACGGTTACCAGACTGCCGGCGTCTTCTCTACTGATGCCGAAGCCTCTTCTGCTCACACAAATGCAGATGGAACTACCACTTACTTGAAGTATCCCACAGGGCTTTCTCAGAATCCTTACCGCAACTTCAAGGCCGGTGACGTGCATTTCGTAGACCAGAACGGCGATGGTTGGATCAACGAGGCTGATATGGTTGAAATTGGCGACCCCAACCCCGTGATCTATGGTAACTTCTTCGCACAGCTCCGTTGGAAAGACCTCACGCTCGACCTCAGCTTCAAGTATTCCGTCGGTAACGACGTGTTCAACTACCAGCGCATGCAGCTTGAAAGCGCTAACAGCGTTTACAATCAAACCACAGCAGTTTGCAACCGTTGGCGTTATCAGGGACAGCAAACAGATGTTCCCCGCGCGGTGGCAACTGTGAGCGATGACTGGGTGAACAACGAACGCTTCTCTGACCGTTGGATTGAGGACGGTTCTTATCTCAAACTTAAAAAGGTTCGCCTTTCATATAAAGTGCCTGTTAAGTGGGATTGGTTGCTTGGACTCTCCGTTTGGGCTGAATCTTCTAACGTCTTCACGGTTACGAAGTACACGGGCAATGACCCCGAATTCTCTTGCGGCAACGGCGCGCTCTATCAGGGCATCGATGCCGGCTTGCTCCCGCAGAATCGTAACTTTACGCTCGGTCTGACCATTAACTTGTAAAACGTCTATCCCGAATGGGGCAGGGGAGAAATCCCCTGCCGCTCTCGGAAAACCTAATACCAAACACAATGAAAAGAAAATCAATTATAAGTCTCTTTTCCTGCCTCCTCGGCTTCGGCATCACCACCACCTCCTGCGAGGATATGCTCACGCCCGACATGGATCGCTATAATGGAGGCTTCAGCGGTAAAGACACGGTTGCTTTCTATTATGGTATCCTTAGCAATTTGCAAGAGGTGGCAGAACAGAATTTCCTGCTCGGCGAAATCCGCGGCGAACTCGTCGATACCACTATGTATAGTAGCGACTCAATTGCTTCTATCGCTAACTTTGAGCGCCTGCCCAACGGTGAGAATACTTTGCTCAACCGTGCTGCATACTATAAAGTCATCAACCAGTGCAACTACTACCTCGCAGCCTGCAACACAGGTGCTTCCAAAAACAACGTTTACTATATGCGCAAGGAGTGTGCTCAGGTAGAACTTATCCGTGCTTGGACCTATATGCAGCTTGTGCAGAACTATGGCGAAGTGCCTTTCATCACCCAACCCGTCGATAATGCCGACACAGGCTGGGAAACCAATTCGCCCGAAGGTACGGTTAACGCTTCCAACCTTCTCGATAAGCTCTATTCGCACATGCAGACGGCGCTTGCTTACGAAAAGGAAGGCCGACCCCAGTATGGAGACTTGCAGACGGGTGGCGGTGTCACCATACCCAATGACCTCCTGCTTTTCCCTGGTAAGGTGGTAATGGCCGACCTTTACCTATTGCGCGGACGCGACCGCAACGACTACATTCAGGCTGCCAAGTATTATAATGAATACCTCAATGAAGTCGGCAAGCGCGTTTCTTATTCAGATGCTGGGGCGGCAACTGAAGTTACTTCAGGCACTCAGACCAATTATTTTGTCCAAGTTGGCAGTTGGCTGAACAGTCAGTTCAAGGATGCTGCGCAGACCCAAGAAGGCGTAAATAACTGTGAAGCCATAACGGTTGTGCCCTCAGCCTCTAACATCCAGTTCGGTAAAGTATTGGGTCAGATGCCTCAATTCTATGGTTTCGATGTTACCACGTCGGCCTCTACCGATGGTTCTTCTGTCAACGATGCCGGCACAGTTACAGGTTCTGTCTCAGGTTCTATTTCTACCGTAGCCAACTACAAAAACCGTCAACTCGGTCCTTCCCAGAGCTATCTGAACCTTTGCGCCGCTCAAAACTATACCTACCCCGTGTTCAGCGGTTCCAATGAAGTGGTTGACGTTAAGTACTACAAAGGTGTAGGCGACACTCGCCTTGCAGCCTCTGCTCCTTTGGTAACCACGAAGGAAGGCCGCTTGCGTTTCATCGACAAGTTCTGTCCTGCCGGCAGTGTCTATAGCACAGGAGAGGCACATTCGTTCTCTTTCCGCTACATGAAGAGCATCTATCGCCTTTCGCAGGTGATGTTGCGTTATGCAGAAGCCGTCAATCGTGCAGGTTATCCGCGTTATGCTTTCGCTATTCTGCGCAATGGCTTGGCTTCTTCCAATATGCCTGAATATCAAGGCGACGGTAGCAATTACACTGGCGTGCTCGACTCCGTTTGCTACGACAATGTCAATAAGAAGTTCCGCACCATCTATTACCTTGACTCTATTTCAGGTAATCATCAGGCTTTGAATTACATTTCAGCTTACGAAGTTCAGAAAGCCCACAGCGAAGGCCTAAATGCTACGATGCTCTATTGCAATGGATGGAACAATCGTGGCCTCCATGAGTTGGGCTGTGGAGAAAGTTCTCACCTCGACTCCCTTTACAGCTATCGCCTCACCGTTAGCAAGCGCATTCTCGAAGAGGCGCAGCGTACCAACTCGGTAGATGCCCATGTGCTTAAAGTGGTTGCCGACCTGGAGAACGAAGGTAAGGAACGCCTCTATGAGGTTTACAACGGCGTTGAGCCCACCGAGGAAGAAATGGCCCAGTACACCGAAGAAGAAGCCATCTTCCCCGATGCTCCGATAACCGACCCGCTCGAAATCAATGCAGTCGAGAAACTTATTGCCGATGAAATGGCACTCGAAACAGCCTTCGAAGGTACGCGTTTCTTCGACCTCATGCGTATTGCGTCGCACATGAACAACGACCCTGCTTCTCCCAGCGGCACGGAATGGCTTGCCTGGCTCGTAAGCCGTCGCTCGCTTAACCTCATGCCTTACGAGAGCCTTACGGTTACAGGTCCCCTCTATCCCACTTTGCTCTCTCCCGCAAACTGGTATCTGCGTAACCCCGAATATTAAGCAATAAAGTTAGCACTTTATACTCCCTTCTTCTTTCTGAGGCAGCAACCGCGCGTTGCTGCCTCTTTTTTTGCCTTCCCTGCATTCAGCCGCAATTCCTTATCTTACAATTTTCACTATCAAGGAGCAAATTTTTTCTTTCTCCTTGATATTTTTTCCTGTCTGCCAGAAAGTTTTTATTACAAACTTTGTAATGCGCGTTACAAACTTTCTAACATACGTTACAAACTTTGTAATATGCGTTACAAACTTTGTAACAAAAAATATCTTATAGGATCGTGAAAACTTCCAAGCAGATAGGAAGAATTTGCTTTGGACTACTATAAATTATCTCCTTGATGCTTGCCCCTCCCATATTTCATATATACGAAAGGAGAGGAGGTCTTTTATATTCCCGCATTATCGCGAGTGTAAATCGGTTCAGTGTATATCGCCCACCTACTTGCAAAATAAAATTTCGGTAGGGCAAAATCATCCTATTTGTTGCAAAATTGTTTCTAACTGCGCGTAATTACATTCTTAATCCTATTCTTCATTCCGTAATTACGCGAAATTGCTTTCAAATTGTTATTCCACGGTTTGTTTTTCCAAAAGAAGGCAAGATAAAAAAACGCGTTTCTATATGTTAAGTTCCAATAATTTTTACGATATTTGCGTATCAAAGAATATCTGAAACCGATTATGGAGTTTACAGCCAAACAAATAGCAACTTATTTAGGTGGAGAAATCATCGGCGACGAGAACGCCGTTGTCAGCACATTTGCTAAAATCGAAGAAGGCGTGCACGGCGCGTTGTCATTCCTTGCCAACATGCACTATGCGCACTATATATATGACACTAAATCGAGCATCGTGCTCGTCAACCGCGACTTCGTGCCAGAGAAAGAGGTGAAGGCGACGCTGATACGCGTGGACAATGCCTACGAGTGCATCGCAAGGCTTCTTTCCCTTTATCAGCAAGCGCAAGGCAAGCGCACGGGCATTCACCCGCTTGCTTGCATTTCGCCGACTGCCACGGTGGGCGAAGACTGCTACGTGGGCCCGTTTGCCTATATCGGCGATAATGTCACCGTTGGCAAAGGTTGCCAAATCTATTCCGGTGCAGTCATCGAGAAGGGTGCGAGTCTTGGCGAAGATTGCATGATTTACCCCCACGCCTCGGTTTACCACGGCTGCCAGCTCGGCAACCGCGTGACGCTCCACTCCGGCGCGGTAATCGGTGCCGACGGCTTTGGCTTTGCCCCCACGCCAAACGGTTATGAAAAAATCCCTCAAATCGGCATCGTAACCATTGAGGACGACGTGGAAATCGGTGCAAACACTTGCATTGACCGCTCCACGATGGGCAGCACTTATGTGCGCCGGGGCGTGAAGCTTGACAACCTTGTGCAGATTGCCCACAACTGCGAAGTGGGCGAGAATACCGTGATGTCGGCCCAGGTCGGCGTGGCCGGTTCTGCCAAGATAGGCAGTTGGTGTATGTTTGGCGGACAAGTTGGCGTAGCGGGACATATCCGCATAGCCGACAAAACGCAGTGCGGCGCGCAGGCAGGCATTGCCGGCACGGTCAAGAAACCAGGCGCCACCATTCAAGGCTCGCCTGCCATCGACTTCCGCAACTTCGCCCGCAGCTCCGCTGCCTTTAAGCGACTGCCCGACATGGCGCTTGAACTGCGCCAGTTGCAGGCAGAGGTGGAAGAACTCAAAAAACAGCTCGGAAAGATCTGACACAATATATTATAACAACCTCGTCTCTAAACCAACCCCAAAATATGTCCAAACAAAAAACACTGGGCGGGAGTTTCTCCCTTTTCGGAAAAGGCTTGCACACAGGTCTGAGCCTCACCGTTACCTTCAACCCCGCCCCCGAAAACCACGGATATAAGATACAACGCATTGACTTGGAAGGCGAACCCATCATTGAGGCCATCGCCGAAAACGTGATAGATACCTCGCGCGGCACAGTCGTGGCGCGCGGCGAGGCGCGTTGCAGCACCATTGAGCATGGTATGGCCGCCCTCTATGCCATGGGCATCGACAACTGCCTCATACAGGTGAACGGCCCGGAATTTCCCATTCTCGACGGCAGTGCCAAGCTGTATGTTGAGAATATCCGCCGCGTAGGCATCGTGGTGCAGAATGCCCCCAAGGATTTCTACGTCATCAAGAAAAAAATCGAGTTCCGCGACGAAGAAACCGGCTCGTCCATCATCATTCTCCCCGATGAGCAGTTCTCCATCACGGCGATGATCTCTTTCGACTCGCAGTTCATCAACAGCCAGTTCGCCACGCTCGACAATATGGAGGACTTCGCCGATGAAATTGCCAATGCCCGCACCTTCGTCTTCGTGCGCGAGATTGAGCCGCTGCTCAAGGCCGGGCTGATCAAGGGCGGCGACCTCGACAATGCCATTGTTATCTACGAAAGGCAGATTTCGCAAGAAAGCCTCGACCAGCTCGCCGACCACATGCACGTGGAGCACAAAGATGCCACGAAACTCGGTTACCTCAACGACCAGCCCCTCGTATGGCAGAACGAGCCGGCACGCCATAAGTTGCTCGACATCATCGGCGACATGGCGCTCATAGGCCGCCCCATCAAGGGACGCATCATTGCCACCCGACCGGGACATACCATAAATAATAAGTTCGCCCGTCAGATGCGCCGCGAAATTCGCAAGCATGAAATCCAGGCCCCCAACTACGACCCGTGCGAAGAACCGCTGATGGACGTGAACCGCATACGCGAGCTGTTGCCTCACCGCTACCCCATGCAACTGGTAGACAAGGTGATAGAGGTAGGTTCCAACTATATCGTGGCGGTCAAGAACGTCACGGGCAACGAGGAGTTCTTCCAAGGCCACTTCCCCGGCGAGCCCGTCATGCCCGGCGTGCTGCAAATAGAGGCCATGGCGCAGGCCGGCGGCCTGCTCGTGCTCAACTCCGTGGAAGAGCCGGAGCGTTGGAGCACCTATTTCTTGCGTATCGACAACGTGAAGTTCCGCAAAAAGGTGGTTCCCGGCGACACCCTCCTCTTCAAGGTGGAACTCTTAGCGCCCATACGCCACGGCATCTCCTCCATGCATGGCTTCGCCTTCGTGGGCGAGACCATCGTGATGGAAGCCACCTTCACCGCGCAAATCGTCAAGAATAAATAAATCTATTATAGCACACCGTTATGAGCAACATTAGCCCAATGGCATACGTACACCCCGAAGCCGTTATCGGCGAGGGCTGTGAAATCGGACCATTCTGCTACATCGACAAAAACGTCGTGATTGGCACAGGCAACCGCCTCATGAACAGCGTAACCCTCCTGAGCGGCACGCGCATGGGCAACGGCAACCTTGTGTTCCCCGGCGCAGTGATCGGTGCTATTCCGCAGGACCTGAAATTTAAGGGAGAAGAAACTACCGCTGAAATCGGCGATAACAATACCATTCGCGAAAACGTCACGATCAACCGCGGCACGGCCGCCAAAGGCAAAACCGTGGTCGGCTCCAACAACCTCCTCATGGAGGGCATGCACGTGGCGCACGACGTGATTATGGGCAACGGCTGCATCGTGGGCAACGCTACGAAGATTGCCGGCGAAGTGGAAATCGACGACTTTGCCATCATCAGCGCCTCTGTGCTTATCCACCAGTTCTGCCGCATCGGCAGCTACGTCATGGTGGGCGGCGGCACGCGCACGGGTCAGGACATTCCGCCTTACACGATGGCGGCCCGCGAGCCGGTGGCCTATTGTGGTCTGAACATTGTAGGCCTGCGTCGCCGTGGTTTCACAAACGAGCAAATCGAAAATATCCACAACGTCTACCGCATCATTTTCCAGCGCGGCAAACTGCGCGAAGAATGCCTGCAACAGGTGCGCGACGAAGTGCCCATGACACCCGAGGTGCAGTATATTCTCGACTTTATCGCCGCTTCAAAGCGCGGCATTATCAAACCTTTATCTTAAAATAATAGATGCTCTACCGCATAAAATTCATCTCCGACGAAGTGGACGGTTTCGTCCGCGAAATACAGATTGACAGCGATGCAACGTTCCTCGACCTCAGTCGTGCGATACTCAAGTCCTGCAACTATCCCGACGACCAAATGACGTCGTTCTACCTCTGCAACGAAGAGTGGGAGCGCCACGAGCAGGTGACGCGCGAGGATATGGGCGCAGGCAGCGTGGACGAAGATATTTACGTCATGGCCGACACCCGCCTCTCCGAACTCATCGAAGGTGAGGAGCAGCGCCTGGAATACGTGTTCGACCCCTTTGCCGACCGCTGCTTCTATCTTGACGTGAAAGAAGAAATCCCTGGCCAGCACCTCGACGAACCCGTCATCACGCGCAGCAAGGGCGACGCGCCCAAGCAGATTGAAGAGCTCGACCTCGACCTTGAAGCTCCTGCAACGGCGAAGAAAGGCACATCAACGGCCGATGACGATTTCGATGATACGAATTTCTACGGCGATGCCTCTTTCGACAGCGAAGACTTCGACCCTGAGGGGTTTGAGTTCAGCGAAGGCCAGCCTTACTAATCTCTCCATTGACAACAGCAAGCACGCCGCACACCCCTGTCCGAGTGTGCGGCTTTTTATAAGCCGCCCCTCCCGGATAATCCGGCTCATTCGGCATATCCGGAATTTCCGGCCAAATTTTTCCCCATGCCCACCCTCATCGTCCTAACCGGTCCCACCGCCTCCGGCAAGACTGCCGCCGCCCTGCAAGTCGCCGAGCATTTCCACGCGCCCATTCTCAACGCCGACTCGCGCCAAATCTACCGCGACATTCCCATCGGCACCGCCGCCCCCACGGCGGAGGAGCAGGCGCGCGTGCCCCACTATTTCGTGGGTACGCTCGCCCTCGACGACTATTACAGTGCCGCGCGTTACGAGGCAGAGGTCATGGCGTTGCTGCCCCGTCTCTTTGCCGAGCGCGACGTTGTGGTGATGTCGGGCGGTTCGATGATGTACATCGATGCTGTGTGCAACGGCATTGACGATATTCCCACCATTTCCGAAGAGACGCGCACCATGATGCGCACCCGTTATGAGCAGGAAGGGCTTGAACCCTTGCTCGCCGAGTTGCGCTTGGCCGACCCAGAATATTACGCCCAGTGCGACCGCCGCAACTATCGGCGCATCATACACGCCTTGGAGGTTATCTACCAGTCCGGCAAACCGTTCAGCAGTTTCCGGCGCGGCGAGGTGCGCGAGCGTCCCTTCCGCATCGTCAAGATCGGCTTGCAGCGTCCGCGCCCTGAACTTTTTGCCCGCATCAACGCCCGCGTGGGGCAGATGATGGAGCAAGGGTGGCTCGACGAGGTGCGCCGCGTCATGCCCTACCGCCATTGCAATGCCTTGAACACCGTGGGCTACAAAGAACTATTCCAAGTGCTCGATGGCACTTGGCCCCTCGATTTCGCCCTTGCCCGCATAGCCAAGAACACCCGCGTCTATGCCAAGAAGCAAATCACGTGGTTTGCTAAAGACCCCGCCATTCATTGGCTCGATGCCGCCCGCCCCGACGCCGTTATCGATTTTTGCGAGCGCATGATAAGATAAAATAATTAAGCGAAAAGCATCGGTGCGATTACGTTTGCAATTATGTGTGGCACCAATACTTTTCCTGAACTTTTTGCACAATTATTTGCTTTCCATATAAGAAAGGCTTATTTTTGCAACGATAAATCTTAAATTCATTAACCAATTAATCTTATTTTAATCAACCCAATTTATTAACCCTGCGAAACTTGTTTTGTGTGGCTTAAAGCTGCATCGGCCTCATGATAAATAGTATTGAGGCCAATACATAACTACTTGGACTTTGTCCTTGTTTCTCGCCGAACGAATCCGCCAAATTCAGAACAAATGAGAGCAGGCGACGAAGGTTCACGTCCAATATGGGCGTGAACTGTTCGTGCTTTTCTATAGTAAAGGCTCTTGGCGGAGCCCGTTTGGCGGAAAAGTTCACAGAACAGCTCCGCCCATTTTTTTATTTATCATGAAAAGGCTTGTACTTTCTCTTTTCGCGCTCGTATGCGCAACAGTAAGCTTTGCACAGCAAAACTTGGTGGCAACCTTGACCCACGGTGATGAAGTTTCTATGTTTTATGGAGCAGATGCGTACCGAGAGGCAATGTGGAAAGCAGTACATGGTGATGTTATCAATCTATCAGGCGGCGCTTTCCAAGCTGGTACTATATATAAAGCACTTACTATAAGAGGGGCCGGTGCAGATGTGGAAGAACCGACTATAATAGTAAATGATTTTAATATAAACATCTCCTCAACGACCTCACAAAGGTTAACTTTAGAGGGTGTTCGTATAGCCAATACAATTACAGTAGTAGATACTTTGAAAGATGCTTATTTTTTGAATTGTCGAATAAGTGCATTTCAACCTGATAATAAGAACCCTGTGATAAATAATGGGGTTTTTGTTAATTGTGTTGTTGATGATATGAACTTTCGCACCCATTGGGGAGAGTTCTCTTCAATGCAGTTTTTAAACAGTCAAATATTATGTTATGGCCCTTATTCAAGCTCTACACCACCCAAAAGTACTTTTATAAATTGCCTTATAAAGCCTGAATATATAAGTAATATGTATTGTTGCAACGTCCTCAATAGTGTTTTAATAAGTTTTAACGACAATAACCCATCATATCCTTCTTCATCATCCGCGACCAATAGTTTGCTTATTAGCAATAAGAATCCTTTTACTAATGCTTTATCTTGCGTTAATAATAAAGTTGTACCAGATTATTCTGTATTTGTAGATTCTGACTATACCAAAGACCTTACAGACGAAGCCAAGGCTTTGTATATAGGCACAGATGGGACACAAGTAGGCATATATGGCGGTCCGATGCCTTTCAGTCTTACGCCCACTTATCCGCAAATCACCAAAATGGAAGTGGCTCCTAAAACGACGGCAGACGGCAAACTGAGTGTGAACATTGAAGTGAGTGCTGCACAATAACCCTTTTCTTGTTATAATCTGTTGGTTGAAAGTTTCAAACTTCAGGTCTCACGAGTAGGGGCGGTTTTAAAAAAAACCAGAAAAATTTTTGC
>JALFUO010000004.1 GCA_022784065.1 Bacteroidales bacterium | reverse complement strand
TGCTCATGCCACATGCATAGTACTCACGAAGAACTGATAACTTGAACGATTCGCTGTACTTCTGATTTTTACGACTCATTTAGTAGTGTTTTAGAATTATAATGGAAACTAAATGTGTCTACCTATATCAGTATAAGACATCGGTTGATTAACTAAAAAGCAATACTGAAATTGCATTAACTGCCTGGAAGGCAGTACGGAGCGTAGCGACAGTAACCGGGGACGAAGTCCTCGGAAGGCGATATTGGACGAGTTCTGCCTGGAAGGCAGTACGCCCGCCGCAGAGTCCTGTGGCGTAGTGCCTTCCAGGCACATCGTTCCAGCATTGTCCTTCCGAGGACTTCGTCCCCGGTTACCAAAAAGCTACGCTTTTGTAGTGCCTTCCAGGCACTTAGCACAATTTGAAAAATCTACTAACGTTAATAAAGCATACTATCTGCACGGAAACAGCGGCGCGTATTTTCCAACATACAAGAAAACTTAGTAAATTTGCATTCTCATATATGATAGTTATGCACACAGACGATATTCGCTCCGCCATTGAAGGACTTACGACCGCCGATTTTGAAATCATGGCGCCCGTGGGTTCGAGAGAATCGCTCGCCGCCGCGCTCAACGCGGGGGCCGACTCGATTTACTTCGGCATCGAGCAACTCAACATGCGGGCGCACTCCGCCGGACGCTTCACCATCGACGACCTCAAGGAAATCGCCGCCACTTGCCGCGAGCGCGGCGTAAAGGCCTACCTCACGGTGAACACGATTATCTACGACGAGGACATGGAGGCGATGCGCACGATTTGCGACGCCGCGCTGGAGGCGCATATCTCGGCAGTCATCGCAGCCGACGTGGCGGTGCTGACCTACTGCCGCCAAATTGGGCAGGAGGTGCACCTTTCCACGCAGTTGAATATCAGCAACTGCGCCGCGCTCGACTTTTATGCGCAATACGCCGACGTGGCAGTGCTGGCGCGAGAGTTAAATCTCGAGCAAGTGGAACGTATCCACCGCCACATCATCGACCGCAACGTATGCGGCCCGTCGGGGAAAAGGGTACGTATCGAAATGTTCTGCCACGGCGCGCTGTGCATGGCAGTGAGCGGCAAGTGTTACCTCTCGCTCGACAACCTCGGCCGCTCCGCCAACCGCGGACAGTGCATGCAGGTGTGCCGCCGCTCCTACACGGTGCGCGACCGCGAAACGGGCGTGGAACTGGATGTGGACAATAAATATATCATGAGTCCGAAGGACTTGAAGACCATCGGATTTCTCGACCGCATGGTGGTTGCCGGCGTGCGCGTGTTCAAGATTGAGGGCCGCGCCCGCAGCGCGGAGTACGTGGACACCGTGGTGCGCTGCTACAAGGAGGCGCTTGCCTCGATTGTCGACGGCACATACTGCCCGGAGAAGGTGCAGGCGTGGGACGAGCGGCTCGCCACCGTGTTCAACCGCGGTTTCTGGGACGGCTATTATCTCGGCCAGAAACTGGGGGAATGGAGCGCGGAATACGGTTCGAGCGCCACGGAACGCAAGGAATACATCGGCAAGGGGCTCAAATATTTCTCGAAACTCGGCGTAGGAGAATTTTTCATCGAAGCCGGCGAATTGCATCCGGGCGACCGCGTGCTGGTGGTAGGGCCTACGACTGGCGCGGTATATGTGGACGTGAGCGAGATACATCTCGACAAGGGCGCAGCCCCCGTTGCCAAGAAGGGCGACCGTGCCGCAATAGCCGTGCCTGTGAAAATTCGCCCCTCGGACAAACTTTATAAAATCGTAAAACGGCATTGACATGACTGACCGCAAACCTCAAATATTGCTCTTCGACTTCGGCGGCGTACTGGTGGACCTCGACAAGCAACGCTGCATCGAAGCGTTCGACCGCCTAGGTTTCGACATTCGCCCCTGCCTCGGCACCTACCGCCAAGGCGGCGTGTTCTCGCTCCTGGAGCGCGGCGCGATTGGCGTGCCGGAATTTTGCGACGAGATAAGGCGCATGGCGGGCAACCCCGACCTGACCGACGCGAGCATCGCGGCGGCATGGGAGCAATACCTCACGGGCGTGCCTGCCGAACGCCTCGAAAAACTGCTCGAACTTCGACTATCTTACCGCGTGAGCCTGCTGAGCAACACGAACGCCATTCACTGGGAACAGTCGCTGCGCGATTTCTTCAACTATAAAGGTCTCGGCATCGGCGATTTCTTCGAAGAAGTGTTCCTCTCTTACGAACTGGGCGTGGAGAAACCCGCGCCGGAGATTTTCCGCATCGTGACCGAACGCCTCGGCACGCAGCCCGAGGACATTCTCTTCCTCGACGACAGCGAGGTGAACTGCGAGGCAGCCCGCAACTGCGGCCTGCAAGCAAAACTCGCCCCCGCAGGCGGCGGCTGGATGCAAGAGATTGTCTAAGAAAAAATACATTGTGGATGAGATAAAAACCAAATAAAACCGCTTGTTCTGTGTGGGCTATCGCTTGCCTTATCGGATAGCCCCCTAGCCTGAAAGTCTGTCGACTTTCGTCTCGCGTCCTCTCCGCTAAGGCGGCGGTCGGCTCCCGCCCGCCCCACACAGAACAAGGGAAAAACCAGGAAAAACCCATTTTCAATGAAATAGCCAACCTCAACATTGATTAAGCATCAAGGTCTCACGGGTTTTTCCTTGTTTTTACCTTGCAGCGTTTGAAGCGGGCGGGCACCGACCGCAGCCGCAGGGATTAAGGGCGAGCGTGAGCCGTAAAGGCTCACAGGCTCGGCATTAAGACCAGCGGCGTGCCCTTGGGCTTCAAACGAAGCAAGATGTTTTTCATGGTTTTTATCTAAAACCCTATAACTTTTCGCCAACTCGTTAAAAATATAGCCACCATAAATTCCATGTTCACCCTTCACCCCTTTACCGCCCGAGGCCGCGCACTGGCCGCCCTGCCCCACCGCTACGCTGACAGCTGCGTGACGGTAGGTTTCTTCGACGGCGTGCATCGCGGGCACCGCTTCCTCCTCGACCGCCTAAAAGAAGAGGCGGCGCAGCGCGGGTTGTCGCCCGTGGCGGTGACCTTCGACGAGCATCCGCGCCTCGTGCTGTCGCCCGAGGGCTATTGGCCGCAGCTAATCACCACGACGGAGGAAAAGCTCGCGCTGCTCGCGGAAAGCGGCATCGATGCCTGCGCCGTGCTGCACTTCACGCCCGAAACGGCAAGGCTCACCTCGGCAGAGTTCATGGAGCAGTTGCTGCTGAAACAATTAGGGGCGAAATGCCTTATGGCAGGCTACGACCACCGTTTCGGCAGTGACCGCGAAGCAGGTTTTGCGCAATATGCCGCCACCGGGCGCAGGCTCGGCATGGACGTGCTGCGCGCGCCCGCTTTCTCCACGGCGGACCTCACCGTGAGCAGTTCTGCCGCGCGGCGTATGCTTGCGGCGGGCAACGTGGCAGGGGCTTACGAATGCCTCGGCCGCTACTACCGCCTCACGGGTACGGTGGAAGAAGGGCGGCACGTGGGGCGCGAAGTGGGTTTCCCCACGGCTAATCTCGCGCCGGACAGTGCTGAGAAAATCGTTCCCGGGCGCGGCGTGTATGCCATTCGCGCCTACGTGGACGGCTTTGCCTACGAAGGCATGCTCAACATCGGCCGCCGCCCCACCCTCAACGACGGGCGCGGGCAGACCATCGAGGCGCATCTCTTCGACTACGACGGCACGCCGCTCTACGGGCGCAGGCTGACGCTGGAATTTGTGGCCCGCGTGCGCGACGAGCAGCAGTTTGCCTCGCTCGACGAACTACGGGCGCAACTTAAAAAGGATGCCGAGACGGTTCGCGGCATCTTTACAAAATAAATGTAGTAGACAAACGCATTGATTAAACCAACTCGTGAGACCGTTATCGCAAATCCAACTAAGTTGATTTATTAAAACAACGCGTCAAACAAGAAAGCCCCTATCCCTATGCTCAACTCCGGCCTCGTATTGGCAATTTATTTTGTAGCGCAAATACTGGCAGCCTGCGCCGTAATGTTATATCAATATCTTACGCTGGGAACGATACCCGGCGAGATTGATGCGCCCCTTTACGGCACGGCGCTGTTATGCCTCAACCTCATGCTCGTGGCGGTGCTGCCCCTCACGCGGCTGGTGCGCAAACCGAAAGCGTGGCTGGGCGCTGCAAAGGAGTGCAAGGGCAACATGAAGTACGGCTTCGGTGTGGAACTGGCGGCCGCCGTCACGGCGGGCCTGCTGCTCTCGCTCGCCGGTTCGTGGTTCTTGGAATATATCGGTGCAGACGACGGCGGCACGACAGAGATGTTCCGCCAAATGCTGCCCTACCCGCTCTGCCTCATCGGCCTTTGCCTCATCGGACCGCTCGCCGAGGAACTCGTATTTCGCGAGGGCATTATCAGCAACCTCGTAAAGTCGGGACGCTCTTACAGCATTGCGGCCGTGGCGAGTGCGCTGCTCTTCGCCCTTGCCCACGGCAACGTGTTGCAGGGCGGCGTGGCATTCGTATTGGGCATGTACCTCGCCTGGCTCTACCGCCGCTCAGGCGACCTGCGGCTCTGCCTGCCCGTACACATCGCCAACAACACGCTCGCTGTGATCTTGTTGTATTTTGAGTAAACAAATATGAAAATTGGCACTATCGACCTCGGGCAGCGTCCCGTGCTGCTTGCCCCGATGGAGGACGTAACCGACATCGGCTTCCGCTTGCTGTGCCGCCGCCTCGGCGCATCGATGGTCTATTCGGAGTTCGTGGCAGCCGACGCCCTCGTGCGCTACGTGAACAAAAGCCTCGAAAAACTCACGGTGTGCGCCGCCGAGCGCCCCGTGGCCATACAAATATACGGCAAAGACCCTATTGCCATGCGCGACGCGGCGCAAATCGTGGTGGAAAAAGCCGCGCCCGACGTGCTCGACATCAACTTCGGCTGCCCCGTAAAGCGCGTGGCAGGCAAAGGCTCGGGGGCGGGATTGCTGCAAAACATTCCGCTCATGCTCGACATCGCACGCGCCGTGGTAGAGGCCGTGGATATTCCCGTAACGGCCAAGACGCGCCTCGGTTGGGACAGCAGCGACAAGCCCATCGTCAGTCTTGCGGAGCAGCTGCAAGACTGCGGCATCGCCGCCCTCACCATCCACGGACGCACAAGGGCGCAGATGTACACGGGCGAAGCCGACTGGACGCTCATCGGCGAGGTGAAACGCAACCCGCGCATGCACATTCCCATTATCGGCAACGGCGACATCGCCTCGGGCACCGATGCGCTCCGCGCTTTCGACACCTTCGGCGTAGATGCCGTGATGGTGGGACGCGCCACCTTCGGCCGGCCGTGGATATTCAGCGAGATACGCTACGCCCTCGACCACCCCGAAACGCCCGAAAAGGCAAGCAGCCTGTTCACGCCGCAAGAGAAACTCGCCATCCTGAAACAGCAAATCGAGGAAAGCGTGGCACGCATCGACGAATATCGCGGCATTCTCCACGTGCGCCGCCACCTTGCCGCCTCGCCGCTCTTCAAAGGCATTCCGAACTTCCGCGCCACGCGCATCGCCATGCTCCGAGCAGAAACGGTGAAGGAACTGAACGATATCCTCGACAACTGCCCGCTGGCTGATGCTTGAAACCATGATCAATCACTGCCTCTAAATACAATCTATGAATATGATACAAATCCCCATCGTCAATAAATCGCGCCACGCGTTGCCCGAATACGCCACGGAGCAGAGCGCAGGCATGGACTTACGCGCCAACATCGACGCACCCGTAACGCTCGAGCCCCTGCAAAGGGCCCTGATACCCACGGGACTGTTTATGGCACTGCCCAAAGGCTATGAGGCACAAGTGCGCCCGCGCTCGGGACTGGCCATCAAGCACGGCATCGGCGTGCTCAACGCACCCGGCACCATCGATGCCGACTATCGCGGCGAGATTAAAGTAATCCTCGTGAACCTCTCTGCCGAGCCCTTTACCATTAACGACGGCGACCGCATCGCGCAAATGGTCATCGCCCGCCACGAAACCATTGCCTGGCAACCCGCCACGGAACTCTCCGAAACGGAACGAGGAACAGGCGGCTTCGGACACTCGGGAGTGTAAGAGTTTTTAGTAAACAAGTAGACGAGGAAACAAGTAAACGAGACAGGACAGCCTTGTTTATCCATTACCTATCCAGTAACTTGTCTCGTCTACTCGTCTACTTGTTCACTCGTCTACTACAATAAATAATATGCCAAAAATCTGTTTCAAATATTTACTGCCGCTGGCATTGCTGCTGTGCCTGCTCGTGTCGTGCCGCACGCAGAAAGACGAACCGCCTTTCTACGAGCGTTTGCGGGGCGTGGCACCCGTCAAGCCCGCGCTGCCCTACGAGCAGCAGGTGCGCTACGACGAACTGTTCGCCGAAGCCGCGCGGCAGAAGCAACTGGAGCATTACGACGCTATGTTCCGGCTGCTGCGCGAGGCGTTGCGCATAGACCCCAATGCCTCGGAAGCCCTGTTTGAACTGGGACGGCTGCAAACGGAGCGTATGGCATATTCCGACTCCCTGCTGCGCCGCGAAGGCGACTCGCTGCTGGCACGCGCCGTGAAACTCGCGCCGCACAACCGCTATTACAAGCAAATCTACGGGCAGCACCTCGTCAGCACGGGGCGCGTGGCAGAAGCATTGCCGCTCTTCGAGCAAGTGGCGGCAGAGCGGCCTACGCCTGAGAACTACTCCCGACTGGTGCAACTCTACGAAATGCGCAAGGACTACCCCGCCGCTATCCGCGCCCTCAATCAGATAGAGCGGCTGGACGGGCCGAGCGAAGAAATAAGTCTTGAAAAGTTCCGGCTTTACAGCGAAACCGACAACACGGAACTGGCATACAAGTCTATCGAAGACCTCTGCGCCGCCTTCCCGCTCGACCTGCGCTACCGCGTGCTGCTCGGCGATCTCTATGAGCAGAGCGGGCACCACGAAATGGCACTTAACACTTACCGAGACGTGCTTGCCGCCGAGCCCGACAACAGTTACGCGCAACTCTCGCTGCTCGCCTATTACAAGGCCGCCGAAGCCGACTCGCTGTATATGGACTTGCTGCAGCGCGTAGTGTTCAGCCCAGGCACGCAGACCGACACGCGCGTGGAAGCCTTGCGCGGCTTTGCGCAGGACAACCTGCAAAACGGCGGCGACACAACCGTCGTGGTGCAACTCTTCGACCGCGTGATGCAGATGCCGCAGGACAACCGCGACGTTGCCATGCTCTACCTCAGTTATATGGTGACCACGGGCATGGCAGAACAGAAGCAAGCAGAACTGGCTTGGCGCATCTTGGAAATAGAACCCGACTACTCGCCGGCTCGCTTCCTGCTCTTAGGTATGGCGGGGAGCGAGAATTATGAGGAAACGGCCCTTAAAGTGTGCCGCGACGGGCAGAAATATGACCCCGCCGAACCTGCTTTCTATTATTTTGAAGCCGTGACAGAGTACGGCCTTAACAAGAATAAGGAAGCCATTGCGGCGCTGAGGCGCGGCGAGCCATACGTGGACGAGTCGAAAGACCCGGAAACTTCCTCCAACTATTTTGCCCTGCTCGGCGATATCCTGCACGAAGAAGGGCAGGCGCAGGAAGCGTTCACAGCCTACGACAATGCGCTGAAATATAACAGTGCCAATCTGCTCTGCCTCAACAATTACGCCTATTTCCTCTCGCTTGCCAATCTCCGCCTCGACGATGCCGAAGCCATGAGCAAGCGCACGGTAGACCATGAGCCAAACAACGCCACTTACCTCGACACGTACGCTTGGATACTGTATCAGCAGAAACGTTACGAGCAGGCCTACGAAATAATCGAACGCTGCATTGCCTGCGCCGACAGTTCGGGCACGGGCGATGCCACGCTCTACGAGCACGCCGGCGACATCAACTACCGCGCCGGTCGCCGCACAGCCGCCAACAACTACTGGCGCAGAGCCTCGCGCCAAGCCAAAACACCTGCAGAACGCCGCCGCATCAACCAAAAGGTGCGCCGCAGAAGACTATAACTGTTCCAGAAGTTCCGGATTTTCCGGAATATCCGGGCTCTCCAAAAACCTTTCTCCCCCATGCAACTCTCCCTTAAAAATCTATGCTTTGCGCTGCTGACCGGCCTCATGCTCGCCAGCTGCAAATCCTCCAAAACCGTCTCCGAAGCAGGCGGTACATCGCCCGCCGCCGCAGAAAGCAGCCGCATCGTGGCTGCCAACGCCGCCTTTATCGGCAAAATGAACAAGAACGCCGTTTCGGCAAAGGCCATGACGGCAAAACTGAAGGCCAACCTCGCTGGCGGCGGCAACTCCATATCTGCCAACGGCACGCTGAAAATGAAACGCGGCGAGACGGTGCAAATCGCGTTCGCGAAATTAGGCTTTGAAGTCATAAGGCTTGAAATCGACCCCGACTCCGTGACGATTATCAACCGCCTTGAAAAGTACTACGTGCGCACAGAACTGCGCAACAACCCGCTCTTGGGCAAACTCGACATCGACTTCCATTTGATAGAAAGCCTCTTCTGGGGCGAGTTTTACATGCCGCAGGGCCTCGATGCCCGCGCCTGCGCCAAGCGCGTCATTGCCTCGGAGAGCGGCAAGGCGATAAAACTCTTCATGAACCTCGGCAGCACACTCTCCGTAGAGACGCTCGCCAACGCGGAAAAGGCCCTGCCCGAAAGCGCAAGGTTACTCAACGCCGCAGGACAGAACGCTGCCATCGCCTTCGGCTACGAGGAGCGCGTGCCCTTTGCCGGCGGTCTGTTTCCCTCCAAGATGAACCTTGCCGCCCAAAACGGCAAAGATAGTTTCACCATCAACATGGAACTTTCCAAACTCACGGAAGATGCCAACTGGCCCTCGCGCACAAAGCTTTCCAACAAATACAGAAGGAAGAAAGCCGAGTCGCTCCTTAAATTGATACCCTAAGCCTTTATGAGATTTTTTCCAAACATATTTGCCCGTTGCCTCGCCGCACTGCTGGTGATGCTCTGCGCATCGCTCACCCTCACGGCGCAGACCAACAAGAAGATTAAGAAACTGCAATCGGAGCGCACCACGCTGGAAAGGCAAATCAGCGAATCGGAAAAGCTGCTCAAGACGACCAAGAAGGACGTTGCCTCGCAACTCAACAACCTTATGGTCATCAGCAGCCAAATCACGAAGCAGCAAAACTACGTGCAGAGCGTACACAACGAGGTGTCGGCCTTGCAGGGCGACATCACCGAACTGCAAAAGCAGCTCACGGCCTTGGAGAAGGACCTTGCCGACTGCAAGCAGAAATACCGCCGCGCCGTGACGCAACTCAACCGCAACCGCCTCGGGCAAAGCAAATGGAAGTTCATTCTCTCGGCCAATAGTTTCCGGCAGATGTCGCGCCGTATGCGCTACATCACGGAATATTCCAAATACCAGCGCGCGCAGGGCGAGATTATCCGCCAGAAGGAAGACACCATCAAGGCAAAGCGTGCCGAACTGCTGGCCACGAAGCAAGAGAAAGACGCACTGCTGCAAGAAGGCAAAGAGCAACAGGCACGCCTCGAAAAGCAGAAGCAGGACAGGCAAAAGGTGGTGAACAACCTCAACGCGAAGCAAAAGCAACTGCAAAATACAATTGCGCAAAACAAGCGCAGGCAGAAACAGCTCGATGCCCGCATCGACAAACTTATTCAAGAGGAAATTGCCGCCGCCGAACGCCGCCGCAAGGAAGCCGAAGCACGCCGCCGCGCCGAAGCAGAGCGCAAGCGTAAGGAAGAGGAACGCCGCCGCGCGGCAGCCAACAAGAAAACATCTGCCTCAAACAAGAAATCTTCAACGAAACCCTCAAAGCCGGCAGAGCGCACCGCAACGCCGCGCTTCTACGAGGAGGACAATGCCGACCGCGCCCTTAACGGCAGTTTCCAGGCCAACAAGGGCCGCCTGCCGATGCCTATCACCGGCTCTTATTTCATCTCCGCGCACTACGGGCAATACAATGTGGAGGGCCTGCGCGGCGTGCAGCTCGACAACAAGGGCATCAACATCACGGGGCAGCAGGGTGCCCAGGCACGAAGCGTGTTTGCCGGCGAGGTGACTGCCATCTTCTCGCTCAGCGGCATGCACAACGTCATCGTGCGCCACGGCAGCTATATGTCGGTCTACTGCAACCTTGCCAGCTGCGCCGTGAAGCGCGGGCAAAAGGTTTCTGCCCGACAACTGCTCGGACGCGTTGCCACCGATGCTTCGGGCAACTGCACCCTGCACTTCCAGTTGCGCCGCGAGCGCGAGAAGCTCAACCCCGAGCCGTGGCTGGGAAGATAAAAAGTAAATCGGCTGCACCAGCCAAGGCGCAGCCGATTTGCTGTTTTCAATCATAAAACAAAGAACCGAAATCATCACGACTTCGGTTCTTCTTTTATGGGGAATGTTAGAATGAATAAGATATTCTGCTTGTTGCTTATGCAAGGCCATTCACGTGGCGGGCAACGCTCGACTTGATGTTAGCGGCCTTGTTCTTGTGAATGATGTTGGTCTTAGCGAGTTTGTCCAGCATTTTCTGAACTTTGGGAAGCAGTTCGGTAGCAACTGCCTTGTCAGTCGTAGCGCGGAGCTTGCGCACGGCGTTACGCATAGTCTTTGCATAATATCTGTTGTGCAATCTGCGCGTAGCCGTCTGACGGATTCTCTTTACAGATGATTTGTGATTTGCCATTTTTTAATTTTCCTTTTTTAATTGGTAGTCCCTAGGAGAGTCGAACTCCTCTTTAGAGAATGAAAATCTCTCGTCCTAACCGATAGACGAAGGGACCAGGGTTGCAGCGAACCGCATTGGGTTTCGATTGCGAGTGCAAAAGTACGCCATTTTTTCTTAGCAGCAAAGCATTCCCTATGTTTTTTTCAAAAAATCTGCGTTTTTCTTATAAGATAGCCGCTTAAACGGGAAGTTTTCCGTAATTTCGGGGAAGTTTTAGACGTTATCTTATAAGCAAACGACATTTATGCTGATAAGTTCGCGCGCAATCGTGCTGCGGGTCATCAAGCACACCGACGACACGCTCCTCGCGCACCTGCTTACCGAGGAAAGCGGGCGGCAGACTGTGGCCGTGCGGATAACGCGCTCGCGCCGCGCCGCCGTACCCCACACGCTGTTTCGCCCGGCGGCTTTGCTGCAAGTGATGTGGAACAAAGGGCGCGAGGGCTCCGTGGTGCACCCCAAGGCGGCGCAGACAATATATAATTATATGTCGCTGCCTTACAACCCGGAGAAATCGGCTATCGCAATGTTCCTTTGCGAGGCAATCGACGGCGGCGTCCGTTCCGAGAGCGATGCGCGCGCGCTATTCCGCTACGTATCCGGCTCGTTTCAGTGGTTGGATTTGGCGGAGATGAACTTTGCCAATTTTCACCTCGCGTTTCTGATGCGCCTCACGCGCTTCCTCGGCTTCACGCCCAACCTCAGCGGCTACGCGCCCGGCTGTTGGTTCGACCTTCGCTCGGCAAACTATGTGCCCACGCGCCCGCTCCACGGCGATTGCCTGCCGCCCGAAGAAGCCGCCCTGTTGCCGATGCTCCGAAGGATGAACTTCGCCAATATGCACCGCTTTCGCATGACCGGGGCGCAGCGCAGCCGCATCTTGCAGGTGCTGAATCTTTACTACCGCCTGCACCTGCCTTCGTTCCCGGAACTGAAAACGCTCGACATACTCGGGCAGCTTTATTCCTAAGGAAAGGCCTTATAAAACGGATATCCATAAAGCGGTCCTTAAATCAATCTCACGGAACACACAATATTATATATATAATACTATGAAAGCAAAACGTTTCTTGTCCGTCCTTTGTCTGACGGCTCTAACTTGCGTGCCGGCCTCGCTGTCGGCACAGACTGTCAACTTCGATGTGGTGCCCGCGCCGCGCACGGTGAAATCCGCCACGGGCGCACCGTTTGTCATCAACGAAAAGACGAGCATCGTCTTTAAGAAAGGCGATAAAGCGCAACAACGTGCCGCACAGGCTTTGGCTGGCTACATCGAACGCGCCCTGCACCTGCGCCTCGCCGTGACCACAAAGGCCGCACAGCACAGCATCACCCTCTCCACAGCCGGCAAGAAAGATGCCGCCGGCGAGGGCTACACCATCAATGTTTCAAAAGACGGCATCCGCATCGAGGGTGCAAGCGACGCCGGGCTGTTCTACGGCGTGCAGACGCTGCGCAAGGCTTTGCCCGTGTTGCAGTCGGCTGCTAAGGGTGTAGAAGTGCCTGCCGGCGAGGTGGCAGATGCGCCGCGCTTCGCCTATCGCGGAGCGCATCTCGACGTGTCGCGCCATTTCGTGACCCTCGACTCCGTGAAGCGCTTCATCGATATGCTCGCGCTGCACAACATCAACCGCTTCCACTGGCACTTGACCGACGACCAGGGCTGGCGCATCGAAATCAAGAAATACCCGAAACTCACCACCGTGGGCGCATACCGCCCCGAAACGGTCATAGGACACAACACGGGCAAGTATGACGGCAAGCCCCATCAGGGCTTCTACACGCAGAAGGAGGCGCGTGAAATCGTAGAGTACGCCCGCGAGCGTTTCATTACAGTCATTCCCGAAATCGACCTGCCAGGGCATATGCAGGCTGCCCTTGCCGCCTATCCCGAACTCGGTTGCACGGGCGGCCCGTACGAGGTGTGGAAGATGTGGGGCGTGAGCGACAACGTGCTTTGCGCCGGCAAGGACAACGTCTTGAAGTTTATCGACGACGTTTTGACCGAGATCACCAAGATTTTCCCCTCAGAGTATATCCACGTGGGCGGAGATGAGTGCCCCAAGACGCAATGGGCGAAATGTCCCGCCTGCCAGAAGCGCATTGCCGACAACAACCTGCAAGCCGATGGCAAGCACACGGCCGAGGAACGCCTGCAAAGCTACGTCATCAACCACGCCGAGAAGACGCTCAATGCGCTCGGGCGGCAGATGATTGGCTGGGACGAGACGCTCGAGGGCGGCCTCGCGCCCAATGCCACCGTGATGTCGTGGCGCGGCGAGGCGGGCGGCATCGAGGCAGCGCGCCAGCACCACCCCGTAATCATGACGCCGAACACCTATCTCTATTTCGACTACTATCAGACCAAGGACGTGGCCAACGAGCCCGAGGCCATCGGCGGCTATCTGCCGCTCGACCGCGTGTATGGCTACGAACCGATGCCGCGCGAGCTTTCGCCCGAAGAGCAGAAGTATATCATCGGCGTGCAGGCCAACCTTTGGAGCGAATACATGCCGACCTACCGCCAGATGGAGTACATGGAGCTCCCCCGTATGGCGGCTCTCGCCGAAATACAATGGGCGCAGCCTGAAAAGAAAGATTATAAGAAATTCCTCAAACGCCTCGTGCGCCTCATTGACCACTACGACGCGCTCGGCTACAACTATGCCCGCCACATTTACGAGGTGAATCCGAAATACATCGTGGACGACGTGAAGCACGTGATCCGCGCCGAGATGACCACGATGGACAACGCTGAAATACGCTACACGCTCGACGGCACGGAGCCCACGCAGCAGTCGCCGCTCTACAAGGGCGCGGTGGAAATCAGCAAGGACTGCACCTTCAAGGCCGCCGCCTACCGCCCCAACTCGGGCCGCACGCGCACGCAGCAGGAAAGTTTCACATTTACCAAGGCGACCGCCTGCCCCATCCGCCTGCTCCAGCCCATCAACGGCGGTTATAAGTTCGACGGCCCCGTGGTGCTGGTGGACGGTCTTACGGGTCCCGACACGAACTACCGCACCGGTCGTTGGCTCGGCTTCTCTCAGGCCGACCTCGAGGCAATCGTAGACCTCGGTAGTGCGCAGACGTTCACGCAGGCCGGCGTGCACACCTGTGTGGAAAAGGGCGACTGGGTGTTTGATGCGCGCGGTGTTGAAATCAGCATCTCCGACGACGGCGAGAACTTCCGTCCCGTGGCCTCGGAATACTATCCTGAGATGAAGGAGACGGATGCCAACAAGGTTTACAACCACGTGCTCAACTTTGCCCCCATCACTGCCCGTTTTGTCAAGGTAAAAGCCCTCTCCGAGCACTGCATGCCGTCGTGGCACGGCTCTGCCGGCAAGGCCGGCTTCCTGTTTGTGGACGAGATTATCGTGAAATAAACAATAGACAAAAGCAAATCCCCGGGAGAGTCCGCTTTCCCGGGGATTTTTGTATATAAAGACGCCGCGCTCTTTGGGCATTGTGAGAGAGACGCACGCATTGCCGTTGGTTGCATTAAGTGTTAAGTGCCTGGAAGGCACTACGGAGCGTAGCGACGATATCCGGGCACGAAGTGCTCGGATAAGCGCGGCGAGGACGATGTGCCTGGAAGGCACTACGCCAAAGGACATGCACTTTATACATCGCCACTGGCGTACTGCCTTCCAGGCAGAACATGTGCAGCAGTCTCCCCCGAGCACTTCGTGCCCGGTTATCGTCGCTTCGCTCCGTACTGCCTTCCAGGCAGATAATACTTTAATCATATTAGTTCATATAAATGCACCTTTGGCGGCGGCTCGGCATAGCCCGACCAAACAAGTTTGTCGGTCTCTGCGCTCGCCTTGCACAAACGTTCGTTTTCAACAGGCGCTTCCCCTCTTTATATTTCTTCCTTCCTGCTTTATCGTTTTTCCTTTCCCCTTGATAAATTACATTTTATCGTAGATAATGTTTGTTCCAAAGTTTAGAACATGTATTCAAAAGTTTGGAATACATATTCAAAAGCTTGGAATATATGTTCAAAACTTTTGAATAAAGATTTTCCAAGAGCAAATAAAAATTTGCTGGCACAAAGTGAAAATTTTCTGCCTTATCGGGAAAAATATAATGCCCAAAATCGCGACTTTGAAAAACCATAAAAATTTTCTCTAAAATCACTTTTCTGCTAAGATAATTTGCCTTACCTTTGCCAAGCAAAAAGGACAAGCAGAAAGCAAAGTTTTCCGTTTTTAAACCTTTCTTGCTTGATTTTTAGTAGTTTGCGATTTTGTGATGAAGCAAAAGTTTCCCATTTTGGAAAACATGCAAACTTCTTTTCGCATTATAGTTTTACAAAATATTTATTCCAAACACTTTCCTTTCGGACAGGACTTTCGCCTTTTCCGCAGGGAAACAGCCCTTTATCAAGCCCTATGAGTTACGACTCCTTTATCATCACCAAGCGCGACGGCACAACCGAGCCTTTCTCGCTCGACAAAATCAAAAGCGCTATTCTCAAAACCTTTGCCTCGACCGGCGACCCGCTCAACGCGGAGCAGTTGAAAGCCATCACCGACCACCTGCGCTTCTGCAACGGCATGAGCGTGGAGGACATACAGAACCAGGTGGAGGTGGCCCTGATGACGGAACGCCATTTCAAGGCCGCAAAAGCTTTCATGCTCTACCGTAAGCGCCATGAGGACGACCGCGAAACGGCCGACAAGCTCCGCTTCCTCATCAACTATTGCAACTCGGCCAACCCCGCCACCGGCTCCAAGTACGACGCCAACGCCAACGTGGAGAACAAGAACATCGCCACGCTCATCGGCGAACTCCCCAAGCAGGGCTTTATCCGCCTGAACCGCCGTCTGCTTTGCGACAAGATTAAAGCCCTCTACGGCAAGGAAACCGCCGACCGCTACATCTATCTCCTCAAGAACCATTATATATATAAGAACGACGAGACGAGCCTCGCCAACTACTGCGCCTCGATCACCATGTACCCCTGGCTGCTCGGCGGCACGAAGAGCATCGGCGGCAATTCCACCGCGCCCTCGAACCTCAAATCGTTCTGCGGCGGCTTTGTGAACATGGTGTTCATCGTGTCGAGCATGCTGTCGGGCGCGTGCGCCACGCCGGAGTTCCTGATGTATATGAGCCACTTCCTCGAAAAGGAATATGGCGCGGACTACTACAAGCGTGCCGGCGACCAGGCCGACCTCTCGCTTCGCGCCCGCACCATCGACAAGGTCATCACCGACAGCTTTGAGCAGATTGTCTACTCCATCAACCAGCCTACGGGCGCGAGAAACTTCCAGTCTGTGTTCTGGAACATCAGCTATTACGATAAAAACTATTTCGAGAGCATCTTCGGTAACTTCTACTTCCCCGACGGCTCGCAGCCCTCTTGGCCCGCCGTGAGCTGGCTGCAGAAGCGCTTCATGCGCTGGTTCAACGAGGAGCGCACAAAGACTGTGCTCACGTTCCCCGTGGAGACCATGGCGCTGCTCACGAAGGACGGCGACGTGATTGACAAGGAATACGGCGACTTCACTGCCGAGATGTATGCCGCCGGCCACTCTTTCTTCACCTACATGAGCGACAATGCTGACTCGCTGGCATCGTGCTGCCGCCTGCGCAACGAGATTCAGGACAACGGCTTCAGCTACACGCTTGGCGCGGGCGGTGTGAGCACCGGCTCGAAGTCTGTGCTCACGGTGAACCTCAACCGCTGCATCCAGCAGGCCACGCGCGAGGGCAAGCCTTACATCGAGTACCTCGAAGACATAGTTGACCTCGTACACAAGGTGCAGATGGCCTACAACGACAACCTCAAAGACCTGATGGACAAGGGTATGCTGCCGCTCTTCGACGCCGGCTACATCAACATTCGCCGGCAATACCTCACCGTGGGCGTGAACGGCATGGTGGAAGCCGCCGAAAGCCTCGGCATGACGATTTCCGACAATGAAGAATATGCATCGTTCGTATCATCGGTGCTCGGCGTGGTGGAGAAATTCAACAAGAAGTATCGCACGAAGGACTTGCTCTTCAACTGCGAAATGATTCCGGCAGAAAACGTGGGCGTGAAGCATGCGCGCTGGGACCGCGAGGACGGATATTTCGTGCCGCGCGACTGCTACAACAGCTATTTCTACGTCGTAGAAGACCCCAACACGGACATCATCGAGAAGTTCCGCCTGCACGGCCGCAAGTACATCGAGCACCTCACGGGCGGCAGCGCACTCCATGCCAACCTTGAAGAGCATCTCTCCGCGCCGCAATATCGCCAGCTGCTGCGCGTGGCGGCAAAGGAAGGCTGCAACTACTTCACCTTCAACATTCCAAACACGCTTTGCAACGACTGCGGACATATCGACAAGCGCTACCTCAAAGAGTGCCCCCACTGCCACAGCAAGAATGTGGACTATATGACGCGCATCATCGGTTACCTTAAACGCGTGTCGAACTTCTCGCTCGACCGCCAGAAAGAAGCCGCACGCCGTTTCTATGCGAAAGTGAAGCAAGATGCTTAAATACGTCAACTACGATATTGTGTTCCAAGAGTTTCCCGACGAGGTGACGCTGGCCATCAACCTTTCGCTTTGCCCGAACGGCTGCCCGGGCTGTCACAGCGCGTATCTCAAAGACGACATCGGCGAGGAACTGACGGAGGAACGCCTCTTTGCCCTGATTGGCGACGTGGAAGGCGAGGTGACCTGCGTGGGGCTTATGGGCGGCGACAACGACCCCGCCGCCGTGCAGCGGCTCGTGCAGGCAGTGAAAAATCGGTACGGCGACCGGCTCAAAACCGGCTGGTACTCCGGCCGCGATGAGTGGCCTGCCGACCGCGCGGCGTTCGACTACGTGAAGCTCGGCCCGTACCGCGCCGAACAGGGACCGCTCAAGTCGCCCGCGACCAACCAGCGCCTGTATCGCCAAAAGGCAGATGGCTCTTTCGAGGACATTACAAGGCGGTTTTGGCAACCGGCTTAAAACCGCTGAAATCTGAGATACTCATTCTTATCCCCAATACAAAAACGGGTGTGCCGTCAGTCAGGCACACCCGTTTTGTTTAGGTGGGTTCTATAAATTCCCACCGTAAAAATTTACAATAATGTTGGGTTGACGTTTTGTCATCTTTTGTTTTCTTTTCGGTCTAAATCGTAAGCCCAAGTAAACTTGGCCTCTGCGCTCGCCTTGCACAAACGTTTTGCTTTACGAGGGTGCCGGTTCTTCTGCACTTGCAGAGGAGCTTTTGCGCTCACTGGCGCAAAAGTTCCTTTGCCACGGCTTCCAGTTCTTCGTACCACGCTTCGCCGAAGCGGCGGATGAGGGGCTCTTTGAGGAAGCGATAGAGAGGCAGGCGCAGTTCGCGGCCTTTCTTCACCGCGCCGTCGCAAATATTCCAACGGTGATAGTTGAGGCCGACAAGTCCGTTGGAAAGGCGTTTCTCGCGCAGGGGATAGAGGGCGCAGGATATGGGCTTCGGCCACGCCGTCGTGCCCTCGCGGCATACCTTTTCGAGGGCGCAGAGGCAGCAGCCGTGCTTGTCGTAACAGGTAAACACGCAGTCGCGGCCACCCACGATGCTCGTCACGAGGTCGCCGTCGGGGTCGGCGTATGCCACGCCCTGCTTGTCTATCACTGCCTGCGCCGAGGCACTGAGGTGAGGCCATGCGGCATCGAGCGCGTCTTCTATTTCCGTCACTTCTTCGAGCAACAAGGGTGCGCCGGCATCGCCTTCTATGCAGCAAGCGCCGCCGCACGCCGTGAGGTCGCAGCAGAAATATTCAGTCAGGAGGTCGGGCGTAATCAGCACATCGCCCACTTGGAGCAAGGGAAGTCTTTGGGGAGTCATCCGTTATAGAAATACTATTGGGAAAATTGGAGAAATTACCAATCAATCGGCGCTTTGCCTTGACGTGCGAGGTAATCGTTGGTGAGAGAGAAATGGTGGTTGCCGAAAAAACCGCGATAGGCGGATAGGGGCGAGGGGTGTGCGCTTTGCAGCACGAGATGGCGCGAGCGGTCGATGAAAGCACCTTTTTTCTGTGCGTAGCTGCCCCAAAGAATGAAAACCAGCCCGTCTCGCTCCGTGGCGAGGCGGCGAATGACGGCGTCGGTAAACTCCTCCCAGCCGTGCCCTTGGTGAGAGCCTGCCTGATGGGCGCGGACGGTGAGCGTGGCGTTGAGCAGCAGCACGCCCTGTTCCGCCCAGCGGCGCAGGCTGCCCGAGGCGGGCACGGGGCGGCCCAAGTCGTCGGCGATTTCCTTAAAGATGTTTTGCAGCGACGGGGGAAAAGGCACGCCGTCAGCCACCGAGAAACACAGGCCTTCTGCCTGCCCCTCCTCGTGGTAAGGGTCTTGCCCGAGGATTACCACCTTGACCTTGTCGAAGGGGCAAAGGTTGAAGGCGTTGAAAATCTGCCGCCCCGGCGGATAGCACATGCCCTGCCGGTACTCCGCGTGTACAAAGTCGACGAGCTGCCTGAAATAAGGCGCGGCAAACTCGTCGCGCAGCCGCTCGTTCCAAGTAGATTCAATTTTGACGGACATAGAGGAAAGGATTTTTTATAATGTCGGCCACATTCGGCAGTAGGGGCGTTTTGCAAAACGCCCGCCCCGAACAAGTTTGGCTCTGAACTCGCTTGCATGAAAATATCCGAAATTCGTACCGAAAATTTGCAAAATCTGCCCGAAATTCGTACCGAAAACAAAAACTCCCGTTTTTTTTGAGATATTAAGCACGGCTCCAACCATTTTCAACGGTCTTCTTTAGGTAGAACACGGCACGGTCAACATCCTTGCACTGAGAAATGATATACAAATGATGTCCCCAAGGAACAGAGAAGAAAACATCTTCGTTGATTTTGGCAACAACTTGTTGCACATTTGCCTCGCCTAATTGGGCAACAGCTTGTTGCCCAATTTTAATGCGCTCATTATAAAAATGATACCACTGTTTGATGTATTTCAAATTTCTATGAGAGAACCCTTTCATATCCGGGAACTCAAACATAAGTTCACGGCTTAGTTCTTTAAGCCATCCGTCTCCCCAAGAAGCAGTTTTCTGCTTCTCGCAAAAGTCTGCACCCATGCGCCAATAAAGGCGGAGCAATTCTGTGTTCACCTTTATTGCCGCCTTGAATTGTGCGCTCCGAATATCTTGCTTCAATCGCGACACCCAATTTTTGAAATCGCTATTTCCTGCCAAGGTCCTATTTCCGGTCATGTCCTATGTATTCGTTTTCAACAGTCGTTTTTTTCTGATTTTTTTCGGCTGTGCGGCGATATGGCGTGTAAAATAAGATATGCCGGCGCGTCATTCTTCCAGCAGTTTGCCAATCAGTTCGCGCAGCTTGTCGATTAGTTCGGGCGTGAAGCCAGTTTCGTCGAGTTGCATTGCGCCGCGTTTGTCAAACACGAAGTAGCGGGGAATGCTTTGCACCTCCGGCGTTTCCCATAGTTCGGCATCGAAGCGGTAATGGTCGCCGCGAATATCGGGCACGGCTTCGCTCCACGCCTCGGCGGGACTGCTGAAATCGGTGACATATACAAAAACGACGTCCTTTCCTTCAAATTCCGCCTTCAGCGGTTTCATAGCCTTGATGCCTTGGCGGCAAGGGCCGCACCACGTGGCCCAATAGTCCACAACCGCAACCTTGCCTTTGTAGTTCGCCGCAATGGCATCGAGCATGCGTCCGTCGGTAACCTCAGGCGTGGGCTTGATGCGGTCGGCGGCTTCTTCGGCCAAACGCTTCAGCGTGGCTTTCAATTTCTCATTGTCGGCACGCGCAAAGGTTTGCATGGCCTCGGGCAGGGCGGCAATCTCTTCGTCCGAAACGGCCTGCATCTTGCCAATCCGCTCTTTCACGTCGATTACCCGTTTGATTTCAGTGCACCACTTGCCGAGCGGCGACTGCTCCAATCCGTTGGCGCGGGCATAGGCATCCGTCGAGCGGGCATCGTTCAATACGGCAACGGCTTCGGGGCTGCGGAACAGGTTGAGCGTGGCAGCCACGTCCTTCTCTTTCAGCGTGAAGTCCTTGCCATAATGCGCCTTAAAGAGCGAGTCGCGCTTCTCGCCCGACATCTCGCCCTGAGCATATAGAAATTGATGCAGCCAACGGCGGTAGCCCGTCAATTTGGCAACATAGCACCCTTCGGCATAAAGCATGAGGTAGCGGCGCGTACCATCGTCCACGCCGGTGAGGGCTTTTGCGTAAGCAAGGTCGCGCGAGAGGGCGGCGCGGCAACTGTCCCTGTAAACCGGGAACGTCATCGGTGCGGCGTTCTTTGCATTGCGCGGCACGGGCATCTGCCTCGTCATTTGCCCGAAGTGTTTTCGGGTGAAATAATCCTCGCAGAGTGCGGTGTAAGGGCTGCAGAAACGGATAAAATCTGCGGAGGCATCGCCGTTGAGGCTGCGTGTCAGTGCCGGCACGTCGATGGCAATGGTGAGGTCCTTTCCCGGTTCTACGAATATATCGAAGTTCGTAAGTCCCGACCTGATGTTGGCATTGAACGGATAGCAGGCATCGAGGGTAATGACCTTTGTGCGGCTGTCGGGCGCGGCGGTGCTGTCGGCTACGATTCTATAAAACGGGTAGCACTGCGTGTAAGAACCAAAGGTGTGGAGGGAGAAGTCGATGCTGTTCAAGGCCTCTTCCGACACGTCGCCCAAAAGTTTGATGAAGATGCGGCTGCGTTGCATTTTGCCGTCGTAAGGGCCGAACGTGGCGGGCGCGGCAGGCTCGGGCGTAAAGGTTGAGGGGGCGTACTGCTTGCCGTCGAGGCGGATGCCGTAGGCCTGCCAGCAGTCATTGGCTTTTCCCTCAATGAAGTCAAATGTTTTTGCGTTCTTGGGCAGAGGTTCGAACACAAGCACCATAGAGTCCTGCACCGCGCTGCGGTCTTTCAGGTCAACGGTGGGCATCAGCTGGTTAAAGACAATGGGCAAGGCAGATACCACCTCGTTGCTCACCGCCTTCGGGTCGATGGAGATGCGGTCGTTCTTTTCGTCCTTAATAATATATTGTGTCCAGTCGGGCACAACGGTTTTGCGCTTAAAGCATTTGCCGCTGCGGACTTTGTATTCCTTGCCGTCGCATACGAGCGCGGCCTCTCCCATAATGCCCCACGACCAGAAAAAGGGTTTTACGAAATGCAACACGGTGGCGGTATCTGTCAGCGTCACGGCCACGGGGGCTGTGCTGCCGTTGAGCAGCACGGCAACCGCCGGTTGCTTAACGACCTTTGCCTTCTTGCCTTTCGCAGAAACGGCGAGGGCGCAGAGGGCGCAGATGAGGAGCAGTGAGATTTTTCGCATGAAAAAAGGGATGATTTATTCCAAATAAGTATATCCGTAAAGGCCGGAGCGGTAATTGTAGATAAACTCCTTGCCTTCCTCAATCGTGATTTTGCCTTCCTTTACGGCCTTGCTCACCCATGTTTCGAGGCGGCGCACCAGTCGCTTGGGGTCGTATTGCACGTATTCGAGCACGTCGGCAACAGTTTCGCCGTCGATGGTCTTCTCAATGTTGTAGTCGTCGCCGTCGATGGTGATGTGCACGGCGTTCGTGTCGCCGAACAGGTTGTGCATGTTGCCGAGGATTTCCTGATAAGCCCCCACGAGGAACACGCCGATATAATAATGCTCGCCCTCGCGTATGGGGTGCAGCGGGAGGTACGACGTTTGCTGGTTGTAGTTCACGTACGTGCTGATTTTGCCGTCCGAGTCGCAGGTGATGTCCTGCAAGGTTGCCGAGCGCGTGGGTTTCTCGTCGAGTCGCGCGATAGGCATGATGGGGAAGAGCTGGTCGATGCCCCAAGAGTCGGGCATGGACTGGAAGAGCGAGAAGTTGCAGAAATACTTGTCCGCCATCGTCTTGTCGAGGTTGCGCAGTTCGTCGGGCACGTGCTTCTGGTGGTGCACGAGGTCAGAGATTTCGTGCGTGATGCTCCAATAGAGGCTTTCGATGTGCGCACGGGTTTTAAGGTCGATGATGCCGTGGCGGAAGAGGTCGAGCGCTTCGTCGCGGATATCCTGCGCGTCGTGCCAGTCTTCGAGCATGGAGCGCGAGGAGAGTTTGTCCCAGATTTCCGTGAGGTCGCGCACGAGCTGGTGGTCGCCCTCAGCGGGCTGGAAGTCCTCGGGCATGTAAGGCATCGAGGCGCATTCGAGCACGTCGAGTATCAGCACGGAGTGGTGAGCCGTGAGCGAGCGGCCGCCTTCGGTGATGAGGTTGGGATGGGGAATATTGTTTTTGTTGGCTGCGTCGGCGAAGGTATAGACGCAGTCGTTCACGTATTCCTGGATAGAATAGTTCACCGAACTTTCGGAGTTGCTTGAGCGCGTGCCGTCGTAGTCCACGCCGAGGCCGCCGCCGCAGTCCACAAACTCCACGTTGAAGCCCATGGCGTGGAGCTGCACGTAGAACTGCGCCGCCTCGCGCAAGGCGGTGGAGATGCGGCGAATTTTGGTGATTTGCGAGCCGATGTGGAAATGGATGAGTTTCAGGCAGTCGTGCATGCCCATTTCGTCGAGCGTCTGCAAGGCTTGCAGCAGTTCGGCAGAGTTGAGGCCGAACTTGGAGGCGTCGCCGCCGCTCTCCTGCCACTTGCCCGTGCCCGACGAGGCGAGCTTAATGCGGATGCCGAGGTTGGGACGCACGCCGAGTTTCTGCGCGGCGCGGGCGATGCTGACGAGTTCGGGCATCTTCTCAATGACAAGGAACACGCGCTTGCCCATTTTCTGTGCCAAGAGCGCAAGTTCTATAAAGTTCTGGTCTTTGTGGCCGTTGCAGATAATCAGGCTGTCGCTGTCCATATTTGTGGCCAGCACGGCGTGCAGTTCGGGCTTGCTGCCTGCTTCGAGGCCGAGGTTGTACTTCTTGCCGTGGCTGATGATTTCCTCCACCACGGGGCGCATCTGGTTTACCTTAATGGGGTAGATGATGAAGTGGTCGGCCTTGTAGTTGTACTCCTTTTCGGCGCGGTCGAAGCATTCTGCCGTCTTTTCGATGCGGTTGTCGAGGATATCGGGAAAGCGCAGCAGGACGGGCGCGGTGATGTCGCGCGAGTTGAGTTCGTCAACTACTTCTTTGAGGTCTACCTTCACGCCGTCTTTGCGCGGTGACACGTAGGCGTGTCCTTTTTCATTGATGCCGAAATAGTTTACGCCCCAGCCTTTGACGTTGTAAAGTTCTTCGGAATCTTCAATTCTCCATTTTCTCATTGGCAATAAGTTTGTGTGGGATAGATGGATGATGATATTACAGCCGCTCGCAAATAAGGTCGGCTACGTGGTCGATTTTGTCGAAAGAGTCAAGCACGTTCACGTCAATGATTTCTTGTGCTTGGCAATAAAACGGTTCGCGCTCGGCAAGTTGGGCTGTGACGAACTCTTTGAGTTCCTCGCTGCTCTTGCCTTTCAGCAGCGGGCGTTCGCCGCGGCTCATGCCTATGTGGTCGCAGAGCGTTTGGACGGAGGCTTTCATATAGAAAGTGTGCCCCACGGTATTCATATAGTCCATATTGTCGAAGAAGCACGGCGTACCGCCGCCGCAGGCCAGCACCACGTTCTCAAACTCCGCCGCCTCATGGAGCATGCGGCGCTCGAGGTCGCGGAAGCGCGCCTCGCCTTCCTCGGCGAAGATACGCGCCACCTTCGTATGGAAACGCTCCTCGATGTACCAGTCCAAGTCGTAGAACGTGCAGCCCAGTTTCTTGGCCACGGCACGCCCCACGGTGGTCTTGCCGGCACACATATAGCCTAAAAGGATAATGCTTTTCATCGGCGGCTTTATTTCTTCGCTTTCTTCTTGGGCAGCTCGCTCATGATTTTGCGGCACTCCTCGATCGTCAGTTCTGCGGCACGCTCTGCCATAGAGCGCGGTATCTTGAAGTTCTTGCCATTGCAGGCGATGTAAGGGCCGAAGCGGCCAGTGCGGATTTGCAGTCCCTCCTGTTCCTCGAAGGTTTTGAGGATAGACTGCTCCTCGGCGTTGCGCTTCGTGACAATCAGGTTGATAGCCTGTTCCTGCGTGATTTCGAGCGGGTCGATGTTTTTCGGGATAGACACGAACTTCTTGTCGTGCATCACGTAAGGGCCGAAGCGTCCCGTCGACACCACGAGGTCCTTGCCCTCAAACGCGCCGCAAACGCGCGGCAGTTTGAAGAGGTCGAGGGCTTCTTCGAGCGTGATAGTCTCAATGCTCTGCCCTGCGGCGAGGCGTGCGAAGCGCGGCTTTTCCTCCTCGCCCGTTTCGCCGATCTGCGCCATAGGCCCGAAGCGGCCAATCTTCACCACCACGGGCTTGCCGCTGGCGGGATCGATGCCGAGGCTGCGCTCGCCCACCTTGTGGTCGGACTGCTGCTCGAGCGAGCGTTCCACGTCTGGCTCGAAATCTTTATAGAATGATTGAATGAGTTGCTTCCAGTCTTTCTTGCCTTCTGCCACCTCGTCAAACTCTTTCTCGACGTTGGCGGTGAAGTTGTAGTCCATAATGCCCGGGAAGGCTTCCAGGAGGAAGTCGTTGACCACCAGCCCCACGTCGGTCGGCATCAGCTTGCCCTTCTCGCTGCCCACCGTCTCGGTGCGCGTAGCCTCCTGCACCTTGCCGTCGGCGAGGACGAGCATCGTGTAGGGGCGCTCCGTGCCTTCCTTGTCGCCCTTCGCCACATAGCCGCGCTGCTGAATGGTAGAAATCGTTGGCGCGTAGGTAGACGGGCGGCCGATGCCCAGTTCTTCGAGTTTATGCACGAGCGAGGCTTCGTTGTAGCGTGCCGGCGCTGCGGAGAAACGCTCGCGGGCAGAAATCTCCGTGGCGCATGCGGTTTCGCCCTCCGACATCTGCGGCAGCATGCCGGGAGCGTCTTCGCCCTCGCCGTCGCCGGCAAAGCGGCTGTCGGCATAGACGCGCAGGAAACCGTCGAACTTCACCACCTCGCCGTTGGCCACGAACGTTTCGGGCTTGCCGTCGATGGCGATAACAGCCGTGGTCTTCTCTATCAGCGCGTCCGCCATCTGGCAGGCGAGCGTGCGTTTGCGGATCAGGGCGTAGAGGCGGCGTTCCTGTGCCGTGCCTTCAATCTCGGCGCGGCGCATGTCGGTGGGACGAATGGCCTCGTGCGCCTCTTGTGCTCCCTTGGTGTGGGTGTGGTAGGTGCGGCGCTTATGGTATTCCTTGCCCATGCTCTCCTCAATGACGGGGCCGCAAGCGTTGAGGCACAGCGCGGAGAGATTGGTAGAGTCGGTACGCATGTAGGTGATGAGACCCGCCTCGTAGAGCGTCTGAGCCACGCGCATCGTGGCCGAAACGCTGAAGCCTAACTTGCGGGCGGCTTCCTGCTGCAAGGTCGAGGTGGTGAACGGCGGCGCGGGTGTGCGGTGCATGGGGCGCGTTTCCACCCCTGCCACATGGAATGCCGCGCCGTTGCAACTGAGCAGGAATGCCTCAGCCTCGGCTTTCGTCTTGAAGCGGCGGTCGAGTTCGGCGCGTACTTCCTTTCCGCTATCCCCGAGCGTGAACACGGCACTCACGCGGTAAGCGCTCTGCTCCTTGAAAGCGGCGATTTCGCGCTCGCGCTCCACGATGAGGCGCACGGCGACGCTCTGCACGCGCCCTGCCGAAAGGCTGGGGCGCACGCGCCGCCACAGCACGGGCGACACTTTGAAGCCTACGAGGCGGTCGAGCACGCGGCGGGCCTGCTGCGCGTCCACGAGGTTGAGGTCAATGGAGCGCGGGTGCTCTATGGCGGCGAGGATAGCGGGCTTCGTGATTTCGTGGAACACGATGCGCTGCGCCGTCTTGGGGTCAATGCCGAGCACCTCCGCCAAGTGCCACGAGATGGCCTCTCCTTCGCGGTCTTCATCGGACGCGAGCCATACGGCGGAGGCTTTCTTGGCGGCAGAGCGCAGCTCGCTCACCACGTGCTGCTTGTCGGCTGGTATTTCGTAGTCGGGCGCAAACGTGTCGAGGTCTACGCCGAAGTTTTTCTTTTTCAGGTCACGGATATGGCCGTAACTCGACATTACTTTATAGTCGTCGCCAAGGAATTTCTCAATGGTTTTTGCCTTTGCGGGCGACTCCACAATGACTAAGTTTTTGGGCATTGTAATATATGATACTTTAATTTCTGCGTGCAAAAGTAGGGAAAAAAGACATTATATAATGTATCGTCTTATAAAAAAACGCATTCCGCGCAGTTTCGGGGCACACAATATTATATATAGACGCAGGCAGAATGGAGCAAAGGTGCGCCCCGTTTTCACTAAAAAACTAATTGTCTGCGCATATAAGCGCATATTTTCGTAAATTTGCGCGTTGTTTCCTCATACGGATTATAATCCTTACCTTTTTTCAATGCAAGAATTTCAGCTAATTGCCAAAACCTTTCAAGGCCTTGAAGAGGTTTTGGCGCAAGAACTGACCGAACTCGGTGCCAACAACATCGAAATCGGCCGGCGCATGGTGTCGTTCACTGGTGACAAGGCAATGATGTACCGCGCCAACTTCTGCCTGCGCACCGCCGTCAGAATTTTGAAACCCATCAAAACTTTTAAGGCAACTGATGCCGACGATGTCTACAACGCCGTGCGCGGCGTGGAATGGGACGACTATCTCGATCTGAAAACGACTTTTTCGGTCGACTCTGTGGTTTATTCCGAGGAGTTCCGCCACTCTAAGTTCGTGGCCTATAAAGTGAAAGACGCCATCGTGGACTATTTCCGCGAGAAGCACGGCGAACGCCCCAATATCCGTATCACCAATCCCGACATCCGTCTTAATATCCACATTGCCGATACGCAATGCACGCTTTCTCTCGACTCTTCCGGCGAGAGCCTGCACCTGCGCGGCTACCGCGCGGCTTCGGTGGACGCGCCCATTAACGAGGTGCTCGCCGCAGGCTTGATAAAGTTGTCGGGCTGGGACTTTAAGTCTGATTTCATCGACCCGTTTTGCGGTTCAGGCACTATTTTGGTGGAGGCCGCCCTCATGGCACGCAACATCTACCCCGGCGTGTTCCGCAAAAAGTTCGGTTTTGAGAATTGGAAGGATTTCGACCCCGAACTCTTACAGGAGATTTACGACGACGACACGCAAGAGCGTGCCTTCGACCATAAGATTTACGGTTACGACCTTAACCTGCGTGCCATTGAGGCAGCCGATGCCAACGTGAAGGCAGCGGGTGTGAGCGACATCGTAACCCTCGAGCAGCGCGACTTCCAAAAGTTTGAGCAGCCTGCCGAGAAGGCGATCATGGTGACCAACCCGCCATACGGCGAACGCCTCAAGCCCGAAGACCTCACGGGGCTTTATCAGATGATCGGCAAGACGCTGAAACATTCCTTCTGCGGCAACGAGGCTTGGATTATCAGTTATAAGGAGGAATGCTTTGAAGCTATCGGTTTGAAGCCGAGTTTCAAAATTCCCCTTTACAACGGCGCGCTCGACTGCGAGTTCCGCAAATATCAGCTCTTCGACGGCAAGCTCAACGCGTTTCGCGCTGCCGGCGGCGAGGTGAAGACCACCGAGGAACGCCGCCGCATGGGCGAGAAGCACCGTTTCAAGCAGAACCGTGGCGAGTTCAATCGCCGCCCCGCCGATGAAGAGCGCGTGCCCGACGAGGACTTTACGCCCGAATACGAGATGCTGCGCAAGCGTCACCGCGAGTTTCAAAATACTTTCGGGCCTCGCGAACGCCGTAACGATAATCCGCGCCACTTTGAGGGCGAAAAAGACTTCAAGCGCGGGAAGGGCGGCGACTTCAAGCACGAGCGTGGCGACTTCAAGCGCCGCAGCGACCGCGATGAGCGCGGCAGGGGCGGCAAGTTTGGCGGACGCTCCTCAGACCGCCGGGACTTTGGCGGCAAGCGCGGCGGCAAAAGACCCGATAGAGATTGAAAATCAAAATATTTTAGTAAACAAGTAAACCAGTATACAAGTAAACAAGACAAGTTACTCATATAAATTTATATTTTCAAAACATCTCTGTCTCGTATACTCGTTTACTTGTCTACTCGTCTACTAATAAATGAACCTTTTACGATGAAAACCATGGCAAACAAGAAACTCATAGCCGCAGGCTTGCTTTTCCTGCTGGCACATTTACCCATTATGGCACAAGACACAAAGCAGTTCACGCTCGATGACTTGATGTGGGGCGGCTCGAACTATTGGAACATCCAACCCCGCTCTGTATTTACCACTTGGTGGGGCGACCGCCTCGTTGAGACGAAAGTGGAAGAACTGAACCTCCTTTTCGACAACAAGGGAAAGAAGGTGGAGAAAAATGCTGCGCTCTGCTCTCTCGCCGACATCAATGCCGCGCTCGACACGGCGGCATTCGGCAAGGTGCGCACCCTTACAGGCGCAGCCTTTCCCGAAGCAAACGGCACCGTAGTACGCGTCCGTGCCGACAAGGGCACAGTGGACTACGACTGGACCAAGAAGCAAATCGTCTTTTCTATGCTCCGCCCCGAAGGAAATCTTCAAGCCACGAAAACAGCACCCGTCACCTCGGCGCTGGCCTACGTGAAGGACTACAATATATATATACGCACGCGCGAGGGCAAGGACCTTACGGTCACGACCGACGGCACGCGCGAGTTGCAGTACGGCCTCACCGTGCACCGCAACGAGTTCGGCATCAACGAAGGGCTGTTTTGGAGCCCTAAGGGTAATCTGCTGGCGTTCTACCGCATGGATCAAACCATGGTGACGGACTTCCCGCTTATCGACATCTTCCACCGCGTGGCACAGTTCGCGCCCGAGAAATACCCCATGGCGGGCATGACGAGCCATAAGGTAACTGTCGGCATCTTCAACCCTGCAACTGGGCAGACGGTCTATCTTAAAGCCGGCGACCCCACCGACCGCTATTTCACCAATATAGCCTGGTCGCCCGATGAAAGCACTGTTTATATGTTTGAACTGCCCCGCACGCAGGATAAGGCGGAGCTCGTAGCCTACGATGCTGCCACGGGCGAGCGCAAAGGCGTTTTGTACACCGAGACCAATGCGCGTTACGTCGAGCCTATGAACCCGATTGTCTTTCTGCCGTGGGACGCCGGCAAGTTCGTGATGCAGTCGCGGCGCGATGGATACAACCATTTTTATCTCTTCGACACCACGGGCAAGCAGTTGGCGCAGCTCACCAAAGGCGCGTTTGAGGTGATAGATTTCATCGGTTTCAACGAACAGACAAAGAGTATCGTTTACCTGGCAAATGAGCAGTCGCCCGTGCGCCACAATCTCTATTCCGTGCAAGTAGCATCGGGCAAGCGCCAGTTGCTCGACAATGGCGAGGGCGTGCACCGCGCCTCCCTTTCCGCCGGCGGCCGTTTCCTTTGCGACCGTTGGAGCAAGCCCGACACCTATCGCCAGGTTGACTTCGTCAATACCTCCAATGGCAAGAAGCAAGCCGTGCAAGAGCGCATCGCCACGCCGTGGGCCGACTTCAACGTGCCCGAAATCACGGGCGGCAGCATCAAGGCTGCCGACGGCACGACCGACCTCTACTACCGCCTGGTGAAGCCCGTTGGCTTCGACCCCGCAAAGAAATACCCCACGGTGGTGTACGTTTACGGCGGTCCGCACGCCAACAACGTGGAGGAAAGTTGGAATTTCGCCGCCCGCCCGTGGGAAATCTATATGGCGCAGCGCGGCTACGTGCTGTTTGTCATCGACAACCGTGGTTCGCAATATCGCGGCTTCGACTTCGAGAGCTGCACGCACCGCCATCTCGGGGACATCGAGATGAAAGACCAGATGCAGGGCGTGGAGTTTCTCAAAACCCTGCCTTACGTCGATGCCGACCGCCTCGGCGTGCACGGCTGGTCGTTCGGCGGCTACATGACCACCAACCTCATGTGTTCCTACCCCGACGTGTTCAAAGTCGGCGTGGCGGGCGGCCCGGTTATCGACTGGAAATATTACGAGGTGATGTATGGCGAGCGCTACATGGACACGCCGCAGGAAAACCCCGACGGTTACGAAAGTTCCTCGCTGCTGCCTAAGGCCAAGAACCTCAAAGGCCGCCTGCAAATCATCGTGGGTCTTAACGACGGCACTTGCGTGCTGCAGCACAGCCTTGCTTTCCTCCGCGCCTGTGAAGATGCCGGCACGCAGCCCGACTATTTCGTTTATCCCGGTCAGGAACATAATATGATGGGGCGCGATATGGTGCATCTCCATGAACGCATCACGCGCTACTTCGACGATTATCTCAAATAATATCTTAAAACATCATTATACAACCATGAACGCAATTTCCACAACAAACGCACCTGCCGCAATAGGTCCGTACAGCCAAGCCATTAAAGTGGGCGAACTGGTGTTTGTGTCGGGCCAACTGCCCATCGACCCCGCCACGGGTGCCTTCGCAGAGGGCGGCATTAAAGAACTGACCCGTCAGTCGCTCACAAACATGAAGGCTATTCTCGAAGAAGCCGGCACTTCTATGGCCAACGTTGTAAAAACCACCGTCTTCCTTGCCGACATGAACGACTTTGCCGCGATGAACGAGGTTTATGCCGAGTTCTTCGCCGCTCCTTTCCCCGCCCGCTCCGCCGTGGCAGTAAAAACCCTGCCCAAAGGCGCGTTGGTGGAAATTGAGTGCATCGCGCAGGCGTAAAGCAGTCATTATAACATACTCATAATAAGCAATTAGGGCGTGCCAATCGGCACGCCCTAAGTTTTTTGTATTAGTAAGATTGCCTGTTTCGCCCTTTAATCTTTCAGGCATCCGATAGGAATCACATACACGCCGTCTTTTCGCCGGTAGGCATATTGTCCCACGCCTACGATGACCGCCAAAAACGATGGGGCGGGCATTTTCTCCGTATCGATATTTCGGGCCAACGCCATGAGATTGCTTGCGCCTTCCTCAATGTTCTTTTCTCCGCCCAGTTTCACCTCGAGCAGCGCATAACTGCCGTTGCGCCGATGAAGCACGGCGTCACATTCCAATCCGTTGCTATCTCGATAGTGATACAATTCGCCGTCAATAGCGTCCGCATATACGCGTAAATCGCGCACCGCCAAATCTTCAAAGAAGAATCCAAAAGATCTGAGGTCGTTTATTAAGTCTTGCGGCCCCAATCCCAAAGCCGCCGTACCGATGCTCGGATCTACGAAGTGGCGCGTGTCGCTTGTTCTAATCGCCGCCTTACTCCGAATGTTTGGATTCCAAGCGGCGAGGTCTTCTATTACAAATAGTTTTTTCAATGCCTTGATATAATCTGCCACTGTATCCTCGTCCAGCGTGCCCGCATCGTTTGCGAGCATATCCTTTCGGATTGTGGCATAAGATACTTGCTGGGAGATATTCCTTGCATACGAACGCAAAAGCAACTTCGCCCGTTCGGCACTGTGCTTCACCTTGTTGACGCGCTGAATATCCTTTTTAATCACAGAATCCACATAGTCGAAAGCCTGGTCAAGGGCATATTCTTTTGAAATCAAGGTTGCCCACGGCCAGCCTCCCCGACAGGTGAGATACGCAATGTCGGCAGCGGTGAGGCCGCACTGCCTGACGGAAAATGCTTTCCCCTCAAACAGGTCTTTAACGCTGACCGAGCCGTTCGATTCGCCGCTTTCGTACAAACTCATAGGGCGCATCTTGATGGTTGCAAACCTGCCCGTGCCGCTGTGTATCGTTTCGTCAGCCTCTGGCAGTACCGATGAACCCGTGAGAATAAACTGCGACGGCTCGCCCCGCCTATCCACTTCGCTACGTATCGAATCCCAGATGGGAGGCAATGCCTGCCATTCGTCAATCAAGCGCGGCGTTGATCCTTCCAAGAGAGTATGGGGGCTGATCTCTATAAGACCCGTGCTTTGCTTGAGGACGGTGGAATCGCCTAAGTCCAAAATGCTTTTGGCCAACTGCTTGGCCGTTGTTGTCTTGCCGCACCATTTTGGTCCTTCAATCAAGACGGCACCTTTTCCCGATACTTTGCGTTGCAGTAGCCTATCTGCAATCCTTTGCTTGTACTTTGCCATAATGCTTTTATTTTGAGGACAAAAGTACGACTTTTATTTTGATTACTACGTGCCTTTCGCGATTTTTTCGGTGATTTGTGGCAAATTTATTCGGTTATTTGAGGCGGATTTATTCGGTGATTTGTGGATTTCAGGCAGTTCAAGAAAGATTATCTGCCGTTCCCCGCGCCATTTGCTCGGAGCAATTTTTTATTTGCAGCAAGATAATTTTTCCTTGCTGCCTCATATTTTTTCCTTGCCTATAAGAAAGTTTTTGTTACAAACTTTGTAACACGTATTACAAACTTTGTAACATGTATTAGAAACTTTGTAACGCTTGTTACAAACTTTGTAATAAACTTTTTCTTATATGACAGTGAAAAATATCAGGGAGGAAGGAAAAAATGTCTTATAGGAGCGGGAAAAACATCAAAGGGCAAATGGGTGTCTTTTCCTGATTTTACTAGACACTTTTTGCTCTTATTATCTGAAACGGTAGACAGTTTTTTTATGCCATACTGATTCAATAGACACAATGCAGGAAGTTGTGCTGTTTTTATTGACATATCAGCCTTGGCCTGCCTG
>JALFUO010000009.1 GCA_022784065.1 Bacteroidales bacterium | reverse complement strand
TCGCTTTGGCAGATTTTGGATTTATTTTCGAGGATAAATTGTAAGTTGAAGAGGGAGCGTAGCGGGCTACGTGACCGATGAGACTTACGATTTAGACCGAAAAAAAACAAAAGATGACAAAACGTCAATCCAACATTATTGTAATTTTACGGTGGGAAGTTATAGAACCCACCATTAGGTAATAAAAGAAGGATGTGTGTCCCGCTGGACGCACATCCTTTTTATTTGAAATGCCAAGGGCGCACGGATAGAAGTCCGCCGCAGGGCTCTATTCTCCCAGCTGCACGCGGGCCTCCGTAATGAGGCGGCGCGTAAGCGCAGGGTCGTTAGGGCAGATCAGCAGCATGTCGCCGTCCTGCACCACCACGTAGTTCTCAAGCCCGTTGATAACGGCCGTCTTTCCTGCTGGCAGGCGCACGATATTCTTGCGGCAACCCGAAAGCATGGCATGCCCGTCGCCAGTCACGACATTGCTGTCGGCATCCTTGCGCCCCGCCTGATAAAGGTCGGCCCAATTGCCGATATCGCACCAGCCGAAAGTGCAAGTCTGCACGGCGACATTCGTGCAACGCTCCAAAACGCAGAGGTCTATGCTGCGCGGCAGCTCCGCAGGGAAGTTCTCGTTGATGAACACCGCCTCCTCCTCTTGGCTGAACCGGGCGTCGCCAGCAAGAGAGCGCGCGGGCACCTCAATGGCATGGAAACGCTCGTGGAGCGTCTGCCACATAGTGCGCTCGTTCCACAGGAAAAGTCCCGTGTTCCACAGAAATTCGCCGCTCTCAACAAACGCCTCGGCATAGTCCATTTCGGGCTTTTCGCTGAACGACTTGACGCGATACGTGCCGCCAGCCACGCGGCTGCCCATCTGAATGTAACCGTAGCCAGTGTCGGGGAAAGCGGGCTTAATGCCCATAACGAGGAACTCGCAGTGGCTGCCCACGTATTGCAGCCCCCTCTGAACTTCCTCTTCAAAACGGGCCTCATCGTGGATAATCTGGTCGGCAGGCGACACTATCAGGTTTGCACCGGGCGCAAGGCGTGCCACGTGCCACGTAGCCCAAGCTGCCGCCAGCGCCGTGCTTTGCTGCGAGCCCTCGCTCAAGATGTTGCTTGCCGGCAAGGCGGGCAATTGCTCCTTGACAAGCGGTACGTAGTCCTTGTAAGTAGAAACGAGGATATGGTCGGCAGGCACGAACCGCGCAAAGCGGTCAAACGTCTGCTGGATTAAAGTACGGCCGCAGCCGAGAAAATCAATGAACTGCTTAGGCAGTTGCTTGCGGCTGCCCGGCCAAAGGCGTCGGCCCGCGCCGCCGGCAAGAATAATGCAGAAACACTCGGGTGCTTTCATAATCGAATGGTTTTAGGAAGGACAATTGATAATTTACGGTGGGAATATATAGCCCCCACTTTAATAACGATGCAGCGCGAAGAAAATTGTCATTCTCGCGTTTCTTGATGCTAATATAGGAAAAGTTGCCAGGAAAAGCCAGTAAAACAAGGTTAAGAAGTACTTAAAAGGGGCTTTTCGGCACAAAAAACCGTGGTTTTTCCGCATTGCGCTTGGTTTGTAAGGCAAAAAAGCATATCTTTGCACCACTTTATTAAGCGCGGCTCGGATGGCGGAATCGGTAGACGCGCTGGTCTCAAACACCAGTGGGGCAACCCGTGCCGGTTCGACCCCGGCTCCGAGTACGACAGACCCCCTTACAATCGCTTGATTGTAAGGGGGCTTTATTTTGACCCATAAGTCTTTTTTTTTTCAAGCCCTGTTTCTGAATTGTCCACGGTAGTGTCCTTTAATTATCGTTGTCTCCCTATTGGTTGAATTATGCGTTAAGTGCCTGGAATTTTCGTGGTGCTGTGTCAAAATGTGCATGTAGCCCTGAAATGTCGGCTGCATTCGGCAATTTCATAATGTCGGCTGCACTCGGCATAGCCCGAACAAGTTCGGCTCTGCGCTCATTTGCACGCCATTTCAAGTAAACTTGATTGCGCTCATTCGCACGACATTTCAGGGGCACATCTGCAACAATATTCAATTTGACACACCCTCGCGTTCGTTATAACACTATGGCGTTATGGCGAAATCATTTCACCAGCACTTTGCGCGTGAGCGTGCCGGCGGTGGTGTTGATGCGAATGAGGTAAGCACCGGGAGTTGTGCCGCGCAGCGAGATGACAGCCTCTTCGCCTTGGCGCGGCTGAGCGATGCTCTTGCGCCACACGGGGCGGCCGTCGGCCGTGTAAAGGGCGACGTCGGCAAAGCTTTCATCATTGTTGAAGAGCACCTTCCATTCGTTCAGGCCTTTCTGCAAGGTAATGGGGGTTTCAGAGTTGAATACCTTGTTGATGCCTGCCTCGGCACCCATTTTCAAAGCCAGTTTCAAGCCTTCGTAGACATCTATTTTGCCGTAGCCCCAGCGGTCGTTCCACTCCTCGTTGCCCGTGTTGAAACCCGTCTGCGTGTAGCTGTCGCGAACGGAAGTGGTTTTGAGGATTTCCACGACGTTCTCGTAAGTGAGCTTGGGATTGGCTTGCAGCCACAGGGCCACGCAGCCCGCCACAACGGGCGAAGCCATCGACGTGCCCGACATACCGGCATAGTAATAGGAGTTTCGGGGATCGACCTTGATGACGTCTACAATGCTCAGGTCTTTGGCGTCGAAGCCTCCGTCGTAGCGGGAGATGGCCGCCTTGATCACAGCGCCTGGGGCAGAAACGGTGGGCTTGGGCTGGTTGCCGAGATATGGGCCAATGTTACTGAAGTTGCTGATATCGCCCACGTTGCCCACGCTATATGTATATGTGCCGCCGTCGATGGCAGACGTAATTGTTTTAGAGGTATTGTAGGAGGCAACGGCTACGCAACGGGGAATAGAGGCTGCGCCTTCGCCCACCTGATACTTGTTGTCGCCCTTTACGCAATTGGCTCCCGTAAGGCGCGATGCGAACGTGCCGCTGCCTTGCAGTGTCCAGGCATGGACTTCTGCAGGGTCGGAAGCCGTGACTTCCACGCCGAGGTAATAGTTAGAAGAAGAAGAAAGGCCTACAACGCTGTAAAGGCGCGACATGGGTACATAAATCTCGCACCCCTGCTTCTTGCTGTAAGGGTCGACACCCTCCCAGTACGAACCGCCTGCGCTTTGGACGTTGGCCGCGGTGAGATAGCGTTTGTTGCGTCCGTTCATCACGAAGGGCTTAATCGTGAGATGCTTCTGCCCGTCAGCGTGCTGGCTCCACAAGGATATGGTGCCGTAATAGCTGCGGTCGGCAGAGGGCTGAACCACAAAGTCCTTCACCTCGTCGGCTGCCGTGAACGTGTGCGAAGCGTGCAGGCTTTGGTCGTATTCATTGCCGAGCGCCGCCACGAGGATGCCGCCCTCGCCCGAGAGCGCGCTCATGCTTTGGTCGTAAAGCGTCAGTCCGTCGTGCGGGCCCATATGTCCGCCGAAACTCATGTTGATGACCCACGGCTGGCCGTTGGCTTCGGCGAAATCCTTGATGGCCTTGGCATCTTCGAGCACCTCATTGTTCTCGAACCCTACGCTCGGCACCATCACGATGTCTGCCTCGGGAGCGATGCCATAATAGTCGTTGTAAGTGGTTTTGCTTCCGGCTGCAATGCTCGTCACGTGCGTGCCGTGTCCCGTGCCGTCGTTGGTCACGTCGCCCTTCGTGGGAATCGTGGTGCTCATAGAACTGTTGGTCACGTTACGGTTCCACACGGCCTTGACGCGCAGCGAACCGTCTTCGTTCTTGAACGCGAGGTGCTGGAACTCGAAACCTTGGTCGATCACGCCAACCACGACGCCTTTGCCCGTGAAGGGCGTTTCCAGCCCCGTGCCGGCATGGACCTTCGTTGCCCCCACTTCGGGACGCACCTTATCCATGAACGGCTCGTACGTGCGCGTACTATTAATATAAAGCACCTCCTCGCGCTCAGCCAGCACGGGAATGAGCGTGGCGGGTATCTTTGCCGTAAGCACGCTGTCGGTGATGGGCATCGCCTCGAAGCCCTGCCCTTTCACGAAGTCAGCCGTCACGGCAGGCTTGCTACTGTTGATGATAACGCCTGTGAGCGTTTGCGGCGTGATGCTTTGCACGCCCTTGGCAGCGATGCGCTGCACGGTGCCCCCGGCAACGAGCGCGTCCAAATGGCCGTCCCATTTCTTGCCGCCTTCGGGGATAAACGGGGTTTGTGCTGATACTGAGAGCGAAAGTATTACGCACAAACCGGTTAGGAGTAGTGTTCTTTTCATTCTGGTGTATTGTTTGTTATTTTGGTCAGTTAATGCCTTATGCCCGACAAAGTTACGACATTTCCCAATAAAAACGCTCATTTTGCGCTAAGAAAGCCCGTTTTTATGGAAATTTGTTGTTTTTTCGCAGACGAATTGCACGGATTTTTGTGGAGCTGTGTCAAAATGAACATTGTTGCAGATGTGCCCCTGAAAGGGGCAAACTTAGTGCTGTATTATTAAGCCCTTTCAGGGCTACATGCACATTTTGACACAGCACCTTGTGGTGCAAACCATACACTCGCAACCAACTTGATTACAGACAGTTATGCGAATTAGTGCTGGGTTGACGGGTTTTTCGGGGGAAAAAATTGCGTATAGGACACATCTTTTTGCATGCTAATCACGGCAAAACCAAAAGCGCAACTTTGGAAAAACGAAATGTGATTTTTTGGTGCAAAAACGAAATGCAACAAAACACAGAAAAAGCCACTCGAAAAAGTGGCTTTTATCATGTTCAAACGGCATTTGAACAACATTCAAAGGAACAATATATATAGGTCAGGCAATTCTGTACAACATTATATCTGTGTAGTGCGAACTGTAGTTCATATGAGCATTAAACTCTACTTTATTGGCGTTTGCGAAAGGATTTCCAAGGTTTTGATTGTTCCCAAGCCATTCGCAAAGTTCAACGATAGAAGACTTATTGGAGGTGAAATAAACGAACCTCTTTCCCTGCAAGACTGTGAGGACATCCAAATAGTCACCGAGCCTCCAACTCATATTGTAAGCCCCGACTTCTGTGCACAGATATGGAGGGTCAACCAAGAACACCACATTCGGATTGTCTTTGTACCGATTGAAAAGTTCTTTGTAGTCGCAGCTTTCAATCACGAGTCCGTCCAAGTATCCATTGCAAGAATAATCGTTCTTTCGGATATTGTTGTACATACCTTCTTTGCGTAGTTCGTCCAATGACAGCACATATTTCATTGAGAACAGCAAGGAGGAAGATATGGTGATATAGTCTACAAATCCGCTTTGTTCCTCGCGTTCCAAACGCTGGAAGATGCGCTCGCGCGTTGACTTATCTATCAATTTATGGCGCGGGCAGCATTTGACTATCTCGCGCAGGTCTTCCAGCAACTTGTTTGTCCTTTCGATGTTCTCCAAGCGGCGACGATAGTTATCATAGTCGTTATATACGACAGTTGCGTTTGGCTTGTTGTACTTGGTGATGTGGGACAACAGACCAGAGCCTCCGAATAAATCAACGAACACGGCATTGTCATCAAGCGTGGAGAGTATTCTTTTGTATTCTCTTGCGAACATCCTCTTTTGGCCTACGAACGGAAGAGGAGCGGAAAGGTATTCTTTTCTCATACAGCAATGGTTTTGTTGCTGCAAAGTTCCTAACATTCCGACATAACGAAGAATTAAGCCCCCACTTCACACTGCACAGGTCGTGCAGTCTTTTCCGAAACGCTTGATGACCCCATATATCTTGCGCTCGCTGACATTGTATTTCTCGGAAAGCACGCTTACTATATAGGTGACCTTTTCACCGCTCTTGCGCATACGGTCGTAGTCTGAATAAAGTTCTATATACTTGCAGTCGCCTGCCTTAAAACCAATATCAGAGAGCCGCTTCAGCAACTCTTTATTAAAATTCAATATCGGCAGGGTGGACAAAAAGTAGGATGATTTTACTCTAAAATTCTCTTATTGGACAAAAAGTAGGATATAATCCCTTGGCAGGGCGCGCCCTGCCAAGGAATTCTGCGTTTAATAATGTCGCATAATGTACTCATCTAACAAC
>JALFUO010000102.1 GCA_022784065.1 Bacteroidales bacterium | reverse complement strand
CAGGCAGGCCAAGGCTGATATGTCAATAAAAACAGCACAACTTCCTGCATTGTGTCTATTGAATCAGTATGGCATAAAAAAACTGTCTACCGTTTCAGATAATAAGAGCAAAAAGTGTCTAGTAAAATCAGGAAAAGACAGACTATCGTATAAGGCGGCTCTCGCTTTCAGCGTGAAAATTTTTACTATCTCGGAGATATTTTTCCCTTCCTCCCTGAAATTTTTCCCACTCATATAAGAGAGTTTTTATTACAAAGTTTGTAACATGTATTACAAAGTTTGTAACACGTATTACAAAGTTTGTAACATGTGTTAGAAAGTTTGTAACAAAAAATATCTGCGCAGATAGTAAAAAATCACAAGGAGAAAGGAAAAATTTTCACGGGGATAGTAAGATTTTTCTTGGGGATAATTCAGACGTTTTGCCGGGTCGCAGCCATGATGATTTGAAGAATTTGTACGGTTTCGCGCTTTTCTTATATGATAAAAAGGATTTTGGAGCGTGTTTTAGGGAAAATTAAATATAAGAAAGGGCGAAAAGGAGTAATTTTGCAGGTAATTATGCGAGGCATATAGAAGAGCCCCGCAAGGCATGGAATAATCAAACTACACAATATTATAATAATGACTGAAACAACCGACATCAGAGAACTGAACGCCCTGATAGAACGCGAAACGGGCTTCGTCAGCGAACTCACCGACGGCATGGCGCGTACCGTCGTGGGGCAGAAACACCTCGTGCGCTCCCTGCTCATCGCCTTGCTGGCCGACGGGCACATCTTGCTCGAAGGTATGCCTGGACTTGCCAAGACATTGGCTATCAAGACCCTGTCGAAACTTATTGAAGGTAAGTTTAGCCGCGTGCAGTTCACGCCCGACCTCCTGCCCGCCGACGTTATCGGCACGCTCATTTACAGCCAGCGCACGGAGCAGTTCAGCGTGAAGCACGGCCCGATTTTTGCGAATTTCGTGCTTGCCGACGAAATCAACCGCGCTCCTGCTAAGGTGCAGAGCGCATTGCTCGAAGCCATGCAGGAGCATCAGGTGACCATCGGCGAAGAGACGTTCCGCCTGCCCGAGCCTTTCCTCGTGCTCGCCACGCAAAACCCCATCGAGCAGGAAGGCACGTATGAGTTGCCCGAGGCTCAGGTGGACCGTTTCATGATGAAGGTCATCGTGGACTATCCTACGCAGGAGGAAGAAGCACGCATCGTGCGCGCCCACCTCAACGGCGCCATCGCCAACGAGGTGCAACCCGTCACCGATGCCTCGCGCATTCTCGATGCCCGGACCTACGTGAAGCGCGTGTATGTGGACGAACGCATTGAGCGTTACATAACCGACCTTGTGCAGGCCACGCGCTCGCCGGAACGCTACGGGCTGAAAGACATCAAGCCCTACATCGGCTTCGGCGGTTCTCCGCGTGCCTCTATCAACCTTGCGCTCGCCGCCCGCGCCTGCGCCTTTATCCGCCGCCGCGGCTACGTGATCCCCGAAGACGTGCGCGAAGTGGTGTTCGACGTGCTGCGCCACCGCATCGGGCTTACCTATGAAGCCGAAGCCGCAGAAGTTAAGGCCGACGACATCATCGCACAGATTTTGAGCAAGGTGGAAGTGCCTTAAAACTGATGGCGTAGCAAACTCCTACCCTGACACATCCTTTTTTCGCTTGATTCGTGCCTGTTATCGGGAACAAATACTAAGTGCCTGGAAGGCACTACAGAGCGAAGCGATGGTAACCGGGGACGAAGTCCTCGGACACTGCAATGGCAAAGGAGGTGCCTGGAAGGCACTACGCCAAAGGACAGTGCATCGCCGCAGGCGTACTGCCTTCCAGGCAGATATACACTTACCGGCTCTATCCGAGGACTTCGTCCCCGGTTATCAAAAAGCTTCGCTTTTGTAGTGCCTTCCAGGCACTTAACACCATTCCCAATAATTTCAAGAACGTCTTCAATAGACTTTTCATCCTCATGGAAACCACTGAACTGTTGCGCAAGGTGCGGCGGATAGAAATCAAGACGCGCGCGCTGACCAACAATATCTTTGCCGGCGAGTACCACTCGGCGTTCAAAGGGCGCGGTATGTCGTTTGCCGAAGTGCGCGAATACCAGCCCGGCGACGACGTGCGCGACATCGACTGGAATGTGACGGCGCGACTCAACCGCCCGCACGTCAAAGTGTTCGAGGAAGAGCGCGAACTCACGGTGATGCTGCTTGTGGACGTGTCGCGAAGCAGCGATTTCGGCACGGCAGAGCGCACCCAGCGCGAACTATCGGCAGAGATAGCCGCCACCATTGCCTTTTCTGCTATGCAGAACAACGATAAGGTGGGCGTGCTCTTCTTTACCGACCGCCCCGAACGCTTTATTCCGCCCAAGAAAGGGCGCGGACATATCCTTTACATCATTCGCGAACTCCTCGACTTCGAGCCGCAAGGTAGCCGCACGGACATCGGCGCGGCTGTGGAGTATCTCACGCGCGTGATGACCAAGCGTTGCATCTCGTTCCTCATCAGCGACTTCATCGACCGCAGCGACTATTCGCGCCCCATGATGATAGCCGCCCGCAAGCACGACCTCGTGGGCATCCGTGTGGCAGACCGCCGCACCGTGGAACTGCCTGCCGTAGGCCTCATTAAGGCCGAGGACGCAGAGACCGGGCATGAGTGCTACATAGATACCGACAGCCGCCACGTGCGTGAGCAGTACGCCAAAGGCTGGCGGCAGTTGCGCGAAAAAGGTGACGAGCAAATGCGCCGCTGCGGCGTGGACCACACAACGGTGATGACGGACGAGGACTATGTGCGACCGCTCAAAAAACTATTGGGCGGGAGATAAAAACAACTATTTTAGTAAACAAGTAAACCAGGAAATTTTCGTGCAAGCGAGAGCAGAGCCGAACTTGTTCGGGCTATGCCGAGTGCAGCCGCAAATCTCAAAGAAAACAAGAAAATAAGTAAACAAGACAAGTTACTCATATAAATTTATATTTTACAAAACATCTCTGTCTCGTATACTCGTTTACTTGTCTACTCGTCTACTAATAAATAAACTTATATGCAACGACTATACATATATATATATATTGTGTGCCTCACGCTCGGCATCGCTTTGCCGAACGCCGCCGGCGCACAAATCACCGTAGAGGCACGCCTCGACAGCACGAATATCCTCATCGGCCAGCAGGTGGTGCTGCGTGCCAAGGTGAAAGCCGCGAAAGGCAGCCGCGTGGACTTCCGCCACTTCGCCCCGGGCGACACGCTCACGCGCGGCGTGGAGGTGATTGCCTCGGGCGAGCCCGACACCGTGTACGAAGCGGGCGGCAAGCGCATGGTACTCACCAAGCCCTATGCCATAACATCTTTCGACTCAGCCCTGTATCGCCTGCCGCCTGTTGAGGTGACAGTGGACGGAAAGACCTATCGCTCCGCCACTCCCTTGGCTTTGAAAGTAAATACCGTGCGGGTAGACACCACGCACACCGACCAATACACCGGCCCGCACGCGCCCGTTGCGCCGCCCTTTGAGTGGAACGCACGCCTGCTGGGAGAAAGCGCCGCGATGCTGCTTTTGCTGGTTGCCGTTATATGGCTCGCCGTCAGACTCTCCGACAGCCGCCCGCTGGTGCGCCGCGTGGTAATCTATCCCCCCGCCCCGCCCCACGAAACCGCGCTGACCGACATCACGCGCCTCAAAGACGCTAAGGAGGAAGCCAAAGCCTATTACATGAAACTCACCGATACGCTGCGCACTTACCTGCAAGGCCGCTACGGATTCAATGCCCGCGAGATGACATCGGGCGAAATCCTCGATGCCCTCGAAGGTTTGCAAAACGATGAGCAGGCCCGCGCAGAATTGCAGGAAATTCTCGGTACCGCCGACCTTGTGAAGTTCGCGCGTTACGAAGTAGGACTCTCCGAACAAGAGCGCAGTCTGATGCAGGCGGTGAATTTCGTGAACGAAACGAAGTATGTGCCCGCCGAAAAACCGCAGCCTAAAATCGTGTACGAAGAAGTGGACGGCAGCAGGCAAAACATGATACGCCATCTGCTCACTGCCGCGCTCACCCTCTGCACCGCCGCGCTCCTCGCAGCCACGGCGTACACGCTATATGATTTCTACAACTGTTTCTTATAATCATCTGTAATACAACCTAAGAGATGACTTTTGCAAATCCGCTTTGCCTGCTGTTACTCTTGCTGCTCATACCTTACGTGTTGTGGCACTTTCTGCTGCAACGCGGGCACGAGCCGACGCTGCGCCTTGCCTCCACCGACAGCCTGCGCCAGATGCCCGGCACGCTGCGCACAAGGCTCATACACCTGCCTTTCCTCCTGCGCATCATCAGTTTCTCGCTATTGGTCATCGTGCTGGCGCGTCCGCAAACGTCGAACGCCCTGCGCAGCAGCGAGACCGAGGGCATCGACATCATGATGGCGATGGACATCTCCACGAGTATGATGACGCAAGACGTGCGCCCCAACCGCCTCACCGTAGCGAAAGAGGTGGCATACGACTTCATTTCCAACCGCCCGAACGACAACATCGGCCTGATGCTCTTCGGCGGCGAGGCCTTCTCGCAATGCCCGCTCACCACCGACCACAAAACGCTGCTCGGCATGTTCCGCAGCGTCACCTGCGACTGGCAGGCGCAGGGCATCATCGCCCCGGGCACCGCCATCGGCATGGGCATCGCCTCGTCCGTAGCCCATCTCGAGCGCAGCAAGGCAAAGAGCAAGGTCGTTATTCTCCTGACCGACGGCGAGAACAACGCCGGCGACATCTCGCCGCTCACCGCCGCCGACATCGCCAAGAAATGCGGCGTGCGCGTTTACACGATTTTGCTCGGCGTGGATGGCAGCAAGCAAAAAGTACCTGTGGCGCAGTTGCCCGACGGCGAGGTGTACCAAGCCTCGGTGGAGACGCACAACTCTCCCGCCACGTTGCAGGAGATTGCGCAGACCACGGGCGGCGTGTTCTATCAGGCCAGCACGAAGAAAGGCTTGCAAGAAATTTACCAGAACATCGACCGCCTCGAAAAGACCAAACTGCGCGTGCAAAACTACGACCGCCGCTATGAAGCCTATGCGCCGTTTGCTCTCGGCGCGTGCATCGCCCTCTTGCTCGAACTCCTGCTTGGCATCACGTGGTTCAAGAGAATGCCGTAAGGGGTATAGAATAAGTCTGCTGGGAGTTATAAAAATTTCAGGCCTCACAAGTAGGGGCGTTTTGCAAAGATAGTGCAAGGTGAGCGCAATAGAGCTTGCTCTAATTGCCGAGCCGCAGCCTATCTTATTAAAAACGCCCGCCGTGTGCGCCGAAAGGCATAAACAATAACGCAAACCATTAACCGGGCGTTTTGCAAAACGCCCCTACTTTCCTACCAAAGGAACCAATCAACGCGTAATAACAATATTTTTCGGGCGCATCGATGCGCCCCGAACAGCAAACAAACAATATGTTCCGCTTTCAAAATCCTGAATATTTCTACCTGATGGGCATTTTGCCCGCTATGGTACTCATATATATATGGAGCGCGTGGCGCGCCAACCGCCGCAGCCGCCTTTTCGGCGACAAAGAACTGGTGGAAAGAATGACAAAGAACCGCTCCCGCGTCCGCCCGCACATCAAGTTCGGATTGCTCCTGCTCGCCCTCGCTGCCATCATCACCGCCCTCGCACGCCCGCAACTCGGACTTAGCAAGGAGACGGAAGAGAAAAACGGCATAGAGGTGGCGGTGATGCTCGACGTGTCCAACTCCATGCTGGCACGCGACGTCAGCCCCAACCGCCTCGAAAGGGCAAAGATGCTCGTGTCGAACCTCGTGGATAAGATGCAAAACGATAAAGTGGCCTTCGGCATCTTTGCCGGCGAGGCTTATCCCCAACTGCCCATCACGCAAGACTACGCTTCCGTGAAAATGCTGCTCAATGCGCTCAACACGGACGCGGTGACCCTGCAAGGCACCAACATCGCCGCCGCCATCGAACTGGCTTCGCGCAGTTTCACCGACAACAAGCAGGTGGGCAAGGCCATCCTGCTCATCACCGACGGCGAAGGGCACGAGGGCGGCGCAGAAGAGGCCGCCAAAGAAGCGGCAAAGAACGGGCGCAAGGTTTACGTGCTCGGCATCGGCAGTACCTCGGGCACAGAAATCCCTACCTCGGAGGGCTACATGACCGACCGCGACGGAAACGTGGTGCGCACCGCGCTCAACGAACAGATGTGCCGCGAAGTGGCGAAAGCCGGCGACGGCGTTTATATCCACATCGACAATTCGAACATTGCGCAGAAGCAACTCGCGGCAGAACTCGACCAACTGCAAAAAGTGTCGTCGTCGATGAGTTATGACACCTACGACGAGCAGTTTCGCGCCTTTGCCCTCATCGCGCTCCTGATTTTAGTCATCGAGTTCTACATCTTTGAGGCGCAGAACCCGTTTTACAACCGTTTCAAACTCTTCAAAAAGCAATGACTCGCCTATTTTATATCCTCTTTGTGCTGCTCTTTGCCGCCGGCGTCCCCGATGCCGAGGCGCAGACGCAGCAGTGGAAACTCATGCACCAAGGCAACCGCGCCTTCCGCAACAATAAGTTCGACGATGCCGCCGACTATTACCGCGCAGCCCTGAAAACGAACCCGAAAGACGCGCGGGCGCATTTCAACCTCGGCGACACGTATCTGGCGAAAGGCGACATGAAGGCCGCTATGGCGGAATACGACTCCGTGGTCAGTCTTGAAAAAAATGCTGTGGTAAAGGGCATGGCGTTCCACAATAGGGGCTATATCTATCAAAAGCAGGCAGACACGAATGCCAAGGAGAAACAGCAACTTTTGCGCAAGGCCATCGAGGAATATAAGAACGCCCTGCGCCTGCGTCCCAACGACGACGGCACGCGCTATAATCTCGCCCTGTGCCAAAAGCAACTCCGCGACGAGCAGAACAAGCAAAACCAACAACAGCAACAGCAAAAGCAGCAGCA
>JALFUO010000053.1 GCA_022784065.1 Bacteroidales bacterium | reverse complement strand
GGAAGGCTCGCCAAATCGTAAGTCTCATCGGTCACGTAGCCCGCTACGCTCCCTCTTCAACCGACGACAAGCCGAGAGCAATATCAAGCTTGCCTTGAATATTGCCGAGGCGCGAAGGAGGAAGGCGAAAGCCAACTTACAATTCATCCTCGAAAATAAATCCAAAATCTGCCAAAGCGAATTAATAGAACCCACCTTAAATCTATTCTATGATGACAACCGATTGCAACATCAACCATTGTAGCAGCCATGCCGAAAGCAGCGCGGAGCAGCATTGCTCCCTTTCGCAACACCATGAAACAGACAACTCGCCAATCGAGGCGGGCATCGTTCAAGAGGGAACAGGGGTGAACGGCGCGTTCCAAGAAGCAAACCTCCCAGAGCAACCCATCGTGCTGCACGCAAAATATGGCCGCTGCCATAGTACCGTCTACACCAAAGGGGAATGGGAATATGAGGAAAGCGACTTGGAGGTGAAGACGGGGTGTTTGGGCGACTTCATAGGGTTCTATGGTGTGAAGGTAGAGCGTATCGAGGGCGACATGATAACCTTGGCACACAAAGGCAGCACCTATGTGCTGAAGCCCGGCAAAAGCCTGCAGTTTTATGCCGAGATAGAGGGGCGCGAGTGGAGCGACGGCTGCGTTTACGACTACGATGATTACTCGCTAACGATAACGTGGGATTAGCCCACGAGATTATTTTGCCAACGAATCACACGAATTCAATGATTGTAGAGATTTTGGACCGCTCTCGCTTGCATTCGTGAAAACTCGTGCGACCGAACTGGTCGCCATTTTAGTCATTGAATATGCTACTTTGCAACATCGGCGAGAAATGCCTATTTTTACACGCGAAATGCATTACTGCGCCAGCACGCACAAAAAAATACTATCTAATACTCATCAATTCAAATCCTCACCTACTATGAAAAAATCCCTTACCCTGCTCTTCGCGGCACTCCTCGCTTTTGCCGCCGCGTGGGCCGACGAGCCGTTCCGTAAGCATCGGTACGACCTCTTCAAAGTCCTTCCGCCAGCAGAAGGAAGCATCGTGTTTGTGGGCAACAGCATCACAGATATGCACCCGTGGGTGGAAAGTTTTCGCGGCGACGAAGGAGCCCTGCCCATCGTGAACCGAGGCAACTCGGGCACCTATTCCACCGAGCAGAGCGCTAACCTTGAGAGTTATTTGGTCAACAAGCCGGAGAAATTCTTTATGATGATCGGCACTAATGACATTGCCACCAGCGGCGGCTTAAATTTTGAGCCGGCACAGGTGCTCGCCTACGTCAAGAGCATCGTGAAGCGCGTTCACAAGCGCAGCCCCGAGACGCAGGTCTACCTCTACAGCATCCTCAACAACAACACTTCGAACCGCCCCGCCGAGCGCTGGCTCGAGACGAACCGCCTGGTGAAGGCATTCGTGGACGAGACAAACGAGGATTGGTTGAACTATATCGATCTCTACGACCTGCTGACCGACGTGGCTTCAGGCGGCGTTTGGAGCTACGACGGACTTCACCTCACTGCTGCTTCTTATCAGAAATGGTGCGAAGCCTTTTATGAGCGTGGGCTTTTGTCAGGCAATTGGGGCACGGTCCACCCGACTTATCCCAGCAATGCCTCCAGCTCCCAGCAGGACGGAGGATTAACCGGCTCCCACGGAATGCGCGCCACCTACTTCAGCCTGCTGCCCATCACCTCCGAAGATATCCTCTTCTTCGGCGACGAAGAAGTAAAGAACGGAGAATGGAACGAACTCTTCGGCAACCCCCACTTTAAGAACCGCGGTTCCGGTTGGGGATACGGCGGCCTGAGTCTGACCAACATGCAAAAACTCGTAGAAGCCACCTTTGCCCGGACAGAGGTTGACAAACAGCACCCAAAAGCAGTTCTGCTCTATGCCGGAACTTCCGATGCCATTGGTTCTGAAGACCTGGAAACCGTGAAGCTAAACTACATTCGGGTGATCGAAGCAATAATGGCCGAGGCCCCAGAGGCCAGAATCTTTCTAATCGGCCTCCACCCGACGAACAACGCCACCACGAATACCACCCGCATCGCCCCGTTCAACGCATTCCTCTCGGAGTGGGGACCGGACCAGGTGAAGTATATAGACTGCTACACGCCTTTCCTCAACGGGGACGTGGCAGACACCAAATACATCAAAAACACGAACTATCTCTACGGTCTGGGCTACGTCAAGATGGCTAACATCATCAAGGATGCCCTCATCACCTATTTCCCGGACGAAACCTTCAACGTGCTGACCGAAGAGGCCGCCGCCGAAAACATCATACAGGCAGAGCGCCGCAACGCCATCGGTCAGGCACTGACTGCCGGGGATATTGTCCCGCTGGGCGAAGGCATGGGACAATATGGCGAAGCCGGCATGGCTGCATTCAATGTCAAAGCAGAGGAGGCCTACGAACTGCTCACTCATGCCTCTATCTCTGAAACGGAAGCTGCCAACATGGCAAACGCCCTGAACACCGCACTTGCAGAGGCTTTGAACCTGCCCGCCGAAAGCACAGAGAGCGAGGAGCACTGGTATCAGATGCGCTCGCTGCGCTTGCCCGACTATTACGTTTCCGCCACGGCTACCGGCGCAGCGGGCGTCGTGGGCTCCAACAGCACCGCCGCCTCTGCCGCTTCGATGTGGAAGTTCGTGAAGCGCACGGACGGCGCATTCGACATCATCAACCGCCAGCACGGCACGTTTCTCAGCCCTTCCGCAGCCTACGACTCCCAAATCCAAACCGCCACGGCGCAGCCCGCGGCAGGCTGGACGCTGAGCTATGCCAACACGCAGGGATATTACATCATCAGCAGCGGCACGGTGCAGCTCAACCAGACGCAGGCCGGCCTCGGCTATAAAATATACAACTGGAGCTCGGAGAGCAACCTCGGTAGCGACCGCAGCGACACGGGCTGCCAATTCCTCATCGAAGACGCCCCGGAGCCGGAAGAGCCTGCCGGCGTGCTGACCTATACCATTGACAAGCTCAACGGCTCGCTCTACAACGGCACTACGGAAAACGCCCCGTACAACTCTGTCTGGAAAAGCACTGCCACGCCGCAGCTCACTTTCACGGCAAACGCCAACAACATGAACTGGAAGGACAACAACGTGCAGCTTTTCTCCGGCTCTTCGGCCAATGCTACGTACACGCTTGCCGCTCCCTCGGGCTACGTGATCGACAGCTACAGCTTCACCTTTGCCAACAACGGACACAGCACGGGCTTGACGCTCGCCTTCTCCGGCGGCCCGAGCTACACCACCTCCACCACGGCGCAGACGCACAGCCAGACGGGCCTTTCCGAATCAAGCGTGACGTTCACCCTTTCGGGAACGAACCTGCAGGGCGTGGTGCTTTCTGACTTCACGGTAAAAGTTAAGGCGACCGAACCCCTCTCGCTCCCGACAATCAGCACCGAGGGCGACGTGCATTGGTATTACATCACCAACGCTTCCACCAAGGCTTATTGCACGGGCAAGGTGATGTACTACGACAGCGCCATCGACCGCATGCGCTTCGGCGAGAAGGCTTTCTCGTCCGACCGCGTGTGGAGCTTCTGGCAGCAGGACGGGAAACTCGCCATCAAGAACTACGACGGAGTGTATGTAGGCACGGCCGGCAGCGGCACGGGCTCCAACACGCAGTTCGGCAAGAGCGACACACCCAATTATATATATACTATCTCCGAAGCCTACGACTATTATATCATCAAAGACACGGCCACGGAGCTCCATGCGCAGGAAGCCGGCGCGGTCATCGTGCGCTGGGCGGCTGCAGCCGACGGAGCTTCGCTCTGGAAGTTTGAGAAAGTAGATATGAGCCACCCCGAAGCCACAGTAGGCTCTACAACTGTGAAGCAGGGCAAGGTGACGACGGGCATCGGCAACAAGAACCAGCCGATCGTGCGCGCCGCTATCCGCGTGAACGGCGTGGAAGGCTCTAACGCGCTGCAAGCCGTGAAAGGCCGCGTCATCGCCACCGACCCGGCCGACGTAGCAGCCGTGAAGGTGTATATCGCCTCTAACGACCGAGAGCTCTTCGTCGACGAAGAGGGCCTTATGGCATGGCGCGAGGGCAACGGCACGCTCTTCGGCTCGACAACCGACATCGCCGCCGACGGCACCTTCGCCGTGACGGGCACGCACGCGCTCACGCCGGGCGAAAACTACGTGTGGATTGCCTACGACATCGCTGAAACCGCCGCAGAAGGCCACACCGTAGACGCTGCAATCACAGCCTACACCATCGACGGCGCAGACCTCGCCGAGGCTAACGGCAACCCCAGCCACGCTGTCACCATCTTCCTCTCTGAAAGCGCCGTGCTGATGCCTTACGACTGCGGCTCGCGCTACTATCGCATTCCCGCCATCACGACGGTGAAGAAGAAACTGGCCGACGGCCGCATCGTGGACCGCCTCGTGACGCTCACCGACGACCGCTTGCAGCACAACGGCGACCTGCCCAATCAAGTATACGTGGTGGCGCAATACAGCGACGACCTCGGCAAGAGCTGGACGCAGCCCGTGCGCGTGGCTGGCACAGCCGAACTCGGAGGCGCATACGGCCACGGCGACGCCTCTATCGTAACGGACCGTACCAACGGCAACATCATCGGCATCATGACCTCCGCCGGCACTTACGGCCACGGCTTCTGGGCATCGACCGCAGCGCAGCCGATGCTCTGGAAGACCATCATCAGCGAAGACGGCGGCGAAACGTGGGGCACGCCTGTAGACCATACTAAGAGCCTCTACGGTACGGGCAGTCCCAACGCCACGTGGAAGGGCGGCTTCTCAGGCTCAGGCGCAGCCCTCCAGAAGCGCGACGGCACGCTCGTATCGAGCTTCGTGAACCGCCAGGCAGACAATTCGCAAAACTTCTTCTTCTTCATGAGCTTCGACCACGGACAGACGTGGAGCGTGCAGGGCACGAGCGGCACCACCTCGGCCGACGAGCCTAAAACGCTGGAGCGCAACAACGGCGACCTCTCTATCTTCGTACGCGCCACGGGCTACAACTTCCACAACGTGACGAGCGACAACGGCCAGACTTGGCACTATGCGCCGCAAACGCGCTTCACCTCGGGCATCAGCGGCGTGGCCTGCGACGGCGAATACATGACGTGGTGCTCCACGCTCGACGGCAACCCCTGGAACATCGCCTTCGAAACGCTGCCCAACAGCTCGACCGCCCGCACCAACGTGAGCATCTGCCTGTCCACCGACGAGGGCGAAACCTTCGGCTCGCCCAAGACCATTTGCCCGTGGGGCTCGGGGTATAGCACGGCAGTGGTACTGCCCGACGGCACGCTCGGCGTTTACTACGAGGAGGACGGCTACTACAACGCCAACAACTATGTGCTCCGCTTCGTGCGCATGAGCCTCGACTGGGCTTCCGACGGCCGCTATAAGTTTATGGAAGAACAGCCGTTCTACCCCATTCCCAGCGAATACACCCCGACGGGCATCAACTTTATCCCCGCCCCCACCCTGCCCCAGGACAACGCCATCTACGACCTCTCCGGCCGCCGCGTCTCCGACACCGCAGTGCCCGGCGTGTATATCAAGAACGGCAAGAAGGTTTTGGTAAGATAAAAAGCCGCCCGACGGCATAACGCAAAGAAAGGTGCGCCGAATGATTGGCGCACCTTTATTATATATATAGACAGCAACCACACGTATACTTGTCTACTCGTTTACTCGACGGGCGTTTTGCAAAACGCCCCTACTTATTTACCGACATGTTTGTCACGTTTTTACTATCGTTTTTATATACATAGCAGGGGCGGGCTCTCTGAAAAGAGCCCGCCCCTGCTGCAATATTGTGCTTAAACGAGAATGTCTTTTACTTGGCGTAGCTTACCGAGCGCGTTTCGCGGATCACGGTAATCTTCACCTGGCCGGGATAAGTCATTTCGTCCTGAATGCGGCGGGCGATGTCGGCGCTGAGCTGCTCGATTTGCGTGTCGTCGATCTTGTCGGCACCCACAATGACGCGGAGCTCGCGGCCTGCCTGAATGGCGTAGGTCTTCGTAACGCCCTCGTAGCTCGAAGCGATTTGCTCGAGGTCATTGAGGCGCTTGATGTAGGCTTCCACGATTTCGCGGCGTGCGCCGGGACGTGCACCGCTGATGGCATCGCACACCTGAACGATGGGGGCGAGGAGCGTGGTCATCTCTTCCTCGTCGTGGTGGGCGGCAATGGCGTTGCAGATTTCGGGCTTCTCCTTATACTTCTCTGCCAGCTTGCCGCCGTAGAGTGCGTGGGGCAGTTCGCTTTCCTCATCGGGCACCTTGCCGATGTCGTGCAAGAGACCGGCACGCTTTGCCTTCTTGGGGTTCAGGCCGAGCTCGGCAGCCATTACGGAGCAGAGGTTGGCGGTTTCGCGGGCGTGCTGCAAGAGGTTTTGTCCATAGGAAGAGCGATATTTCATCTTACCGATGATGCGAATCAGTTCGGGGTGCAAGCCATGCACGCCGAGGTCGATGGCCGTGCGCTTACCCGTCTCGATGACTTCTTCTTCCACCTGTTTCTTCACCTTGGCCACGACTTCCTCGATGCGTGCGGGGTGGATGCGGCCGTCGGCGATGAGCTGGTGCAGGGCGAGGCGGCAGATTTCGCGGCGTATGGGGTCGAAAGCGGAGATAACGATGGCCTCGGGCGTGTCGTCCACAACGATTTCAACGCCCGTGGCGGCTTCGAGGGCGCGGATATTGCGGCCTTCGCGGCCGATGATGCGGCCTTTCACCTCGTCGTTGTCGATGTGGAACACGGTGACGCTGTTTTCAATGGCCGTTTCCGTAGCCACGCGCTGAATAGTCTGTATGACAATGCGCTTGGCCTCCTTGCCTGCGGTGAGTTTGGCGTCGTCCATAATCTCGTTGATGTAGCTCTGCGCATTGGTGCGTGCTTCGTCTTTGAGCGATTCCACGAGGCGGTTCTTAGCCTCTTCGGCCGACAGGCCGCTGAGTTCTTCGAGTTTCTCGCGCTCTTTGAGCTGGAGCTTTTCAAGTTCTTCTTCGCGCTTGGCGAGTGCCTGCTGCTTGTTTTCCACGCGGGTGTGGGCAGCGTCGAGTTCCTGCTTGCGACGAGCGAGGTCTTCCTGCTTCTGGTTGAGGCCGAGCTCGCGCTGCTTGAGTTTGTTTTCAGCCTGCTGGAATTTTTGCTGGTGTGCGCGGACTTCGTTTTCGAGTTCTGCCTTCTTGTTGAGGAACTTTTCCTTCACTTCGAGCAGTTTGCTCTCTTTGATGACTTCGGCTTCTTTGCGTGCGCTCTCAAGCACAAAGTTGTACTTCTTTGTCAAGATGTAGCGGAATATGGCAAATCCGATGCCGCCGCCTATGAGTAGAGCGATGATAGGAATTATGATATCCATTGTGTTTTAAGGGTGATTGATTAGGGTGTGTATATATATAATTATTGTGTGTCTCTGTTTCCCTTGGCCGGTCTTGCCCAAACGTTGCCTTTCAGCGCTTGGGGCGGGCGTTTTCAAAACGCCCCTACTCGTGAGGCGCGAGGGCGTCCTCTATTTCTTTGGTGAGCTGGGCGATAGAGTCGGCGTAGGGCTGCGTTTCGTGGTCCTTTTCCATTTTCAGCGCCATGACGGCAAAATCGAGCAGGGCGATGGCCGTAAGCTTCTCGTTGCCTTGATTGGGATAGGCCGTCTGATAGCGTTGCAGCTTGTTGTTGATAAGTTCTGCGGCGCGGCGGAACACCTCCTCCTGGTCGCGCTTCACCGTGATGGGATAAGACTGGCGGCCGATGAAGAGATTGATGACGAGTTTATCAGAATGGGGATCCATGGCTCTTGAAAAGATGTAAAAGAATCGGGGATTTTAGACGTTGAGCAGTGCGATGCTCTTGTCGATTTCGTGGATAATGGTGTTGATGCGCTGCCGTGCGGCCTTCACGTCGCCTCCCGTCACCTCTATCATTCTCGCGATTTTGAGGCTGTCAAACTCGCGGCGCAGTTCGGCAAAGTCCTTGTCTTTCTGGGCGATGATGCCGTCGCGCTTTTCCACCTCTGCCGCAAGCCTTTCGTTCTCGCGAGCCAGTTCGCCGCAGTGCAGGATAAGCTGCCGCACGCGGGTTTCAAAATGGCGCAACGCCTGTTCTTGTTCTTGGGTCATAAGGATTTGCGGTTTGGTGAAACGGTTTGTGATAGAATGGGTTGCGGGAGGAGGAGGCTATTCCTTGTCGGCGGGTTTCGGCTCTTTCTTGGCGAGCATCACCACGTTGTAGACATATTCCGACATCCAGGCGGCGGAGTAGCCGAGGCGGGCCTGGTAGGTGCGGATAGCCACGCACGTTTTGCGCACGCCGTCGTCCTTCCAGTTGTTCTTGGTGAGCACTTCGTTCACGGTCTTTTCCGTAAGCTGGCGCAGCACGTTGCGCATGAAGCCCGGCATACGGAACTTCCACTTCATGAGGTTGCCCATAAGCATCATGAGGTCCTGCGAGAAGCCTTGGAAGAGGAAGAGATAGTTGCGAACATCGTTCACCGTGCGGCAGTTCTTCTTGATGCTTTGGTCGATTTCCTTGAAGAAGGAGTCGCTGATGCCGTAGATTTCGCTAAGCATCTTTTTGCAGCGGTTCTTTTCTCCGAGGCCGAGCTTGTTGTTCACTGTCTGCACGTGGAGCGTCTGCTTAAACACGCGCAAGTCGGGCAAGGCGGCGAGGTTCGTGATGCCGAGATTGGCGGCCATAACTGCTTGGTAGTAAACGCGAATAAGCGTCATGAAGTCCTCCATGCCGCCCACGCGCCAACCAGCGTCCTGCGCCGTTGCCTTCTTCTTGAATATTTTTGAGAATAATCCCATTTTACAAAAATTGTATAAAACTTTTGGATAAAAAAGATGACGCAAGAGCGCGTCTAATTGAAACTGCAAGAAAGCGTTAGGCCACTTTCTTACTGCAAAGTTACTATAAGGCGGCGGAAATGCCAAATAAAAAGCCCCCTTTTTGACTTTTACAAGAACGAAAAAGTATTTAACTTTGTGACAGAATAGATTAACCCTCTATCTTTTTCCTCCAAAAGCCACAAAACTCCATGCAAAAAACGCTTTTGTATCCTATCTGCAAAATCAACATCGGGCTGTATGTCGTTGAAAAGCGGCCCGATGGCTACCACAACCTCCAAACACTCTTTTATCCCGTAGGCCTCACCGACTCGCTCGAAATCTGCGAGCCGCGCGACCGCCATGTGCCTTACGCCCTCTATGTGAGCGGCGTGAAGAACCTGTGCGCGCCGGAAGACAACATCGTGGTAAAGACTTATCTTGCCCTGAAAGAGGAGTTCGACTTGCCGCCCGTCGAGATTTTCCTCGGCAAGCGCATTCCCACCGGCGCGGGACTGGGCGGCGGCAGCAGCGATGCGGCGGAGATGATAAAGGGACTTAACGAGCGCTTCCGCCTCGGTCTGACTGACGACGATATGCGGCGACGCATCGCCCGCTTCGGCGCGGACTGCGCGTTTTTCATCGACGGCAAGCCTGCTTACGCAGAGGGCATCGGCGACGTGCTAACGCCGGCTGACGTGTCGCTCAAAGGCAAGACCCTCGTGCTCGTGAAACCGCCCGTGGCCGTGTCCACACGCGAAGCATATTCGGGCGTGGTGCCGGCGCAGCCCGAGCACGATTTGCGCGACGCGCTGAGCCGCCCCATAGAAACGTGGCGCGACACGGTGAGCAACGATTTCGAGCGTTCCGTGTTCCGCCTCCACCCCACTATCGAAGCCATCAAAAACACACTCTACGATCTCGGCGCACTCTACGCCTCGATGAGCGGCAGCGGCAGCACCGTGTTCGGCATCTTCCCCCACCGAATGGAAGGCATCGAGGCGGCGTTTAAGGACTGCTTCGTTTATCAGGAACGTTTGCGCAAGGCGAGCGCAGAGACCGACAAACTTGTTTGATCGGGCTATGCCGAGCCGCAGCCAAAGGTGCATTTATATGAACAAATAAGAAGATGATACTATACTTTTCTGGTACAGGCAATTCCCTTTATGCCGCCCGCCTTTTGGCGGATCTTACGGGCGACAGCGTGCGCCCCTTGCTCTCCCTGCGCGAAACGCCTTTGGAGAAAGGCGAGGCAGCGGTGGGCATCGTGTTTCCCGTTTACGCATGGGGTATGCCGCGCATCGTGGAACGCGTGCTGCGCGAAGCAGCTGCGGCGGTGGCAGCAGCGCACTATATATATATTGTATGCACCTGCGGCGACGACATCGGCATGACCGATGTTTTTGTAAATAATCTCCTGAAACCTTATGGCCGCCGCGCAGACGCGGTGTTCTCGGTGCAGATGCGCAACACGTATGTCTGCCTGCCCGGCTTCGATGTGGACAGTGCGGAAACGGAGCGGCGAAAGACGGCGGCGGCGAAAGCTAGGCTGGAATACATTGCCCAGAAAGTCCAGGCGCGGCAGAGCGGCTTGACGGAGGTGGTGCGCGGTGCGGTGCCGAGGATAAAGAGTTACGTACTGCGGCCGCTCTTCAACCGCTTCCTGACGGGCGACCATCGTTTCAAGACGAAGCACTGCGTGGGTTGCAAACTTTGCGCGGCGGTGTGCCCGGCGCACAACATTATTCCCAACAAGAAGGGCAAGCCCAAATGGCAAGGTCATTGTTACGATTGCCTTGCCTGCTACCACGCCTGCCCGCACCACGCCATCCGCTACGGCCGGTATACGAAGGACAAAGGGCAGGTGCGCGTGCCATTCAATGGGAAGTAAGGAAATGTGGCTTTGGGTATTTCAAAAATAAAATCGTAGGCGTTGATTGAATTGAGATAAAAACCATTAAAAACACGTGAGACCTTTTATCAAAGGAAATAGCAATGAAGCGGATTTCATTGAGAACGGGTTTTTCCTTGTTTTTTCCTTGCGGCGTTTGAAGCGGGCGGGAACCGACCGCAGCCGCAGGGATTAAGGGCGAGCGCGTGCCGATTAGGCACGCAGGCTCGGCGTTAAGACCTGCGGCGTGCCCTTGGGCTTCAAACGAAGCAAGATGTTTTTCATGGTTTTTATCTAAAACCTTTTGATAAGTTTGCATATAAGATAATATCAGAAAAAAACGCGCAAATCGTTTTGCCTTTTTTCTGACTAACGGTAATTTTGCACTTTCTTACCGCGAAAACGACTTAATTCTGCACACTATGGGTGGTTTCTTTGGCGCAGTGTCACGCAAAAACTGCACTGCCGACCTCTTCTACGGCACCGACTACAACTCGCACCTCGGCACCCGCCGCGGCGGCATGGCAGGCTACAACAAAGAAGAAAAAGCCTTCACGCGTTCCATTCACAACTTAGAGAACTCGTACTTCCGCACAAAATTTGAACCGACGCTCAGCCGTTTCCAAGGCTGCACCTCTGGAATCGGCGTGATTAGCGACACCGACGCCCAGCCCCTCGTCATCAACTCCCACCTCGGGCGCTTTGCCATCGTGACGGTGGCGAAAATCCAGAACCTCGACGAACTGGCGCAGCAACTGCTCGACCAAAACATGCACTTCGCCGAACTTTCTTCGGGGAAGACCAATCAGACCGAACTTATCTCGCTGCTCATTATCCAAGGGCGCAACTTCGTGGACGGCATAGAGAATGTATTCCGACACATCAAAGGCTCCTGCTCCATGCTCCTGCTCACGGAAGACGGCATTATAGCAGCCCGCGACAAGTGGGGGCGCACGCCGATCGTCGTGGGGCGCAAGGCAGAAGGCTTTGCCGCCACGTCGGAAAGCACGGCGTTCGACAATTTGGACTATGAAATAGAGCATTTCCTCGGCCCCGGCGAAATTGTGCGCCTGCGCCCCGACGGCATCGAGCAGATGCGCAAACCCGAAGAGCGCATGCAGATATGCTCCTTCCTGTGGGTGTACTACGGGTTCCCCACCTCGACCTACGAGGGCCGCAACGTGGAGGAGGTGCGCTATGCCAACGGCCAGCTGATGGGCAGCGAGGACCAGACGGAGGTGGACTGCGTGTGCGGCATCCCCGACTCGGGCGTCGGTATGGCGCTCGGCTATGCAGCCGGCATGGGCAGACCGTACCAGCGCGCCATTAGCAAATATACGCCCACGTGGCCGCGCAGCTTCACCCCCGCCAATCAGGAGATGCGCTCGCTGGTAGCCAAGATGAAACTCATAGCCAACCGCGCAATGCTCAAAGACAAGCGCGTGCTCTTCTGCGACGACAGCATCGTGCGCGGCACTCAGCTCCGCGACAACGTGAAAGTGCTCTTCCACGACGGCGCACGCGAGGTGCACATGCGCATTGCCTGCCCGCCGCTTATCTATGGCTGCCCGTTCATCGGCTTCACGTCCTCAAAGAGCGACATGGAACTGATTACGCGCCGCATCATCAAAGATTTCGAGGGCGACGAAAATGCCAATCTCGACAAGTACGCCGCGACCGACTCGCCCGAATATACGCGTATGGTGGAGGAAATACGCCGCCAGTTGGGACTTACCTCGCTGCGCTTCAACAAGCTCGAACAGCTCGTCAAGGCCATCGGACTGCCCAAGTGCAAACTCTGCACGCATTGCTTCGACGGCACGGGCTGCTTCTAAAGAATTAATTAACACAAAATTCGCCCGCCCAAAAAATTCCAAAGCAGGAATGTTTGGGGCGGGCGAATTATATTATTATCTCTTCTCTGTTCGTTGGCGGCGGCTCGGCAGAGTCCAAGTAAACTTGGCTTCTGCGCTCGCCTTGCACAAACGTTCATATAAATGCATGATTTCACTGCGTTGGCTGCACAAGTGTGGCGGGCTGTAAGCCCAATTGCTGCACTCTGCCCAGGGCAGCGCCCTGGGGGAACGTTGTTGCATTAATTAAAGTGTCGCGCTCTGTAAGAGCAGCCTGCATTATGAGGGGCAACGCCCCGTGTGGCGTTAAGGGCGTAATGGGTTACGCCCTTTCGGCGCGTAGCATTTTTGCGCCGGCGCAAAAATGCCGAATGTATCAATCGCGGTCTACGTTTCCCCAGGGCGTTGCCCTGGGCTATGGGCAACATTTGGGCTTACAGCCCGCCCCAATCATTTACTGGACGTTTGTGCAAATTGGTTCGTTTACTTTACAGAAAAGACTTCACATCAATAGCTCCTTGCCACGATGACGCGATACTTGGCGGGCTTGCCGCTCACCATGTCGTTGCCGAGATTTTCCTGGCTGTAACCGTAAGGCACGCAGCGAATAGTGGCCTGCGTCTCGGCCTTGATTTGCGCCTCGGTCTCGGCTGTGCCGTCCCACGGGCAGAGGAAGAAGCCGCCGTCCTTGACGCGCTCCTTAAACTCGTTGTAGTCATTGCACTCGTAGATATGCTCGTCGAGGAAGTTCTTGGCCTTAGTGTAGATGTTCTGCTGGATTTCCTCCAAGAGATTGGCAACATATTCCTCAATGCCTTCAAAGGGCAACGTTTGCTTTTCGAGCGTGTCGCGGCGCATCAGTTCAATCGTGCCTTCGCTCAGGTCGCGGCCGCCCATAACGAGGCGCACGGGCACGCCTTTCAACTCGTAGTCGGCGAACTTGAAACCGGGGCGCTTGTTGTCGGCGTTGTCGTACTTCACGCGAATGCCCATCTTGCGCAGGCGGTCGGCCAGTGAGCCGAGCTTTTCGTCGAAAGCGGCAAGTTCGTCATCGCCTTTATAGATAGGAACAATCACAACCTGGATGGGGGCGAGGTGGGGAGGCAGCACAAGACCGTTGTCGTCGGAGTGGGTCATGATGAGCGCACCCATAAGGCGCGTGCTCACGCCCCAGCTCGTGGCCCAAGCGTAGTCGGGCTGATTGTTCTTATCGACAAACTGCACGTTGAAGGCGCGGCCGAAGTTTTGCCCGAGGAAGTGGCTCGTGCCGCTCTGCAAGGCCTTTCCGTCCTGCATCATGGCTTCAATAGTATAGGTGTCGAGCGCACCGGCAAAGCGTTCAGTTTCGCTCTTCACGCCGCGCACCACGGGAATGGCCAGCACGTCGCGTGCAAAGTCGGCATAAACGTCGAGCATTTGGCGGGCACGCTCTTCAGCCTCCTCGCGCGTGGCATGGGCGGTGTGGCCTTCTTGCCAAAGGAACTCGCTGGTACGCAGGAACAGGCGGGTGCGCATCTCCCAGCGCATCACGTTGCACCACTGGTTGCAGAGCACGGGCAGGTCGCGCCACGAATGTATCCACTTGCGGTAAGTGTTCCAAATCGTCGTTTCGCTCGTGGGGCGGATTATCAGTTCTTCCTCGAGCTTTGCTGCGGGGTCTACCACCACGCCGTCGCCCTCGGGGTTGGCTTTGAGGCGATAGTGCGTCACCACGGCGCACTCCTTGGCAAAGCCTTCCACGTGTTCGGCTTCTTTCGAGAGAAAACTTTTAGGGATGAGCAAGGGAAAATAAACGTTCTGCACGCCAGTCTCTTTGAAACGCGCATCAAGCGCCTGCTGGATCTTTTCCCAAATGGCATAGCCGTAAGGTTTTATCACCATGCAGCCGCGCACGTCTGCCTGCTCGGCAAGGTCGGCTTTCACAACAAGTTCGTTATACCATTTTGAATAATCAACACTGCGCTTAGTCAGGTTTTTAAGTTCTTTTGCCATACTTTCTTATAAGGTATATATAAATATTGCCTGCAAAATTACGAAAAACTTCGTATCTTTGCCGCGCAAAAAACCATTTATTCATTTATTACCAACCTAAAAACAAACAACATTATGAAAGGACTCAAACTTATGGTTTGCGCTCTTTGCGCAATTTTCCTCGTTTCGAGCTGTGACATGACCAACAAAGCCAAAGGTGGTATGATTGGCGGCGCAGGCGGCGGCGCACTCGGCGCACTCGTAGGCGGCCTTATCGGCGGCGGCAAAGGCGCTGCTATCGGTACGGCCGTAGGCGGTGTAGTAGGCGGTGGCGCAGGCGTGCTCATCGGCAACAAGATGGACAAGGCTAAGAAGGCTGCCGAAGCTGCCAAGGCTCAGGCTCAGATACTCACCGATGCCCAGGGCACGCAGTACGTTAAGGCTACCTTCTCCTCTGGTCTGCTTTTCCAGACGGGTAAGTACGTTCTTAGCCCAACGGCAGCACAAGACATCAATAACTTCATCACCAACCTCAAAGCCGAAGACACGACTTACAACATCGCTATCTGCGGTTTCACGGACAACCAAGGCTGGAAAGGTGCCACGGCTGAGCAGAGCGTAGCCAAGAACCTCACGCTTTCCGAGCAGCGCGCACAGACTGTTCAGACGCAAATCGTTGCCGCCGGTTATCCCTCCGCTCGCATCGTTCACGTTAAGGGCTATGGCGAAAGCAACCCCGTTGCCAGCAACGCAACTGCAGCCGGCCAGGAACAGAACCGCCGCGTAGAAGTTTACATTCTCCCCAGTAAGGAAATGATTGAAGCTGCCAACGCACAGAGCAAATAAGCAGCCTCATAAACAAAAAACTCCATAGGGTGCGCCGCAAGCGCACCCTATTTTTTTGCCTTTATTTGTCACAGAAGCAGAGGCAGCAGCAAATACCCGCCATACAGGTTTCTATAAATACGACAGATAATATTGATACTACATAACTGCATATATTCATTATCAATATTATCCCTTGGAGGACATAAGTAGGGGCGTTTTGCAAAACGCCCGCCCTGCAATTAGCCCGTAGTCCATCATTTCCTCTTCTTGTATGTACAGCTATTCATTAGCCCTTTCAAGTCGGACCACCTTGTAACCCTATGCTGCGCTTGCTAACATGCGCTGCTTGTGGCAGAGGCAAAGTATAAGCCTATCTAAGAAGTTCGAGGAAACATTATCTGCGCGAAGCAAAAACAACGAGGGCTCGACGTCACCAAAATATATGATGCAAAATATATCTGCCTCATCCAACTTATCTGCTAGTTTACTCGTCTGGTTGCCTACCTATCTCTCGAAAAACATAAATTTTAGAGTAAATTCCTGCCCGTTTATGGTAAATCAGCGTAAATTCATCGTCAAAACCAGTGCTTTTTCAGGCTAAAAGCCGCCTCCAATCGCCGAGACGCGATTTTTTAGAAACAATACGCCGTAACGCTAAATCTTGCCTTTTCTACTTATTTTCTGTATGTTACGCGGAATTTTCTCTTTTGAGATTAGCGTAAAATCATTAATTCGGACAATCATGCGCAAACGCGCGAAATACGAGGATAAATAGCAGGAATATCAAAATTCTCATTCTTTCCTTAGCAGATAGTTTATTTTTGTGATTTATTTCTGCGATTTTGTAAATTACATTTATTTCATAACTTTGCTGCCGGTTGTTCGATTATTTACTTCTTTATTCGTTTATCTTTGCTTGTTTATTGATATAAACGTAAATTTTACGGTTCATCAGAGATTGATTTACGTTTTAATATTCATTATTATGCAGGCGGTGTATTTACGCGTTTCTTGCTCAAAACCAACTATTATTTACATTTTATTTATTAGATTTGGCGCAGGATTGCCCTCGGCGGCTGCATATTGCCCCCTTATATGGGGATAACCCGTACTTTACTGCTTTTATTGCACTAAAACCCAGTGAGCACGTTTATTTTATTGAAGCAATTTATAGGGCTCTTTACGGTGATTTATGATATTGATTTATGAATTTACATCTTTACTTGTATCTTTTGTTTACCTTTGTAAATTCACTATTTCTTATTCTGTAAATTCATACTTGATTTTTGTGATTTACTTTCTTTGCTTATAAGAAAATTAATCTTTATCTTTGTAAAGCGAATGAGGAGGGGCGTTTTTGCGACTTTTCCAAGTGCACATGGGAAGCAGGTACGTTTTTTTCATCCGCCCCTCGCTCCCAGTCTTCGCTGGGGAGGTTGGCACAGGAACCATACAGGGAACATATAGGGACATTATTAAGGCGGGTTCTATAAAATTCCATTTTAAAGAACGACCGAGATCACCTGCACGATCCAAAGTTGCCTTATGCTGTTACGGTTGCCGCAGTCGCCAATGCGCGAACCTGCCCTTCGCCCCTTTCAGAAAACGACAGCGCCCCACCCTATACATATTATATATATAGCGGCCGCGCACTTTCTTCGCATACGCAGCAAACTGCATATTGCATACATATTGCAAAACGTAAATGCTTAGCATCAAAGCAAACGTGCCTACAAGCAAACAAAACAAAAAGTTAAAATATGAAAGAACGAATCCGTAGAATTATGGAAGAAGCAGGGATGTCGCAAAAGGAATTTGCCGAGCGCCTGAAAATCTCCCCCGCTTCCCTCTCCAACATCTTGGCTGGTAAAACGAGCCCCACAAATTACCACGTGCAGGCCGTGCACAATGCTTTCCCCGACATCAACATTAACTGGCTCTTCTGCGGAACGGGCGAAATGCATACCGCTCCCGCGCCGTCGCCGGGAGCGGACGAATTTGGATTTGCGCTTGAAACGGGCACGCCGCAACCCGGCGTCGCCTCCCCCACTCCGACCGGCGGCATCTTAGAAACGCCCGCCGCCCCAACTGCACTTGATGCGCAGACCGCTCGTCCCGCAACTGCGCCGCAGCGTCCCTTGTTCGCGCAAGAGTATGCATCACGGCAGGAAAACGCTTACGCAAAGCCCGCAGGATTTCAATTTTCCCCGACCACTCCCCAGCCACCCGAAAAAAAAGAAAGGAGAATAAAGGAAATTCGCGTGTTTTTCGATGACGGAACCTTTGAAGTCTTCACTCCCTCAAACAAATAACTTTCTAACAAACAACATCTTAAAGAAATTCCCAAACAAAAAGCGCAGTCCCGAAAGACTGCGCTTTTTTTGACACGCCAGTTTGCGTGAAATAGAATTAAAATAGGGGCGTTTTGCAAAACGCCCGCCATGGATAACACGGAGCGAGCTGCGCCCTCGCCCAGACAATCCGGAAAACCCGGAAACTATAAACAAGGAGAACAATGCAAAGAGAATCAAGCAATATTCAAAAACGTGGTACGAGAAAATGCAGATGATTTGGCGCGACCGCCTCGACGCAATGAATATTCGAAAGCCCAAATTGTATATGGACACTTCACGCATTCAAGAGATTAAGTTCATAATTCCTTCTTTGCCGCGAGCGACAAATCTCGCTATGCAAGCATATCCCAATAAACGCATCGGGGAGCACCAAAAATGGTGCGCCCCTACTCCATGCGGTGCAGGCAATGACTGTGGCGGGCTGTAAGCCCAGTTGTTGCCCCGAGCCCAGGGCAACGCCCTGGGTGAGCGATAATGCATTGATTAAAGTGTCGCGCTCTGTAAGAGCAGCCTTCTTTATGAGGGGCAACGCCCCGTGGCATTGCGTGCAGGTTTACGCGCTCGCCGCGCGTGGCATTTTTGCTGCGCAAAAATGCCAAATGTATTAATCGCGGTCTACGTTTTCCCAGGGCGTTGCCCTGGGCTATGGGCAACAGTTGGGCTTACAGCCCGCCCCAATCATGACAAAAGCAGGAGCGTTTTGCTTTACAACTCCTTCTTTAACTCTTCATACAAATCTACTGGCCCCAAATGCCAATATTTGGTACGCTCCAACGATAGTTTCTTGTACAATTCTGAATGATAGATACGTGTGAGGCAGTCTTGCAGAGAGTACCCGTAATCATCGTGCAGGTATTCCACCAACCAGTGTATTTTCCCCGGCAGGAGCAAATGGAGATTATCTTGATTTATCGCAATCATGTCACTTCTATATGACACTTTAATATATATTGCAAAAGTACATTATTCCGAAAATTCCACGAAACCTTTTGCTGAATATTTGGGCAGGCATTGCCTCGCGCGCGTGCGCGTTACGCAATTTTTTCCCCCGGAAAACCTTTCAACCCGTCACTATTAGCGTTATCTCTCTGTATTTAAACCGTTTGCATAGTGACGGGTTTGGGGTTCAAACCCGTCACTAACCCTTCATTTGCGGCGTCAATGCCGCGAGCGGCAAATCTCGCTATGCACGCATATCCCAATAAACGCATCGGGGCGCAAGCAATGATTGGGGCGGGCTGTAAGCCCAATTGCTGCACTCAGCCCAGGGCAGCGCCCTGGGGGAACGATGTTGCATTGATTAAAGTGTCGCGCTCTGTAAGAGCAACCTGCTTTATGAGGGGCAACGCCCCGTGGGGCGTTAAGGGCATTAATGGGTTACGCGCTTTCGGCGCGTGGCATTTTTGCGCCGGCGCAAAAATGCCGAATGTATCAATCGCGGTCTACGTTTCCCCAGGGCGTTGCCCTGGGCTGTTGGCAACATTTGGGCTTACAGCCCGCCCCAATCATTTACCGGACGATTTCGTTAATCCAATTTATTCGCTTTGGCTTGGCGAGCAATCGCACTTTTAAGAAGTAAATGTAGTGGACAAGTAAATGAGTGGAAGTGTGTAGGCCTTAAATTTCGTCTACGCTAATCAGCCCCCTCGTCACGGCGTAGACGGTGAGGGCGGAGACGGACTTGATGCCCAGTTTCTCGGTGAGGTTTTTGCGGTGGGAGATGACGGTGGTGAGGCTCACGGCGAGGCGGTCGGCAATTTCCTTATTGATAAATCCTGCCACGACGAGGCGCAACACTTCGCGCTCTCGCGGCGTGAGCACATCGGCTTGGGCTGCCGATGGTTCGGCCTCTGCCTCACGCACAGCCTGCGGCTTGCCGCCGCGGGCGGCGTGGGAGCGTTCGGCAAGGCGCAGGAAGTCGCGCACCAATGCCTCTTCGGGGCGGCACACGTTGAGGCAGTGAAACGTGTCGAGGAGTTGGGCCACGGCCTCGCCGCGCACAAGCACAATGGTCTTGTGGCGATTTTGGCGGAAAAAGGGCACATCGGCCGTCAAAGCCTCGGGGGAAATGAAGAAATGGAAAAAGCTGTCGGCCTTTTCCTTGGGCAAGTCGCCAGGCGCGGCATACACGCCCAGACGGGCGCGGGGCATCATGCGCCCGATGATTTGCGAAAGCCCGAGGGCCGCGAGCGTGTCGCTCATAACGATTGCGATTTGCGGCGGCAGGGGATTGCCTTGCGGGTGTGGCATAAGGGGGAATTGGATAATAAGCCAGTAGAACCAGGCATAATGCAAAAAGGGCGCGTTGCGCCCCTTCTGCTAAAAGTCAATGTCTAATTTGAAGTCGGCGGTTTTTTCGGCTTCGGGTTCTTCGCTGCTGCGGTAATAGGGGGCAGCGGGGTGGGCCTTGTAATCGTAATGGTCGGCTGTGCCCCATTCCTCTTCGTCCTCGTAAGGCGCATTCTCGCGGGCAAACTGCGCGGCGGCGTTGATGGCGTCCATGAACTTTTCGAGGTCTTCGCGGTACACGAAAATCTTGTGCTTCTCAAATACGGGGCGGCTGTCCTCTGTGCCGTCCTTAATGCGTTTGCTCTCTGTGACGGCAAGGTAAAGCTCGCCTCGGCGGTCGCATTTTATGTCGGTATAGTAGACGCGCTTGCCTGCTTTGATTGTTCTGGAAAACAGTATTTCGTTTTCACTTTTCCCGTTCATTGCATCGTATTTGCTTTCCATTTTCTTTGAGATAAAGGGTATTTTATAAGATATAACGCTCCAAAATTGCGTTTTTTTTCCGAGTTTGCAAAGGCTTTCGCGCATTTTGTGCGCAGTAAGCGGCATATATCTTAGAATTTGAAGTAAATGAAGGGTTGCACCTCCGAGCCTTTTACTTGCACAACGAGGAATATCATCAGCGCAAGGAGCACTGCCTGTGCAAGCAGGGGCGCGCGCCCGGCGAGGCTTTCCGCCTTGCCGTTCCATGCCGTGGGCAGGAAGTGGAGGACGAAGCCGCCCACCATCAGTACCGACACGAGGGGATAGCCTTCGAGGAACTGCGGCAGTAGCTGCGGATTGAAGTTGGAGCAGATTTGCGTAATCATCTGCACGGAAGCCTCGAAGGATGTGCCGGCGAAGAAGAGCCAGCAGAAGCATACGAGGTGGAAGGTGAGGAGCACGGCGAAGAAGCGTCTGATGCCCCTGGACTGATAATGGCGGTCGTGGCCGAGCAGTTCGCGGAAACGCTTGTGCACGCCCAAGGCAAAACCGTGCACGCTGCCCCAGATGACGAAATTCCACGAAGCGCCGTGCCACAGGCCGCCGAGCAGCATCGTGAGGAACAGGTTGAAGTACATGCGCAGCCGCCCCTTGCGGTTGCCGCCGAGCGAGATGTAGAGATAGTCGCGCAGCCAGGAGGAGAGCGAGATGTGCCAGCGTCGCCAGAAGTCGGTGATGCTGTCGCTCTTGTAAGGCGCGCGGAAGTTGGCGGGGATTTCAAAGCCCATCCATAGGGCGATGCCGATGGCCATGTCAGAGTAACCCGAGAAGTCGCAGTAGAGTTGCAGGGCGTAGCCGTAGATGCCGAGCAGGTTTTCCAGTCCGCTGTAAAGCGCGGGGTTATCGAAGATGCGCGACACGAAGTTCACGCTGATATAGTCTGAGATGACGCATTTCTTAAACAGGCCGATGATGATGAACCACGTGCCCGTGCCGAGCATTTGCTGCGTGACGCAGAGCGGCTTTTGCAACTGCGGCAGGAAGGTGCGGGCGCGGAGTATGGGACCGGCAAGGAGGGTGGGGAAGAAGGAAACGAAGAAGGCGAAGTCCGTGAGCGAGCGCGTGGCGGGCATTTGCCGGCGGTACACATCTATTATATAGTTCATGGACTGGAACGTGAAGAAAGAGATGCCCACGAGCACGGGCAGCGCAGGCGTTTCGGGGCGCGGCGTGCCGATGAGGTCGCACCATGTGCCGATGGCGAAGCCGGTGTATTTGAACACCGCCAGTTGCCCGAGCATGAAGCCCACGGCGAGCCATAGCCATGCCTTGCGGGCAGCTGGACGCTCCGTGTGGTCGAGGCGCAGGGCGCAAAAGTAGTTTACCAAGGTGATGACCGCCAAGAGGCAGCACCACGCGCCAGCATTCTTATAATAGAAATAATAGGAAAACGCTGTGACGTAGAGCAGGCGCACCGCTTTGGCACGCTGCGCGGAAAGCAGGGCGTAGCCTGCGCTGAACAGCAGGAAGAGCACCAGAAACAGGCCGCTGTTGAACAGCATCGGCTCGCCGGGCGTGAACGAAAGCAGGCGCAGAAGCGCATCGAAATCTATGTTGGGCATTTGTGGTTAATGGGTTTTATAAGGATAGGGGCGATTTAATAAGATAGGCTTCGGCTCGGCAATTTAAGTAAACTTATTGCGCTCGCCTTGCACTATCTTTGAATAAGATAGGCTGCGGCTCGGCAATTAAAACAAGTTTTATTGCGCTCGCCTTGCACTATCTTTTGCACAAAACGCCCCTACTGCTTGGATCAGGGCTTCTGCGAGGAGTTTGCCTTGAATGGCATAGCCTTGCGGTTCGTAGTGTACTCGGTCGGGGCGCATCAGTCCGGTGGCAATCCAGTTGCGCACAGCAGCCTCGCCGCCGCAGATGTTGTACAAGTCCCAGGAGGCAAGGTCGTGGTCGCGGGCAAAGGCCGTGATGCAGGCGGCGCAGCGACCGTTCATCGGGTTGGGGCGGAAGGCGCTGCGCACTACGCGACGGCGTTTGCCGCCGCGGCCCGTGCTGCGATAGTTCACGTACACCTGTTTCAGGTAGTCGCCCGGTGGCGTAGTGAAGAGGAACGTTGCCTCGGGCAACACGCTGCGCAGCATGTCGAGGAACACGGAGAGTTGCTGCTCGTGCACGCTTTCGAGGTAGCCCATGCCGTGCGCCTCGTTCGTGCCGAGCGACACGATGACGAGGTCTGCATTCGTGGCGGCGATGCGCTCGCGGTAACTATCGGAGAGGAAGCGTTCGCTGGTGGCGCCGTTGCTGCCAATGGCGGTGAAGGCGAGGCCGGCGGTGCCGTCATCGGGCATCACCTCTGCCTTGCGGAACGCCGTGCGCAGCGTTTGCTCCACGGCATTGGGAAAGGCCTTGCCCGCCACATGCGAGTCGCCGAGATGCAGCACGTGCAGCGGCCGTTCGCCACGCAGCACGATGTCGAGCGCGGGGCGCAGTGCGGCGGCATTTGCAATGGTGTTCTCCTTGCGGTTTCTGAAAGATGCCGGCATGCTGCTTGCCGTCTCAAACGTGAGGCAGCGCAGAGGCGGCAGTGCAGAGCTGGTATCGGTGGCCTGCGGCACGGCCGCGCCGCCGTCGGCATTCAGACGATGGGGCAAAAAGTCCTGAGCCGCGCACCACAGGCTGAGCATCAAGGCGCACCACAGGGCAGAGCATCGTTTGCAGAGGCTATTCCTCGTCATAAGCCTTGCGCTTTTTGTATTGCTCGAAGCCATGCATGATTGATTTATAGAAGATGCCGGCAATGCGGCGGCCGCCGCGATGGTTGATGTGCGTATAGTCCTTGCCCGCCTCGGCAGGTTTCGCGTCAGCCATGCGCTTGATGCTTCCCTCGCCGCCCATGCCTTCGTATAGGTTCCAGAACGCCACGCCCGACTCGGCGGCCATGGCCTGCTGGCTCAGCACCATCGCCTTTATGCCCGGCATGGTGCAGAGCGTGCCGCTGTCGTCCTTGCCCTCGCGGTCGCCCACGCTGCATATCAGGATGCCCGCCTCGGGAAAGGTCTGCTTGATGAAGTCGATGACGTGCTTCATGTTGCGCACGTATTGGGAATACTTCTTGGCGTTCTTGGTCACCACGTTCAAGCCATATTGCAGCACTACGAGGTCGTAGGGGCGTACGCTGTGCATCTCGCGCAGCGTGGCCTCGGGCACGGAGGTGAGGGTGGTGCCGCTGCTGCCGCGCAGCGAGAAGTTGTCGAGCGTGATGCCGCTGCGGCCGTCGAGCGCAACGCCCCAGCACACCATACCCGGCGCAGGGGCGGGAAACGACCACTCGGCGCGGCCAATCTTGCCCTCCGCCGTGAGCGCTTCCACCTGTCCCGTGCCCCGTGCGTGGAGCAGGAGACTGTCGGAGGCGTTGAGCGTGAGGCGAATGTCGCAGGGCGCGGCAGCTCGTAGGAAGAGCGTGGCGGTTTGGCAGGTGTCGCAACCGAATTTTTTCACACCTTTCATTGCGGTGCGCGCGCCGGGCTGGGGCAGGAAGTAGCGTTGCGAAATGCCGAGTTTTGTAAGGTTGCAGTGGTCTTTGTCCACAATACTGAAACTCTCCCAGCCCTCAGCCTCTTCGCGCACGCTGTGGCGGAAGCCCGCCGTTTGGCTGGCCATGTCCACAAAACCCACGCCGCAGCCGCCAAACCGCTTTTGCAGCAGGAGGCGCAGTTCGTCGGTGATGATGTCGCCCTCGATGAACGAGTCGCCGAAGTAGGCGATGCGCACGGGGCGGTTCAGTTCGTCGATTTGCTCCAAGGCGCGGTAAAACGGCTCCATGCCGCGCCCATCGGCCTCGGCATAGTCCTCGATGCAGGTCATGCCCGGCGGACAGGAGTCGCGGAATACCGGCTTTTGCTTGCGCAGGGCTTCGAGCATAGCTGCTTCGCCGCCGTCGTCCTCGCCGTTTGTCTTGATGATGTCGGCGATAATGTCGGTCTTTTTGATTTCCACCGTCCCCAACTCGAAAGGCGGCATTAGGCGCAGCAGCAGCAAAATGGCGAAGACCGCCAGCAGGAGAAGCGTTACGCGGATAGGGTGGTTTTTCATCTTCACTGCTTATAATCCGAGTTCTATCAATTTCTTGCGAATGCGTTCCAAGAGATACAGCTGGCCCGAAAAGGTGCGCTTGTCGTGGTAGAGTTCCACGAGGCGCAGGTAATACTCCACAGTTTGCCGGAGGTCTCTGACGAACGTGGCGTCGTCTACTTGCAGCGATTCGGGGAGGGCGTCCAGCCGCTCTTTGAACCAGTCTGTGAGTTCTTTAAGTTCTTCTTTGGAAAATATGCTTTTGTAGTCCATATATATAATATTGTGTATGGCTTGTTGTCAAAATTATATTATTGCCTATATCGCCCCCTTCACTTTCAGCGATAGCTTGGCTGCACCGGCTCGGTTAAGGTGGTCGGCATCGTAGAAATCGTTGGCGGTGAAAGCAGGGTCGGAGGCGAAGTCGAGGAAACGCACCGTTTGCGGGAAGCGGGCGGCAACACGTTCGATGCGGCGAAGCATGTCGGCCGTTTGCGCCGGATTTTGCTCCGCGCGGTATGACGGCCGCAGCGGCGTAGCTACCAGCACGAGGCTGATGCCGCGCTTTCGGCACAGGGCGGCCATGCGGCAGAGGCGGGCCTCGTTGACCGCGCCGTGGCTGAAGTCTTCGTAGCGGTTCACGGCTGCCCGAGTGCTGCCGTTGTCCCAGTCGGCGGCGCGGTTTTCAAGCGTGTATTCAAGTCCTTGCCCGCGCAGGCTCCACCGCTCTCGGGGCGGCTGGCAGAGGGCGAGCAGTTTTTTTGCAAAAACGGGAAACGCCGCTGCCTCCCAGGCGTAGGCACTGGCAAGCGAATGGTAGTCGCAACCCATATACATGCGGTAGCGGCCGGCGAGATACCAACTCGGCGTGCCTTCCAACTCCTCGTAGAAACTGAAATCCGATACCGTGAGCACCACCGCCCGCAGGCGCGGCAGGGCATAGCGGTTGAGGATAAACTCGTCGTATTTCAGCGTCTGCGACACCTGCGCCGCGTTGTAGGCGTTGCGTCCGAGCAGTTCGGGGCAGAGCCCGTAGTAGGCGTGCGAACTGCCCAGTATCAGCGTGTCGATGATGCTGCCCGTGAGCCGCATGGCCTTGTCCTTCGCCTTGGCTGCATTGGGGTGCAGCCGCAACACCGCCTCGCCGCCCATGAGCAGCAGGGCGAGGGGCAGGAGGAAAAGGAAGGTGCGGAGCAGAAATTTCTTCATCATCGATGTTTAGAATTGGAAATAGATAAATTCCACCGGCGTGCCGCCCCATTGCAGCACGCAAAGGATGAGGGCGTAGTAAATGGCGTAGCGCACGGCGCGGCTGCGCCAAGGTCCGCGTGCGGGCAAGTCGAGCGGGTGTTCCCTGCGCCGCGTGAACCATTCTGCGAGCAAGAGGCAGGCGGGTAGCAAGAGCGGCAGGCGGCCGCAGTAGGGCACGTGCCAGTGCAGGTCGGTGAACATGCGTTGCAGGCGCAGGCAGGCGGAACTTACGCCCTCCGAGCGAAATAGCACCCAGCCGAGGCACACCAGCACAAAGGTGCGCCCCATCTGCCACGCCTCTTTGAGCGTGGGCAGCAGCCTGTCGGCGGCCACGGTGTCGCTGCTGCGCGGCGTGCGCTTTTTGAGGAAAATGCGCGGCAGGAAGAGGCAGGCATGATATGCGCCCCAAAGCACGAAGGTGAAGTTCGCCCCGTGCCACAGGCCGCTCAGCAGGAACACGATGAACGTGTTGCCCATGGTGCGCAGCCGCCCGTGGCGCGAGCCGCCGAGGGGGATATAGATGTAGTCGCGAAACCACGACATCAGCGATATGTGCCATCGCCGCCAAAACTCGGCGATGCTGCGCGAGAAGTAGGGCAGGCGGAAGTTTTGCATCAGGGGAATGCCGAAGAGCCTGCCGCAGCCCACGGCGATATCGGAGTAGCCCGAGAAGTCGCCGTAAATCTGAATGGCGAAGAAGATGGTTGCCACCCAGAGGTCGGTGCCGTCGGCCTGCGGGTTAGCGTAGATGGCATTGACGATGGCGGCGCAGTTGTCTGCCACCACGGTTTTCTTCACCATGCCCCAGAGCATCAGGCGTAGGCCGTCGGTGGCCGAGGCGTAGTCGAAGCGGCGCGGGCGGTCGAAGTAGGGCAGCAGCCGTGCAGCGCGCTCGATAGGGCCTGCCACCAGCTGCGGGAAGAAAGCGATGAAGGTGAAAAACGTGAGGGCGTTGCGGCACGCCTTTACCTCGCCGCGATACACGTCGATCACGTATGCCAAGGCTTGGAACGTGTTGAAACTGATGCCCACGGGCAACGCCGCCTGCCAGAGCGGGCGATAGGCTGAAAAGCCCAGCCACGCGGAAAGGCTGATGAATGAATCTACGAAAAAGTTGAAATATTTGAAGGCAAACAACAGGCCGAGGCTCACCGCCGCCTGCGCCGCCACGATGCCCTTTGCCCTGCGGCTGCCTTTCCCGAAGCGGGCGATGCCCATGCCGCTCAGCCACGCCGTGAGCGACACGCCGGCAATGAGCCAGAGGAAGCGCACGTCCCACATCGCGTAGAAGGCGTAGCTGGCTGCCAGCAGAAAGGCGTTTTGCCATTGCCGCCAGCGCCGGAGCAGCCAGTAGAGCGCGAACGTCACGGGCAGAAAGAGGCAAAATTCAAAGGAATTGAAAAGCATCGGCGAGAAAGAGATACAAAAAGGGCGTATGGCGCAGTGCCTTAAAAGCGATGCCGCCATACGGCCCGTAAGCGTTGTGCCGTTTTATCTGAAAGAATCTGTGAGCAATTTGATTTCGATTGCGGGCGAGATGCGTTCGTAGAGAATATTGTATACGGCGTCGAGGATAGGCATGTTCACGTGGTAGAGGCGGTTGATGTCCTTCATGCACTTCGTGCCGTAATAGCCCTCGGCAATCATCTCCATTTCGATTTGCGCCGACTTCACGGAATAGCCCTTGCCAATCATCGTGCCGAACACGCGGTTGCGCGAGAAGTTGGAGTAGCCCGTCACGAGCAGGTCGCCGAGATATACGGAGTCGTACACGTTGCGCGGTATGGGATAGACGGCGCAGAGGAAGCGGTTCATCTCCTGCACGGCGTTGGCCATAAGCACGCTCTGGAAGTTGTCGCCGTATTTCAGGCCGTTGCAGATGCCGGCGGCAATGGCGTACACGTTTTTGAGCACGGAGGCGTATTCTATGCCAATCACGTCGGAGTTGGTCTTCGTCTTGACGTAGCTTGAGGCGATGAGTTCGGCAAAGCGTGCGGCCTTATCGGTGTCGGTGCAGCCCACGGTGAGATACGTGAGTCGTCCGAGTGCCACTTCTTCTGCGTGGCTCGGGCCGCCGAGCACGGCGAGGTTTTCGTCGGGCACGTTGTAGATTTGCCTGAAAAACTCCGAGCACACGAGGTTCTCGTCGGGCACGATGCCCTTGATGGCGGTGACGACAAACTTATCCGTGAGCCTCACTTTGAGTTTCTTCAAATGGTTTTTGAGGTAGGGCGATGGGGTCACGAAAATCAGCGTGTCGCAGGTGCGCACCACCTCGTTGATGTCTGCCGAGAATGTGATGCGCGACACGTCGAAGTGTACGCTCGTAAGGTATGAGGGGTTATGCTCCAAGCGTCGGAAATTGTCAATAGTTTCCTGCTTGCGCATATACCAATAGATATGGTCGGCCTTTTCGAGCACGATTTTGGCAATGGCCGTAGCCCAACTGCCGCCGCCCATTATGGCAATTTTCCCGTTGTTCACGAAAATGATAATTTACGTGTTGGTTGAAACGAGTAGGGGCGTTTTTCCAAAACCCCCCCGGGTGCGCCGCATGGCACAAATCAATTAGGCATTCATTTGCATGATTTCCGGGCGTTTTGCAAAACGCCCCTACTCGTGAGGTCTGAGATTCAACTAAGGCGTTGTTGATATTTTACACATTCCAGCCCTCGATGTCCTGCACGGAGGGTTTGGCGATGTCGAGTTTGTATTTCTTGATCACTTCGCCGATTTGCTGCTGTATGCGCTGCGGGTTCACGTCTTTGAGGTCGGAAACGAGGTAGTAGCCCACCTTTTGCAGCACGGGCACGAGTTCCTCGCTGATGCCCACGGCCGTGTAAGCGGCTGCGTTGTCGCGCGGCGCTTTCTTTTCAGGGCGCATCTGCGGGAAGAAGAGCACTTCCTGTATTTGCGTCTGTCCCGTCATAAGCATCACGAGGCGGTCGATGCCGATGCCGATGCCCGATGTGGGCGGCATGCCATATTGCAGGGCGCGGAGGAAGTCTTGGTCGATGAACATGGCTTCGTCGTCACCCTTTTCAGAGAGGCGAAGCTGGTCTTGGAAGCGTTCCTCCTGGTCAATCGGGTCGTTCAGTTCGGAGTAGGCGTTGGCCAGTTCCTTTCCGTTCACCATCAGTTCGAAACGCTCGGTGAGGGCGGGGTTGGAGCGGTGCTTCTTTGTGAGCGGCGACATCTCGATGGGGTAGTCCGTGATAAAGGTAGGCTGAATGTACGTGCCTTCGCAGAACTCGCCGAAGATTTCGTCGATGAGTTTGCCCTTGCCCATGGTGTCGTCGATTTCCATATTGAGCGCCTTGCACACCGCGCGAATTTCCTCCTCTGTCTTTCCGTTGAGGTCGTAGCCCGTCTTTTCCTTGATGGCTTCGAGGATAGGCAGGCGGCGGAAGGGCGCTTTGAAGCTGATCACCTTGCCGTCGATTTCCGTCTCGGGCTTGCCGTTCACGGCGATGCAGATGCGCTCGAGCAGTTGCTCGGTAAAACTCATCATCCAGTTGTAGTCCTTATACTGCACGTAGAGTTCCATGCAGGTGAACTCGGGGTTGTGGTTGCGGTCCATGCCCTCGTTGCGGAAGTTCTTTCCGATTTCGTACACGCCCTCGAAACCGCCCACGATGAGGCGTTTCAGGTAAAGTTCCGTTGCGATGCGCAGATACAGATCCACGTCGAGCGAGTTGTGGTGCGTGATGAAGGGGCGTGCGCTGGCGCCGCCGGGTATGGGTTGCAGGATAGGCGTTTCCACCTCCGTATAGCCCGCTTCGTCGAGCGCGGCGCGGAGCGTCTTGACCACCGTGGCGCGCTTGAGGAACGTCTGCTTCACGTCGGGGTTCACGATGAGGTCCACGTAGCGCTGGCGGTAGCGCAGTTCGGGGTCGTCGAAGGCGTCGTACGTTACGCCGTCCTTTTCCTTCACCACGGGGAGCGGCTTGAGGCTCTTGGCCAGGAGGGTGATGGAGCGTGCGTGTACGGAAATCTCGCCCGTTTGCGTGCGGAACACGAAACCTTTCACGCCAACGAAGTCACCGAGGTCGAGCAGTTTTTTGAATACATTATTATATAATGTCTTGTCCTCCTCGGGGCAGATGTCGTCGCGGGTGATGTACACCTGGATGCGCCCTGTGGAGTCGAGCAGTTCAGCAAAGCTTGCCTTACCCATCACGCGGCGGCCCATCAGTCGCCCGGCGATGCACACCTCGCGCGGTTCGGCGTCGTCGTTGAACGAGGCCTTGATTTCTTCGGCGTAGGCATTAACGGGATATTCGTCGGCAGGGTAGGGGTTGATGCCCATATTCCTGAGTTCTTCGAGGGAGTTGCGGCGGAGTATTTCCTGCTCGCTGAGTTCTAAGATATTCATTGGGGTAAAAAATATATAGTTTAATGGCGCAAAGTTACGAAAAACATTTGCAATTATCCTATATGATAGTGCGAAAGCGGACGAGCATTGCTTTATTTTCTTTACCTTTGCACAAGATAGGCTGCAAAAAAAACAATCGGGCAAAAACTCTATCCTTATAAAGTTCTTGCCCGATTGATTTATCCTAATTTATAATCTGTACTACTCCAAAGCCTATAAGAATCGCTATTGTAAAACTTGCGAATGTACCTATCAGCACGTATTCCGTAGTTTTAATTTCTTGTGCCTTGTTTAATTCCCCAAAACGGAAAATAGATTTTGCCGCCAATAAGAATCCTATGCCTTCGGCATTACCAGTCAAAATTAAGGTCAATATAAGGATACGTTCAAAATACCCGATCCATTTTCCGGCATTCGGTAGGCTTTTCCCAGCTGTTCCCGAAGGTGACCATCTTTTTATGAAGAGGTTCAAAAATACGGACGTAGGTTTTAGCACCAGTAAGTAAGCAATGACAACCGCCCAGATGTTCAGGCTGTTCCATTCTGTACTGAAAAGCTCTTGGCAGAAATTCTCGCCATGGTCAGATAGTGATAACCATAAGACAACGATGACGATTATATGGACAAACTGGTCTATGAGGAACGAAGCGGCATTCTTCTTCATGTACTCGACCTTTACGTAATCCATCAGTAAGTGGGATATGAAAATAACCGACGGGATAATCCAGTTGCTCCAGTCCCCGACAAATAGATATGCCATAGAAGCATGGATGAAGCTATGTAGCAGTTGGTAAACGTGCTTCCTATTTGTCTGGCCCTGTTTTCCCTCACATATTTTGTCGCTCTGAAAGAAGAAGTCGGAAAGGATATGAGCAAATAAAAGCCTCAGCAATATAACCATCGTTTTTATTTTATCAAGTTTGAAATCAATTTATGGTATCTGTCGATATACATCTGGACAAGGTTCACTTTTGCCGCACCCAACAGCTTGCTTATGTTCTGTGCAGACTTTTGGAATTTTTTCGCAATCTCTTTTTGGGAAATATTATATAACAATGCCTGATAAGCAGCCTGCGATTGCGGAACACTCCATGAAGAAACAACCTCATCTGCAAATGCCCCACTGACCAGCAACTCTTCATTCACATCCGCCCATCTCGTTTTAACTACAAGACGTCGCTTGCCCATTTCGTCAAGTTCCCTTCCCGAGTATTGGAATGCTTCCCCGTCTGAAAGCACGGTATTGTCCGCATGGTACGATATTGTTCCCACCCCTATGGAAAGACGGGCATCCCACGGCTTTTTACACTCCTTTGGCGTATGCCCCTTCAACCCGGCACGCAATAGGACCGCAATCTTCATCGCATTTTCCGGACTGTCGATAACCGCCTGGAAACTGTCGCCCCTGAACATTTCTATCCTTAGCGGTTCAATTACAGACAGTTCATCGGCTATCTCCCGGATGGACTTCAGCAAGAAGTCCCGATATTTTATCTGTATGGCAGAAGACTCTATAATATCTCCTGTTATAACCCCTTTTATCTTATCCATATTCTTTGCCAGTTACAATCGCCTACAAAGGTACAACGATTATTCCAATAATCAACCAAAAACGATTGATTCTTCAAAATCAACCAAAAATAGTTGATAATAAATAATCCACCATTTTTAGTTTCGTGTCAAATCCCGGAGTTACCTTTGCGCCCAGAGCGGAAATGACTGCCTGATGCGCCCCACAAAAAACATAGCCGGTAGCGTGAAAACACGGCACATTGCTTTATTTTCTTTACCTTTGCATAAGATAGGCTGCGGCTCGGCAATTAAAGCAAGCTTTATTTCTTGACATTTTCGGCTACGCTCGGCAATATGAGCAAGCTCTATTGCACTCGCTTGCACGAAAATTTGCTTTGAGATTTTCGGCTGCGCTCGGCATAGCCCGAACAAGTTCGGCTCTGCGCTCGCTTGCACGAAAATTGCACTCACCTTGCACTATCTTTGCATAGGATAATCAAAAAACGTGTATCTGATTGAATATCAGAATAGAATGGAGGAGTTGCGGATTTATGGTAACGATTTAGCGAAAGTGCAAGTGCACTGATATTCTGTGATTTACTTCGCCTCACAACTCTATTTGCAAAGGTACACTTTTTATTCGGGTACGCCAAGGAATTGCTCGTTTTTCTTTGTTTTCAACGTGATTTCTTGACCTGTTCATTACTGTTCTTCCGTAAAAGTGAGTTTTCATGTAGGAAAGGCGTTGGCTGAAACGAGTTCAGACAACCTCTTTCCTACTATGGCATATCCGAAAGGAATGTCAGCTTTTGAAGCCTAAACTCTCGTTTAGACAATCGGCAA
>JALFUO010000046.1 GCA_022784065.1 Bacteroidales bacterium | reverse complement strand
CACATTTATTTTTGCGGGGGGGCGATTTGGGCGGGCGTTTTCCAAACCGCCCCTACTCGTTAGACCTTGCATCGCCACAAAAATAGCGATTTATCTCCACTTTGTCACCTTTCTTAGCACCCAAATGCAATAAATGCCGCTTTCCTTATAGGATAAAGTTTTGCACAATAGCAAAAAAACACTAACTTTGCGGAAAATATATCCATTTTAATACAAGCCGCTTCGGCGAAGCGCAACTATATAGGCATGGCAAGACTCAAAAGATTAAAGAAAATCCGCCTCCACAGAGAGGGCAACACCATTCTGTGGAACAGCCTCATAGCCCTGTTGGTCACCAACGGAGCGCTCTATTTCCTGTTGAAGGACAGCAACCTTTGGCCTTTTTATATTTATGCGGCTATCACGGTCAGCCTCTTTGCCATCGCCGTCAATTTCTTCCGCTGCCCCATCCGCCTCTTCCCCGGCGACACGGAGAACGTGGTGGTGGCTTCTGCCGACGGCAAGATCGTGGTGATTGAGGAAGTCGATGAAAACGAGTATTTCCACGACCGCCGCCTCATGATTTCCATCTTCATGTCTATCACGAACGTCCATGCCAACTGGTTTCCCGTGGATGGTTTCGTGAAGAAAGTTGTCCACCACAAGGGCAACTTCCACAAGGCATGGCTGCCTAAGGCAAGCACCGAGAACGAGCGTTCCACGGTGGTCATCGAAACGCCTGCCGGGCAGGAAATCCTCGTGCGCCAAGTGGCTGGAGCAGTGGCACGGCGCATCGTCACCTATGCCCGCCCCGACGATGCCTGCTACATCGACGAGCACATGGGTTTCATCAAGTTCGGTTCGCGCGTGGACGTGTACCTGCCGCTCAATTCCGAGGTGCTTGTGGAAATGGGACAGGCAACCGTGGGCAACCAGACCGTCCTGGCACGCCTCAACCCCGAAGCCGCCAACGCTTAGAAGCAGTTTTTATCGATGAAAAAGCATATTCCCAACACGCTTACGTGTTGCAACCTCATCAGCGGCTGCATTGCCACGGGTCTCGCTTTCTGCGGGGACTATTCCACTGCTTTATTGTTTATCGTAATCGGCGCGGCCTTCGACTTTTTCGACGGCTTCGCGGCGCGTCTGCTCGGCGTGTCCTCACCCATCGGCAAGGAACTCGACTCGTTGGCCGACGACATCACCTTTGGCTTTGCGCCCGCCACCATTGTATTCAGCATTTTAGGGAAACTCCTGCCCGCCGGCACCGCTTGCTCCGCAGGCTGCCCCTTGGCGTGCGTCGGCCAGGCTCTCCTACCCTATCTGCCCTACGCCGCCTTCCTCATCGCGGCTTTCTCCGCCCTGCGCCTTGCCAAGTTCAACCTCGACGAGCGGCAGCAAACGGGATTCATCGGACTGCCCACGCCTGCCAACGCCCTCTTCTGGGGCGCACTGGCGCAGACCTTGCCCACCGACGCGCCCAACGCCCTGCTGTTTTGGAGCCTCCTCGGCGGCGCGCTGATTTCTTGCTGGCTGCTTGTGGCAGAGATACCGATGTTCGCCCTCAAATTCAAGCACTTCGGCTGGCACGGCAATGCTCTGCGCTACACCTTCGCTCTCGCCTCTGTCGCTCTGCTGTGCGTCCTCGGCCTCGCCGGTTTTTCTGCCGTAATCGTGCTCTACATCGTATGTTCTTTGGTCAATAACGCCGTTGCAAAAGCAGGGAAGCAATAATTGGCACGCCCTTTGCATTTTATTGGTTAGGACATTATTCATTCAGACTTTATGCAAACCGGACTTGGCTGCCTCTTCGCCCTGATTTTTGGCTTTTTCATTTTCCTTTTCAGCATTGCGCACACCCTTGTGCGCACCATCTATTCATTCCTCGGCTTCACGCCCCGCAGGGAAAGCGGCCGAAGTAGCCGCCAGTCGGGCAATGCGCAAGGCCAAGGTGCAAGCACCGCGCACTCCAAAGGCAATTCGCGCCAACGCCGCAGCGGCAAGATTTTCAGGAAAGACGAAGGCGAATACATTGATTTTGAAGAAATCCCATAAGCCTCGCAAGGCACTTAACACTTAAGGTGGGTTCTATTAATTCGCTTTGGCAGATTTTGGATTTATTTTCGAGGATAAATTGTAAGTTGAAGAGGGAGCGTAGCGGGCTACGTGACCGATGAGACTTACGATTTAGACCGAAAAGAAAACAAAAGATGACAA
>JALFUO010000015.1 GCA_022784065.1 Bacteroidales bacterium | reverse complement strand
GGTCTTTTTAAAAACCCCCCCTACTGGTTGCGGTTTTTATGGTTTTTGTCAAGAAAAAACTAATACCAATTCAGATACCCCATCTACCAATGATACGCTTAGGAAAATACAACCGACTGACCATCACGCGCTTTACCGACCACGGAGCCTACCTCGACGGCGGCGAAATCGGGGAGATACTGATGCCCAAAAACTATGTGCGCCCCGAGATGCACCCAGGCGATGCCGTGGACGTGTTTGTCTATCTCGACCAGAAAGAACTCCTCGTCGGCACCACCGAACAACCATTCTGCCAGGTGGGCGACTTCGCCTTTCTCGAAGTGGCATGGGTGAACGAATACGGCGCATTCCTCTCATGGGGACTGATGAAAGACCTCTTCGTGCCCTTCCGCGAGCAGAAAATGAAGATGGAACAAGGGCGCAAATACCTCGTATACGTTTATGTGGACGAGGAGTCGCGGCGCATCGTGGGCACAGCCAAAATCGACCGCTTTATCCGCCACGCCAGCCCCGGCCTCTACCACCGCGGCATGGAGGTCGACGCGCTCATCTGGCAGAAAACGCCCCTCGGCTTCAAGGTCATCGTGGACAACCGCTTTGCAGGCATGATCTACGACAATCAAATCTTCACCGAACCCCACAGCGGCGACCTCCTGAAAGCAACCGTGGTGAACGTGCGCCCCGACGGCCGCCTCGACCTCTCCCTGCAGAAAATCGGCAAAGGCAAGTTCCGCGACTTCGCCCCCACCCTGCTCCAAGCCCTGCGCGAGGCCGGCGGCACCCTGCCCTTCACCGATAAAACGCCTGCCGAGGAAATAGCCGAACGCTTCGGCGTGAGCAAAAAAACCTTCAAGCAAGCCCTCGGCACACTCTACAAAGCACGCAAAATAGCCTTGGAAGAACAGGGCATCAAGTTGATTCATCGGTAAAAAACGCCCTTCTGTCGATTTCCAGCGTATTTCCCACGAAAATATTTGCAAGAAAAAATCATCGCCCTTAACTTTGCATCAGGAATAAGGAAAAAATAGTTTTTTCATCTCTATATAAGTTCTGTGAGGCAACCATTCGTCGCGACGACGGGTGGTTGCCATTTTTATGTCAATATCGGTTAATAATTATTTCCTCCCTATTGCTTCCCACTATCCCCTATGGTCGTCCGCACGCTCTTAGCAGACAATTTTCACGCCCTGCCGAGAGCGTTTTTCCTTTCTGCGCAGACATTTTTTATTCCCTGCGCAGACAATTTTCATTCCCTGCGCAGACAGTTTTTATTACAAACTTTGTAACGCTTGTTAGAAAGTTTGTAACGGCCGTTACAAAGTTTGTAACGCATATTAGAAACTTTGTAATAAAAATTTCTGCGCAAATCGTGAAAATTGTCTTATATGACGGCAACAATTGTCTTAGCAGAGAGGAAAAAGAGTCAAGGAGCAAAGACCAACGGCCTGCACAGATAGTTGGCAGACTTTCAGGGCAAATGAACAGACGCGCGGCGGCAGTAAGACATAAGGCGTTTCAATTCCACTATTTTTCCTATCCGATTTTTACAAACTCTGAAAAATAGCGAAAAATCTATACTAAAACTCGTAATTTCCTATAAGAAAAAGGCAGTTTCACAGGAAAGGCGTAACTTTGCCCCGAATATCGAAATGATTATCCTACGGAAAATGAAAAAAATCTGCATTGCATTCCTATTTTGCTGCCAATGCCTCGCCGCACTCGCCGGCGAGCCGCTCTCTCTGGACAGTTGCCGCTCGATGGCGCTGCGCAACAACCGCTCGCTCGCAGCAGCACGCGCCAACATCGACAAGGCGCACAACGAGCGCAAGGCGGCATTCACAAACTATCTGCCTAAAATTGACATTACGGCCGCATACATGCGCACGGGCGACGAACTCTCGCTCCTCAGCGACGACCAGAAGGCTAAACTCTCCTCGCTCGGAACGTCCATGAGCGGGCAGATGCAGCAAATGGCCGGGCAAATCCTCGCGCAGCATCCCGAACTCGCGCCGCTGGCGCAGAACATGGGGGCGTACCTCGGGCAGGCTGGAGCCTTCGGCAACAGTCTCGGACAGGGACTCGTGGACGCGCTCCACACCGACACGCGCAACCTCACCGTGGGCGCAGTTATTCTCAAGCAACCGCTCTATATGGGCGGCAAAATCAGGGCTTACGACCGCATCACGCGACTCTCCGAACAACTGGCCGGCAAGAAGCTCGACGCAGAAGAGCAGGAGTTGCTGCTGAACGTGGACAAGGCGTACTGGCAAATCGTTTCGCTGAAAAACAAGATGCGGCTCGCCGAGAGTTACCGCGACATGCTCGCCCGCCTCGACAGCGACCTCGTGAAGATGATTGCCGAAGGCGTGGCCACAAAGGCCAACGAATTGTCGGTGAGCGTGAAACTGAACGAGGCTGAAATGACTCTGACGAAGGTGAGCGACGGCCTGACGCTCTCGCGCATGGTGCTCTGCGAACTGTGCGGCCTGCCGCTCGAAACGGAACTGGTGCTCGACGGCGAGCAATGGGAAAATCTGCCCTGCCCTACCGATGACATCGCCGCCAATCCCGACGGCGCAATAGCCAATCGCCCGGAACTGGCGCAACTGTCGCTGGCAGACAATATTTATAAAGAGAAAATCAAGGTGGAACGCTCGGAATTTCTGCCCCACCTCGCACTCATGGGCGGCTATGCCGTGACGAACCCCGCGCTGAAAAACGGCTTTGAGCGCAAGTTCCGCGGCACGTGGAGCGTGGGCGTAACGCTGAATATCCCCGTATGGAACTGGGGCGAGGGGAAATATAAAGTTCGCGCCGCACGCGCCGAGGCACGTATGGCGACGCTGCGCCGCGAGGACGCGGAAGAGAAGATCCGACTGCAAGTGACGCAGCAGGCCTTCCGCGTGAACGAGGCTAACAAGAAACTCTCACTCTCGCTCCGCAACCTCGACAATGCCGAGGAGAACCTCCGCACCGCCCGCCTCGGATTTAAGGAGGGCGTTATCCCCACGAGCGACTTGCTCGCCGCGCAAACCGCCTGGCTGCAAGCGCACAGCGATAAGATTGACGCGCAGATCGACATCATGATCTCACGCGCCGAATACCAGAAAGCCATCGGCGAATTGAAATAAGCCGGGCCTATACCCGGAATATCCGGAAGGCCCAGACTTTCCGGAAAATCCGGCATCCTCAAACGACAACATCAAAAAAGAAGAAAATATGTCCAAAGAAAATTCATTGACAAAGATTTTGCCCGGCCTGCTCGTAGTGGCAGGTTTGTTGGTGCTCGCCGCCGTGGGCGGCTACTTGGCTTACCGTCCGCAGGCCGACCTGATTCAGGGACAGGCCGACGTGACGGAATACCGCGTATCAAGCAAGGTGCCGGGACGCATTCTCGAACTGCGCGTGAAAGAAGGCGACTTCGTGCGCCGAGGCGACACGCTGGCTCGCCTCGAAGCCCCCGACGTGGCTGCGAAACTCGAACAGGCCTCCGCCGCGCGGCAGGCAGCCGAGGCGCAACAGCAGAAGGCCGACAAGGGCGCACGCGCCGAACAGAAGCAGGCGGCATACGAGATGTGGCAAAAGGCGAAGGCCGCCACAGCCATTGCACAGAAATCTTACGACCGCGTGAAACGCCTCTACGAACAGGGCGTGATGACCGCGCAAAAGTTTGATGAAGTGACGGCGCAGCGCGATGCAGCCCTCGCCACGGAACGCGCCGCCAAAGCGCAATATGACATGGCGGTAAACGGTGCGGAGCAAGAGGACAAGGCCGCCGCACGCGCCGTAGTGGCAAGAGCCAAGGGCGCGGTGGACGAGGTAAACTCTTACATCAACGAGACGTGGCTCATCGCCTCTGCCGACGGCGAGGTGACAGACGTATTCCCCAGCGTGGGCGAACTCGTGGGCACGGGCGCACCCATTATGAACATCGCCATTATGAGCGACATGTGGGTAAGTTTCAACGTGCGCGAAGACCGCCTCGCCGGCTTCGGCATGAACAAGACGTTCAAGGCCACCATTCCCGCGCTCGGCAACAAGGAGGTGACGCTCAAAGTGTTCTACATGAAAGACCTCGGCACGTATGCCGCCTGGAAAGCCACGAAAACCACGGGGCAATTCGACATGAAGACCTTTGAGGTGAAAGCCGCCCCCGAAAGCCCGGTGGAAGGCCTGCGCCCAGGCATGAGCGTGATATGCAGCGCAAATTAAAGCCACATAATTTATTTCGACCACGAAGTTTTTTTATGCCCACGAATCTCACGAATCTACACGAAGCATTTCAATGAAAATAATGGCGACCTGTACGGTCGCACTAATCACACTAATAATATGAGTGCATTCGTGAAAATTCGTGCGACCGAACAGGTCGCCATTAAAAATCACAAAGCAAAGATTCGTGTAAATTCGTGAGATTCGTGGGCTATAAAAATTGGACGATAACATTATGCTCCGAAACGTAATTATCCGCGAAATAAAACGCCTGTGGCGGCAGCCCATTTTCTGGTTTGCCGCGATAGGTGCGCCGCTGTTTTGCTACGTGTTCTTCCTCACGCTGATGGCAAACGGCCTGCCCACCGACCTGCCGCTCGGGCTGGTGGACGAAGACGCTACCGCCACCACGCGCTCCCTCGACCGCAACCTCGATGCCTTCCAGCAAACGGACATCACGGCGCACTACCCCAACGTCACCGAGGCGCGCCAAGCCATGCAGCGCGGCGAGATTTACGGCTTCTATTATATACCGCGCGGCACGACGCACAAAGCGCAGCGGCAAGAAGCACCCACCGTTTCATTTTATACAAACAACTCTTTCCTGGTGCCGGCCTCTCTGCTCTATCGCGACATGCGCACGATGTCGGAACTTGCATCGGGCGCGGCGGCACGCAGCGTGCTCTATGCGAAAGGAGCGACAGAGGGGCAAGCCATGGCATTCCTGCAACCCGTGCTGATTGACATGCACGCGCTCGGCAACCCGTGGCTCAACTATAATCTCTACCTGAGCAACGGCATTCTGCCCGGGCTGCTGATGATATTCATCTTCATGCTCACCATCTACGCCATAGGCACGGAAACAAAGGAGGACACTGCGCGGGCGTGGTACAACGCAGCAGGCGGCAAGCCCTTTATCGCACTATTAGGGAAACTCTTGCCGCAAACGGTTATCTTCCTCATACTCGGAGCAATATACGTACTGATTGTCTACGGATATTTACGTTTCCCCTGCCTATGCGGCATACCTACGATGCTCGGCGCGGTGTGGCTTTTCATCTTTGCCGCGCAGGGTTTAGGCGTTGCCATGTACGCCGCCGCGCCCACGTTGCGCCTTGCCCTGTCGTTCGCCTCGCTTTGGGGCGTCATCTCGTTCAGCATCGCCGGCATCTCGTTCCCCGTAATGGCCATGCACCCTGTGCTGCAAGGCCTATCGCTCCTCTTCCCGCTGCGCCACTACTTCCTCATCTACGTAAACTCCGCCCTCAACGGCTGGCCGCTGCTCGCCGCGTGGCCCTTCCTGATCGCGTTGCTCGCCTTCGCCCTGCTACCCGTGCTGCTCTCGCGACGCATTTACAGGGTGACGACCACAATGGAGTACGTGCCTTAATAAAATATTTTAGTAAACAAGTAAACGAGTGAACAAGTAAACAAGACAGAGATGTCTTGCTAATTTATATTTTATATGAGAAACTTGTCTCGTCTACTCGTTTTCTTTGAGATTTTCGGCTGCACTCGGCATAGCCCGAACAAGTTCGGCTCTGCTCTCGCTTGCACGAAAATTTCCTTGTAAACTCGCCTACTAATAATATTATAGAATGCACAATCGTTTGAAAAATATATTCGCAGACTTCTCGCGCTGCGCCCTCGGCAACTTTCTCGCAGAAGGGCGCACCGCCCTGCGCGACCAAGGCGTGATGATTTTCTTCTTCATCGTGCCCCTCGCCTACCCCCTGCTCTATTGCTTCATCTACACGAACGAGGCGGTGCGCGAAGTGCCCGTTGTGGCAATAGACAATGACCGCTCGGCGCAGAGCCGCGAATTACTGAGAAATATCGATGCCACGCCCGATGCGCATATCGTGGCCTACGCCGCCGACATGGAAGAAGCAAAGGCCGCCATGCAGCGGCGCGAGGCATACGGCATCATCAACGTTCCGCGCACCTTCGCCGCTGACCTCGCCGCCGGCAAGCAGACCACCGTAAGCGTATTTTCCGACATGAGCAGCATGCTCTACTACAAAGCCGTCTATACATCGGCGTTGAACGCCTCGCTGAAAATGAACGCGGAACTGAAAGTGGAGCGCACGCCCGGTGCCACGCAGGAACAGGCGCGGGTAATGGACCACCCCATTGCCTACAAAGACATCAGCCTCTTCAACCCGCAGAACGGCTTTGCCTCTTTCCTCATTCCCGCCGTGCTTATCCTCGTGTTGCAGCAAACGCTGCTGCTCGGAATCGGCATGGCGGCGGGCACGCGCCGCGAACGCAACCCGGGGCATCTGCTCGTGCCTGCGGGGCTGCAAACCACCAACCCCATACCCTTCGTACTGGGCAAAGCCGCGATGTATCTGCTCATCTACTTGCCGCTGGCTATCTACGTGCTGGTCATCGTGCCCCGCCTGTTTAGCCTCAACCATCTCTTCGTGCCGCACGAGCTGGCACTCTTTATCGTGCCCTTCCTATTGGCCGCAATCTTCTTTGCCATCACCCTTTCGGGACTGATACGCCACCGCGAAACGAGCATCATGCTCATCGTCTTCACCTCCGTGCTGCTGCTCTTCATCTCCGGCGTGTCGTGGCCGCAGAGTGCGCTGCCCGCCTTCTGGCGCACCCTCGCCTGCATTTTCCCCTCCACTTACGGCATCCACGGGTTTGTAGCGATGAACAACGCCGGCGCACGCCTCTCCGACCTCACTGCCGAGACCGCTATGCTTTGGCTTCAAACCGCCATTTATTTCTGCACCGCCTGCGCCGTGTATTGGCAGGCATTGCGCAGCAGCAAGGACATCGGGACTGCACAGCCCGGCGAATAGACCGCCAAGAGCATACGCCATCATATAAAAAAGCACCTGCGTGCTGGGAATTTCCCAATACGCAGGTGCTTCTTATTTTTTGAAAAAGATATTCCGTAAGCCTATTTTACAAAGAACTTGCGGTTGTTCTGAATATAGATGCCGCGGCCGAGGCTGCCGTTCGTGAGGCGGCCGCTCAGGTCGTAAACGGGAGCGGAGACAGAAACATCGGAAGCAGATGCAGCAAGTTTGATGCCCGTCTGCGTGCCCGTGCTGATGCTGATGGTCTCGGGCAGTTCCGTGCCGTTGGCTTTGAGATAAGCCGTGTTGGCAGCGATGGCCGTTTCGGGCGCAGCAAAAATCGGCGTGAGCCCCGTGAAGGTGAAGGCGCGGTAGTCGGCTGCCTTGCCGGCGGCAACTTCGAGCGCAACGTTCGTGCCCGAAAGCAGAGAAGAGGCCTCGCCCGCAGCAGGAACGATATCGAAGGCCACCTCGGCGGCATACGCGCTGTTGAGCACGATGTAGCCTGCACCGGGCTGGAGCGTGCTTTCTGTGAGGTAAAGCACATTGCCTGTCAGTGCGGAACCGGCATAAATCTTGGTATTCGTGTCTGCCGTGGAAAGGGCTACGGGCGAACTGATGGCGGCATACGTGCCGCTTTCGCCGTAGATGAGGGGCAGCGTGATGCGGCTGGCCTTGTGGAACTTCCAGCCGGCAAAGTCGTCGGCGGGAGCGGCGGTCGTCACGTTGCCTTCGGCATCGAGGGCGAGGGGCGTTTCGCCGGCGGTGATGCTGTAAGCATAGTCGCCGCCGAGTTCGTTGGCTGCCAGCGTCCAAGATGCGCCTTCAGCCTGCAGATCGGCAGAAGCGGCGAGGTAAAGACCCGTGTTGAGGTTCTTGAGTTTGCCTTCGGTATATACCCAAAGTTCAGAGAAGCCGGGATTATCGGAAAGTGAGAGGGGTGCGGCAAGGGCCTCGTCGCTGCCCAGCACTGCGCCGGCGGCAGAAAGCGTCGTGGCGGTGTTGGCGGCATTCTCAATAAAATAATATGTGCCTTCGATGAAGCCTGATGTCTTTTTACCTTTTACGATGTCGTCGAAGGTAACGCCTTCCTGGTCTTTGGCGTATGCGCCGACGTATTGCTGCGTTTCGTCGAGACCGGCGAGAATGGCGGCTGCTGCCGTAGAGGTGGCGAGTTCGGCGGGGAAGGAAGCGCTGAGCAGGCAGTTGGTGCTGTAAACGGCGAGATATTTCTCACCCGAAGCGTCCTTGATTTTGCACTCGTTGTCGATGGTCCAGCGATAGTCCGTTTCGCTCCAATAGATATTCTGCGAACCGTCGTAATAAAGCTTGCGGCCATCGTAGGCCACGAGCGAATAGCCGTTGTACCAGTCACCGGTAAGCGTAAGGGCAATGGCCTTGCGGTTTTCAAACGAGGGCGAAAGGCCGAAGGTCGTGCCGAGATAGTTGTCGCCCGTTTTCAAAGCGAAGTAGGTGGCGTCGTCGGCGGGATAGATGAAGTTTGCGTTGTAAGCGGTCTTGACATAATAGGTCGTGGAAGCCGTCACCTCGGTTTCGGGAGCGACTTCCGCTGTGAATGCCTCGTCGGCGTAGAAAGTGGCAGAAACGTAAGCGGGCAGAGCCTTTGAAAGCGCACCCACCGTCTTGGCCGTTTCGCCGACAGTTCCGATGAAAGCATCGCCGTTGAGACGCTGCGTGCCGTCGGCATTGTAATAATAGAAAGACGCATTGATGGCCGTAGCAGCAGCGGCAACTTTGTAGATGACAAAAGTGAACTTGCCGGCCTCGGTATAATCGTTATTCACGTTGGCTCCGCTGGAATATTGGCCGAGATAGTTGGCGCCGTCCTTGATGCTGAACGTCTTAGAGCCGTTGTAGTCTTCCGCGTAGGCTTCGAACGTGTAAACGCCCGGTTCTTCCGTGGAGGACGACATAGTCTGCGTGAACGTCTTTCCGCTCACCTCTGTCTGGTAGAAATAGCCGCCGGTCTTGAGGCTCTGGAACTTGTAGCCGTCGCCAGAGGCTTCGAGCTTGAAGAAATATTCCGGATTGCTATCGAGCTTGCCCACGATGTCGTCCTTAGTCATTGCCGTGCCAAACTGCACGTAGTGCTTGGAAGCGTTTGCGGAGTTGACGAAGAGGAACGTTTCGTTGCGCGAGTTCCACGCGCCGGCGGCGTTCTTCTTATCCACGGCCATGAGGGCGTAGTAAGTGTTCTCGCCCGACGTGATTTCCTCGAGCGAAGAAATCGGCGCAGCCTCGAAAGCCTGTGCCGAAGCCGTGAGGCAGCCTCCGAAGAGGGCACAGAAGAGGCAGAAGAAAGAGTAGATTTTCTTACCCATACGATAAAAGATTTGGTGAATTATAATTTGGTTTGTGTTGTATCGCTGTATAGAAAGAGAAATAATAGAGTTTAGATTTTCTGCTAAGTGCCTGGAAGGCACTACAAAAGCGTAGCTTTTTGGTAACACTAAGTTTGCAGACGAAAGCGAGCGTAGCGAGCTTTCAGAGCAAACACGATAATAAAATTTGGAGAAGCCGAGGTTAAATCCTTACTTTTGTCGTATTAAAGAAAGGATTAACCGTCCGCCATGGTAAATTAA
>JALFUO010000070.1 GCA_022784065.1 Bacteroidales bacterium | reverse complement strand
TGCGCCGAATGGCTCAACCAATGCAGGCAACCATTAACCGGGCGTTTTGCAAAACGCCCCTACTCGTGAGACCTGAGATTAGACAATATAGATTTTTATAGCTACTATATTCCATTATGCGCATTCTCAAATTCGGAGGTTCGTCGGTCGGCGCGACCGAGGGCATTCTCAACATAAAGAAGATTGTGGAAGGAGGCGAGCGGCCCGCCATTGCGGTGGTGTCGGCCCTGCGCGGCGTGACAGACGCCCTGATTGACCTTGCCCAAACGGCGGCATCGGGCAACGCCGAAGCCACGAAGGCGGGCTTTGAAGATATCTGCGCGCGCCATCGCGACTACATCGCCCAAATCATTCCCGCCCCGCGCAGGCCACGGCTCTTGGAACAGACGGAGCAGTTGCTTGCAGAGTTGCAGAGCATCCTCCACGGCATGTATCTCATCCGCGAACTCACGCCGAAGACGGCCGATGCCGTAGTGGCATACGGCGAACGCCTCTCGTCGCTCATCGTGGCGGCGCTCATCGACGGGGCGCAGCACTTCGACGCCCGCGCCTTTATCAAGACGCGCCGACAGGCAGGAAAGCACATCGTGGACTTCGACCAGACGAACCGCCTCGTGTGCGAGGCCTTCTCTGGGTTTGAGGGCATAGCCGTGACGGGCGGCTTCATCGCCGAAGACGCGCAGGAGGGCATCACCACGAACCTCGGGCGCGGCGGCTCCGACTACACCGCCGCCATCATCGCCGCCGCGCTCGATGCCGCAAGGCTGGAAATATGGACCGATGTGGACGGCTTCATGACGGCCGACCCGCGCGTCATCCCCACCGCCTACACCATCGCCCGCCTCAGCTATGGCGAAGCCATGGAGCTGTGCAACTTCGGCGCAAAGGTGGTATATCCGCCCACGATTTATCCCGTGTGCCGGAAGAATATCCCCATTATCGTAAAAAACACCTTCAACCCCGAAGCCGACGGCACGGTCATCTCGAAAGACGCAGCGCAGTCCGACCGCCCCATTCGCGGCATCTCCTCGGTGAACGACATGAGCATGGTGACGGTGAGCGGCTCGGCGATGGTGGGCGTGATTGGCGTGAACCGCCGCATCTTCACCACGCTGGCCGACGGCGGCATCAGCGTGTTTATGGTGGCGCAGACGGCCTCTGAGACGAGCACCTCTATCTGTATGACGCCTGCCGACGCGCCCCGCGCCTGCCAACTGCTCGACAGCGAGTTTGCCCGCGAGATTGCCGACGGCGCGATGAACGCGGCGCAGCTGCTCACGGGCATGGCGTGCGTGGCAGCCGTGGGAGAAAGGATGAAGCAAACGCCGGGCATTGCCGGAAAACTGTTCAGCGTGCTCGGCCGCAACGGTATCAGCATCTCCGCCGTGGCGCTCGGCGCACTGGAAATGAACCTCTCGTTCGTGGTGGAGCGCACGCAGCTGAGAAAAACGCTCAACGTGCTGCACGACAGCTTTTTCCTGAGCGAGCACCAAGAACTCAACCTCTTCCTCTGCGGCACGGGCACCGTGGGCGGCTCGCTCCTGCAGCAGATTGCCGACCGCCGCGAGGCCCTGATGCGCGAGCGCAGGCTCAAGCTTAATCTCGTGGGCGTGTGCGGCCGTTCGCACGGCCTCTTCTCGCGTGAAGGCATCGACCCCGCCACGTGCCTCGACCAACTGAAACGGAGCACCGTGAAGGGCGGCGTGGAGCAGATGATGAAGGAAATACGCGAGATGAATATCTTCAACTCCGTCTTTGTGGACTGCACGGCGAGCGAGGAAGCCGCCGCCTGCTATGGGGAACTGCTCGCGGGCAACGTGTCCGTAGTGGCTGCCAACAAGATTGCCGCCTCCTCGGCCTACGCCTATTATGACACGCTCAAGCAAACCGCCCGCGAGCGCGGCGTGAAATATCTCTTCGAGACCAACGTGGGCGCAGGCCTGCCCATCATCAATACCATCAACGACCTCCGCGCCTCGGGCGACCGCATCGAGCGCATCAGCGCGGTGCTGAGCGGCACGCTCAACTTCGTGTTCAACACGCTCTCCGCCGACGTAAAGCTCAGCCAGGCAGTGCGCATAGCACAGGAGCAGGGATACAGCGAGCCCGATCCGCGCATCGACCTTTCGGGACGCGACGTAGTGCGCAAACTCGTTATCCTCGCCCGCGAAAGCGGCTATCGCGTGGAAGCCGGCGAGGTGGCGCAGGAGCTATTTCTCCCCAAAGACTTCTTCGAGGGCAGTTTGGAGGATTTCTGGCAACGCCTGCCGCAGCTCGACGCCCGCTTCGAGGCGGAGCGGCAACGCCTCGCGGCGGAGAAGAAACGCTGGCGTTTCGTGGCGGAATGGGCAGAGGGCAAAGGCTCTGTGGGACTGCGCGAATACGGGCAGGGACATCCTTTCTACGACCTCGAAGGCTCTAACAACATTCTCTTGCTCACCACCGAGCGTTACCACGAGTACCCGCTCCTCATACAAGGCTACGGCGCAGGCGCTGCCGTCACGGCTGCCGGCGTGTTTGCAGACATCATGCGCGTGGCCAATCTATAAATTATGACTTTATGGCTGAAAAGTTTTTTAGTAAACGAGTAAACGAGTTACGAGTAGACGAGACAAGTTTGTCTTGCTCTTCCTCTGTACCATGTAATCTGTCTCGTTTACTTGTTTACTTGTCAACTTGTTTACTAAAACCATATAATAATATTGTATGCCGCTCCTTGCTCTGCGTCCTGCTCTGCCTGTTCGGGGCAACGCTCTCGGCGCAGACCATCATCGACCTTGACAACAAGGGCAAGGTGCGCGGCAAGACCATCGACGACTACAAGCGCGAGAGCGACGTGGCTCGCCGCGAGCGCAACGACTCGATAGAATATGCCGACCACCTTGTGCGCGCCTTCAATGCGCTCCATACCGACTCGCTCGAAGAGGCCCGCAAGCAATTCCGCGCCGCTATCTCCACGCGCCCCGACGCGCCGGGCAACTATATCATTCGCCACAACCTCGGCCGCATCGCCTTGGCGCAGGGACGCTACGACGAGGCGGTGAAACTGCTCACGCAGGTGCTCAAAGAACAGCCCGACAACCCCGAGGTGCGTGCCGACCGCGCCAATGCCGCTTTGAGCAGCGGCAACGCCACGATGGCGATAGACGATTGCAACGTGCTGCTGCAACGCACGCTGGCCAACGAACGCCGGGCACAGGTGTTCTTCATGCGGGCGGCGGCGCAGATGCAGCTGCGCAACGCACCGGCAGCACGCGCCGACCTCGAAACGGTGCTGAAACTCACGCCCGACAATGAGAACGCGGCTCTGCTGCTCCTGATGACGCTCCGCGACGAAGGGCGCAAGCAGGAAGCCTTGGCGCGACTCAACGATTTCGTGGCGCAGCACCCCAAGAATGCCGATGCCTATGCCCTGCGGGCCGAGATGCTCGCCGCCGATGGGAAGCACGCCCTTGCACGCGCCGACTACGACACGGCCATCAAACTCGATGCCGAGCGCGGCGACCTCTACGCCGCACGCGCCGAGGTGCTGATTGCCATGGACGAGCACGCCGCCGCACGCGCCGACATCGGCAAAGCCGCCGCACTCGGCGTGCCGCAAGGCACTTTGCAGCCCCTCCTCAAAAAACTGAAATAAACAGTTTTTTCAAAAACCTTTCGAGTCTTAATATTAAAAATCCCTTTCAAGAAGATGCTCCGCCGCCTGCTGCTCGCCTGCCTCTGCCTTTCGGCCGTTTGCTCCGCCCTTGCCTTTGGCGGCGGCGAAACGGCTGTGCCTGCGCAGCGCGAGATACGCGCCGTGTGGCTCACCACCTTTTCGGGCTTAGACTGGCCACGCCGCCCCGCCGCCACGCCCGCCGCGGCAGAGGAACAGAAGCAGACGCTCTGCCGCTTGCTCGACCGTATGCGCGAGGCGGGCATCAACACCGTGCTCTTCCAGGCGCGCCTGCGCGGCACCACGGCGTACGCCTCCGACATCGAGCCTTGGGACGGCGTGTTCACAGGCGTGCCGGCACGCGCCCCGCTTTACGACCCCTTGGCTTTTGCCGTAGCGGAATGCCACCGCCGGGGTATGGAGTGCCACGCCTGGATAGTGAGTTTCCCCATCGGGAAAACCGATGCCGTCAAGGCATTGGGCAACCGCGCCCTGCCGCGCCGCCGGCCCGCACTCTGCCAACGCTGCGGCGACCAGTGGATGATGGACCCCGGCGTGCCGGGAACGGACGACTATCTCGCCGACATTTGCGCGGAAGTGGCGCGGAAGTACGACGTTGACGGCATTCACCTCGACTATATCCGTTATCCCGAAAAGAGCATTGCTTTCAACGACAACGCTACCTTTAAGAAATACGGCAAAGGCCTTTCGGCGGCGCAGAAGGCGCAGTGGCGGCGCGACAACGTGACGCGCTGCGTGCGCAAGATTACGGCAAAGGTGAAGGCCGTGCGCCCTTGGATAAAAATGAGTTGCGCCCCCATCGGCAAACACGCCGACCTGCGGCGTTACAGCGCGATGGGGTGGAGCGCAATGGCAATGGGGCAGGAAGCGCAGCGGTGGCTAGGAGAAGGACTTATGGACTGGCTGTTCCCGATGATGTATTTCGACGGCAACCACTTCTACCCCTTTGCCGCCGACTGGCAGGAGCACACGCCCGGCGGCGCGGCCGTTGTGCCGGGCCTGGGCATCTGGTTTCTCGACAGCCGCGAGCGCAACTGGCCCTTGACCGACATCACGCGCCAACTTGCGGTGTGCCGCGCCTTAGGCTTGGGCGGCGCGGCGTTCTTCCGAGCCAAATTCTTGGACAACAACGTGAAAGGACTGTTCGACTATCTGAAAAACGACTTTTACGCCGCCCCCGCGCTCACGCCTGCCATCAAAGCCCCCGCCGATTGCCCGCCGCCCCCGCCGCCCGCAGTGAAGAAGGAACGGCAAGGCAGGCGCTTGCTGCTCTCGTGGCAGCCCGTGCCGCACGCCGCCCCCGTGCGCTATAACGTCTACCGCATCGACAGCCTGCGCGGCAACCGCCTCTTGGCTCACCATATCGACAGCACCTCCTTCGCCGTTTATCCCGTCCTCCCCGCGCTGCTCCACAGCCGCTACGCCGTGACGGCCATCGACGCTTACGGGCAGGAGAGCATGCCGGCGGAATAATGCAGAGACAACAATACACAATATTATATATATGGACTTCAAGAAATTTTTTCAAAAGGCTTGGCCCGACGCGCTCGCGGTCTTGTTTTTTGTGCTGGTAAGCACCGTTTATTTCCTCAAACCGATGAGCGAGGGGCTCGTGCTGGGCGGCCACGACTCATTGGCGTCGATCGGCCTCGGGCAAGAGCAGCGAGAATACCGCGCCGCACACGACGGCGAAACCTCGCGCTGGAGCAACGCCGTGTTCAGCGGAATGCCCACCTTCCAGACCTCGCCGTCGTACAGTTCGTCCGACTTCCTCGAAAAAGTACAGAACATTTACGGCCTCGGGCTGCACTATTGGTTTCCCGCCATTAGTTTCGTGTTCCTCTACTTCCTCGGCTTCTACATCATGCTGCGCTCCATGAGCACTGAAGAGCGGCGCATCAGCCCGCTCACGGCTGCGCTCGGTGCGCTGATGTGGGGATTTTCCTCATATTTCCTCATCATCATCTCCGCCGGGCACTTGTGGAAAGCCCTCACGCTCGCCTTCATACCACCCACCATCGGCGGCGTGGTGCTCTGCATGAGGGGGAAATATTGGAGCGGCGCAGCCGTCACGGCATTGTTCACCGCCTTCCAAGTGTTGAGCAACCACGTGCAGATGACCTATTATTTCCTCTTCGTCATCGGCTTCCTCGTAATTTTCTACGGCATCTATGCCCTCTTGCGCCGCACGTTACCCGCCTTCTTCAAGGGCGCGGCCGTGGCACTCGTGGCAGGATTGCTCGGCGTGGCGGCCAATCTGCCTAACCTCTACCACACCTACACGTACGCCAAGGAATCCATGCGCGGCAAAAGCGAACTCACCATCACGCCGCGCGGCGCACAGAAAGAAAAGGCGACCGACGGCCTCGACCGCAGTTACATCACCGCTTGGAGCTACGGCATCGATGAAACCCTCACGCTCCTCGTGCCGGGCTATAAGGGCGGCGGCTCTACGAGCATCATCGACGTGCCCGGCGTGGAGACGATGCCAGGTTTCCAGGAACTCTACGAAAGCGCGGGGCAGACGCAGCAGATTTTCCAGCAGGAGCAAATCCAGGCCTACCCGCCGGGCATCATGCTCTACTGGGGCGACCAGCCGATGACCGTGGGGCCAGTGTACGTCGGCGCCATCGTGTGCTTCCTCTTTATCCTCGGTTTGTTCTACGTGCGCGGCCCGATAAAATGGGCGTTGCTCCTCTCCACGATGCTCGCCCTGCTCTTTGCCTGGGGGCACAACAGCCCGCTCGTCACCGACTTCTTCATCGACCACCTGCCGATGTACAGCAAGTTCCGCACAGTTTCTTCCGCCTTGGTGGTAGTGGAGTTTGCCATGCCTGCGCTCGCCGTGCTCTGCCTCTTGGAGATATTCCGCAATCCCTCCCTCGCCGACTTCACGGTGTGGAAGGACGCACCCATCGAAAAGAAAATCGGTCTGCCAGCCGCCCTCATCAGCACCCTCGGGCTGTGCCTCGTGCTGTGGATATGGCCCTCTGTGGCAGGGTCGTGCCTTTCGGAAAACGATGCCGCTATGTTCGCGCAAATGAGCACGGGCGGTTTCCCCGCCGACTTCGTGCAGGACTATTCGGCCGCCGTGACGCGCCTGCACCACGCGCTACTCTCCGCCTCGGCATTGCGCTCCGCCCTGTTTATCCTCGCTGCCGTCGTTGCGCTGTGGCTTTTCTCCCGAAAAGTACTTAAAGGCTGGACGGCTGTGGGCATTCTGATGGTGCTCTGCCTCGCCGACCTTTGGACGGAAGACAAGAAATATCTCAACGAGCAAAGTTTCGCCGACCCCGTGCAGCAGCTTGACGGCTACGCCAAAACGCCCGCCGACGAGGAAATCCTGAAAGACAAGGGACACTACCGCGTGGCAAACCTCGGCGCAGGCAATCCGTTCAACGAAACGAGCAACGCCACGTCGTATTACCACAAGAGCATCGGCGGCTACCACGCTGCCAAACTCCACCGCTACCAAGACCTCATCGACTTCCACCTCAACCGCGAACTGGCAGCCTTTGCCGGAGCCATCAATGAGGCGCAGGGCGACATGCAGCAGGTGAACGGCGACTCCATCGCCCCGATGCTGAACATGCTCAACACAAAATATTTCATTTTCGGCTCTGGCAATTCCGCCATTCCCATACTCAACCCCTACGCCAACGGCAACGGCTGGTTTGTAGAAAAACTCTCGTTTGTGAAGAATGCCGATGAGGAAATCCAGGCTTTGGGCAAATTGGACACGAAACGCGCCGCCATTTCCGACGAACGCTTCAAGGAAACGCTCCACGGCACTGCACTTGGCGCGGGCAGCGTGCGCCTCACCTCCTATGCCCCCAACGCACTCACCTATGAGGTGGAAAGCGAAAAGGGCGGCGTGGCCGTATTCTCCGAAATATATTATCCCGGCTGGACGGTGGCAATCGACGGCAAGGAAGCAGAGTTTGGCAGAGTCAACTACGTGCTCCGCGCCCTCAAAGTGCCTGCCGGCAAACACGTCGTTACGGCTGAGTTCCGCCCCCGCAGCATCACCGTCACCACAGGCATAGCCTACGGCGCGATTGTCCTGATTTTCCTCCTGCTCGGATTTGTGGTTTATAAGAAAATGTCGTGAATCCATAGGTCTCACAAGTAGGGGCAAGCCCCTACGCTAATTTATGAGCGCGCCGCGCTGATTATGACCGTCACCTTCGATGCCGAAGGGCGCATCTAAATGATTGGGGCGGGCTGTACGCCCAATTGTTGCCCATAGCCCAGGGCAGCGCCCTGGGGGAACGTAGCCCGCGATTGATACATTCGGCATTTTTGCGCCTGCGCAAAAATGCCACGCGCCGAAAGCGCGTAACCCATTACGCCCTTAACGCCACACGGGGCGTTCCCCCAGGGCGTTGCCCTAGGCTGAGTGCAGCAATTGGGCTTACAGC
>JALFUO010000084.1 GCA_022784065.1 Bacteroidales bacterium | reverse complement strand
GAGTTTTTGCAGAAACCACTTGTCGATCTTCGTGAGTTCGTGGATTTGGTCGATGGTGTAGCCTTGCAGGAGGGCTTTTTCGATGACGAAGATGCGCTTGTCGGTCGGCTCGCGCAGGGCGGCGTCTACGTTTTCAATCTTCAATTCTTTATTGTCTACGAAGCCGTGCATGCCTTGTCCTATCATGCGCAGGCCTTTCTGTATGACCTCCTCGAAGGTGCGCCCGATGGCCATCACCTCGCCTACGGATTTCATCGACGAACCCAGTTCGCGGTCAACGCCGCGAAACTTTCCGAGGTCCCAGCGCGGTATTTTGCACACCACGTAGTCCAATGCCGGCTCGAAGAAAGCCGTGGTAGTCTTAGTCACGGAGTTTTTCAGGTCGAAGAGCCCGTAGCCCAGTCCGAGCTTTGCCGCTACGAGTGCGAGCGGATAGCCAGTGGCTTTCGAGGCGAGGGCGGAGGAGCGGGAGAGGCGTGCGTTCACCTCAATCACGCGATAGTCTTCCGACTCGGGGTCGAGGGCATACTGCACGTTACATTCGCCCACGATGCCGATGTGGCGCACGATGCGTATGGCCAGTTCGCGGAGCTTGTGGTATTCGTTGTTGGTAAGCGTCTGCGACGGGGCTATCACGATGCTCTCGCCCGTGTGAATGCCGAGCGGGTCGAAATTTTCCATGTTGCACACCGTGATGCAGTTGTCGAAGCGGTCGCGCACCACTTCGTATTCTATTTCTTTCCAGCCTTTCAGGCTCTTCTCCACGAGCACCTGCGGGGAGAAGGAGAATGCCTTTTCAGCCAGTTTGTTGAGTTCCTCTTCATTGTCGCAGAAGCCCGAGCCGAGGCCCCCGAGGGCGTAGGCGGCGCGCAGGATCACGGGGTAGCCCAGTGCCTTGGCTGCGGCGCGTGCCTGCTCGATGCTTTCGCAGGCCTCGCTCTGTATGGTCTTGACGTTGATTTCGCTCAGTTTGTTTACAAAGAGCTCGCGGTCTTCGGTGTCGATAATGGCCTGAACGGGCGTTCCGAGCACCTGCACGCCGTATTTTTCAAGAATGCCTTTTCGGAAAAGTTCTACGCCGCAGTTGAGCGCGGTTTGTCCGCCGAACGCCAGCATGATGCCTTGCGGTTGCTCTTTTTTGATGACTTCTTCCACGAAGAAGGGCGTGACGGGAAGGAAGTAGATATGGTCGGCCACGCCTTCCGACGTTTGAACCGTGGCGATGTTGGGATTGATGAGCACCGTTTCGATGCCTTCTTCGCGCAGCGCTTTGAGGGCTTGCGAGCCGGAGTAGTCAAATTCGCCGGCTTCGCCGATTTTCAATGCGCCGGAACCGAGGAGCAAAACTTTCTTTATGGTCTTTTCCATAGTGGTTGTTTGGTTACGAGTAGACGAGATTTGAGGTTTTATATTGACGACAACAGGGACAACTTTAGACAACTTGTTATCTGCATTGCTGTTTTTATTATGACGACAACAGAGACAACTTTCGACAACTTTTAGTTGTCTTTTCAGCATGCGAGGCGGGCGTATAAAATACGCCCTGTTGTCTTTGTTGTCGTCATATTAAGTGATGTGTTTTCAGAGTTTAAGAGTTGTCTCTTGTTGTCTATGTTGTCGTTTCAACATGTCTCGTTCACTTGTTTACTCTGTTTTACTTACAAAATCTTTATAAAGTCATCGAAGAGGAAATCCGTGTCGAGCGGTCCGCTGCAAGCCTCGGGGTGGAACTGGGCGGAGAACCACGGGTTGCTGTTGTGGCGGATGCCCTCGTTGGAGCCGTCGTTCATATTTATAAATAATGGCGTCCAGTCCTTGGGCAGGGTGGCGGAGTCGACGGCGTAGCCGTGGTTCTGGCTCGTGACGTAGCACTTGTTTGTGCCGCAGAGTTGCACGGGCTGGTTGTGCGAGCGGTGGCCGTATTTGAGTTTGTAGATAGAGGCACCGGCGGCTTTCGAGAGCAGTTGGTTGCCCATGCAGATACCCATGCAGGGGCGCACGTTCGGGTTGGCGAGGAACTGGCGTATGTGTTCCACGGTCTTGGCCGCCGTGTTCGGGTCGCCGGGACCGTTGGCAAGGAAAAGGCCGTCGAACTCCAATTCGTTGAAATTGTAGTCCCAAGGCACGCGCACCACTTCCACGCCGCGACGCAGCAGGCAGCGGATAATATTGTTTTTCACGCCGCAGTCCACAAGCACCACGCGGCGGCCTGCGCCCTTGCGGTAAGTGATGATTTCCTTGCACGACACTTTTTCCACATAGTTCACCCCTTCGTATTCCGCCGTAGGCACATTGTCGGGCTCGTCATCGAAGACGATTTTTCCCATCATCACGCCGTGCTCGCGCAGCAGTTTGGTAAGTTCGCGCGTGTCGATGCCCGTGATGCCCGGCACGTGCTCGCGCTTGAGCCAGTCGGCGAGGCTTTCGCAGGCGTTCCAGTGGCTGTATTCCGTGCTATAATCGCTTACGATAATGGCCGAGGCGTGTATGCGGTCGCTCTCCATAAAGTTGGCAAGACCGTCGGCATCGTTGGTAAAGGGCGGCACGCCGTAGTTGCCCACGAGGGGATAGGTGAGCGTCATCAGTTGCCCGGCATACGACGGGTCGGTGAGGCTTTCGGGGTAGCCGCTCATGGCGGTGTTGAACACGACTTCGCCTGCCACGGGGCTTTCATATCCGAAAGATTGTCCGTGAAACCGCGTGCCGTCGTCAAGGATTAAGGTTACGTTTCTCATATTTAGGGGTGGTATTTTATTTTGTAGGTTCCGCGTTTTCGTAATAATGTATAAAGGCCTGGTTGATGCGCATATTTCCGCCGGGGGTGGGGTAGTGCCCGCTGAAATACCAGTCGCCGGGCGACGTGGGGCAGGCGTTGTGCAAGCCTTCGAGCGTTTGGTAAACGAGGTGGATTTCCGTCGTCACGCCGTCGGGGCGGAGCATCTCCACCATCTTGTTTGAAATCTCATCGGCCGTGAACTGCTCGTAAAGGTCGCGCACGTGATTCACTATCTGCTCCTTAGGCAGATGTTCCTGCTCTTTGCAGCGGCGATAGATGTCGTCGAGCAACGGTGCGAGCCCGCGGTCGTGAGCCAGTGCCACGGCGGCGCGGAAAGCGATAAACTCGTCCATCATTGCCATGTCGATGCCGTAGTAGTCGGGGTAGCGCACCTGCGGCGAGGAGCTCACCACCACGATGCGCTTCGGGTGCAGGCGGTTGAGAATGCGAATGATGCTCTCGCGCAGCGTAGTGCCGCGCACGATGCTATCGTCGATTACCACAAGGTTGTCAATGCCCGGCCGGATGCTGCCGTAAGTGATGTCGTACACGTGGGCGGCGAGGTCGTTGCGGCTGTTGCCCTCGGCGATGAAGGTGCGCATCTTGATGTCCTTCCACGCCACTTTCTCCGTACGTACGCGGCGCGAGAGAATGCGCTCGAGGTCAGCGTGGGAGGCAGTGCCGCCGAGGCGTTTTATCTCTTCGATTTTCTGTTGGTTGAGATAGTCGTTAAATCCCTCCACCATGCCGTAATAGGCCGCCTCGGCGGTGTTGGGGATATAGCTGAGCACCGTGTTGTCCAGTTCATAGTTCACGGCTTTAAGGATAGGCTCGACGAGCGAGCGCCCCAGTTCCTTGCGCTCACGGTAGATGTCCACGTCGGAGCCGCGGCTGAAATACACGCGTTCGAAGGAGCAGGGCTTCACGTTCTCTGCCGGCAGTATCTGCTCCGTGCGCAGCCCGCCCCGTTTGTTCATCAGCAAGGCTTCGCCGGGCTTGAGTTCGTGCACGTCCTCTGCTTCCACGTCGAGCGAGGTCTGAATGACGGGGCGTTCCGATGCCACTACCATTATCTCGTCGTCCTTATACCAGAAGGCGGGCCTGATGCCCCAGGGGTCGCGCATGCACATCATCTCCCCGCTGCCCGTCACGCCGCACAGCACGTAGCCGCCGTCCCACACGGGGGCGGAGAGTTTGAGCACGTTGGCAAGGTTGATGTGGTCTTCGATGTAGCGCGTGATGTCCGTATTTGTCAGTCCCTGCTCCATGGCCTCGTTGAAGCAGCGTTCGCTTTCGCGGTCGAGTCTGTGCCCAAGTTGTTCGAGGAGGATATACGTGTCCGACACCATGCGCGGGTGCTGTCCCTTCACGGCTATTTCGTTGAAGATTTCCGGCACGTTCGTCATATTGAAGTTGGCGCAGATGCATAGGTTCTTGGCGCGCCAGTTGTTGCGCCGCAGGAAAGGATGGACATACGAAAGGCCACTTTTGCCGGTAGTGGAATACCGTAAGTGGCCCATGTATATTTCGCCCGCAAAGGGAATATGGCGAGCGGCAAAAGCGGCGTTGTGCAGTTGTTCTTCAGAAAAACTGCCGATTTTGCCGTGAACTTCCGCAAAGATTTCTTGGATAGCGCCTCCGCCCAACGCCCGTTCGCGAAACATAAATTCCTCGCCCGGCGCGGCTTCCATTTTCACGCAGGCCAGTCCTGCGCCTTCCTGCCCTCGGTTGTGCTGTTTCTCCATCATGAGATAGAGCTTGTTGAGCCCGTACATCCAAGAGCCGTATTTTTCTTCGTAGTAGCTCAGAGGCTTGAGCAGCCTTATCATGGCCACCCCGCATTCGTGTTTGAGCGTTTCCATAGTTTGCGGTAAACTCGTTTGGTTTGCTTTCTGCAAAAGTACGTAAATTTTTCCGAAGAAAGCGCACTATCTTATAATAAAAGGGGCAAATAGATTTTTTATTGCTTTAATTGCGGGCTTGCGGGGAGGAGCGTTCGTCGCAAAACGGGCTTGTCCTTGCTTCCTGCTTATTTCTCCGAACTTTCTGCTGAGAGGTTGTTCACTGTCTGCTAAGATAATTCTAACGCTCTCGGAGATATTTTTTCCCTTCTGCGCAGAAAATTTTTATTGTCCTATATGACAGTTTTTATTTTCTCGGAGATATTTTTTATTACAAACTTTGTAATATGTATTACAAACTTTGTAACGCGTATTACAAAGTTTGTAACAAGCGTTACAAACTTTGTAACAAAAACTTTCTGCGCATACAGGAAAAAATATCAAGGAGAAAGGAAAAATTAGCTCCGAGGAAATAAAAAATATCAGCGTGATAATTGGCAACGTCTTGGTTGAATTGTGTGTTAAGTGCCTGGAAGATTGTTGCAGCCAATGCAAAAAAAATATTTGCCCGCCCCTTAGGGCAGGCAATTACTGACGTGTAGCGAGCACGCGCGCGTATATATAATATTGTGTGCCGCGTGCTCCTTCTTTTCTAAAAGGACCGTTATTCCAAATCCACCACGGTGATGCCTGCGCCGCCGAACTGCACGTGCTCGTCGCGCACGTGCTTCACCTGCGGCACGGTGCGTAGATAGTTGCGCGTGAGTTCGCGCAGTGCGCCCGTGCCCGTACCGTGCAAGATGCGCACGCGGGAAACGCCGAGGAGCACGGCATCGTCGATAAAGTTCGTGATGATGTAAAGCGCCTCGTCCACGCGCATTCCGCGCAGGTCGATGTCGGGCTTGAAGTTGAGTTTCTTTTCGTCGATGGCGTCACGCGTCTGTCGGCTGATGTAACTCACGGCCTGCTGCGCCAGAGGCTTTTCGGGCGCGGGTGCATCGCACACTTCGAGGCGGGCAACGTCGATTTGGTTGTAAATGCTTCCGAAGAGCACCTTTGCGCTGCGGCCTTTCACCGTCTCCACTCGGCCAGGACGCACGTCGGGCATTTCTTTCAGGCGCACCCAGCAGCCAGGCACCACGGGCTTCTCCGCCTTTTGAGGCGCGGCGGCAGCCGTGGCGGCGTTTCCTGCCGCGCCAGTCTTGCCCGCGCGGCGCTCATCGCGGCGTTTGCGCCGCTCCTCTATCTGCCGCATCTTGCGTTGCAGGCGTTGCTCTTCGAGGTCAGCGGCTTCGCTGAGCGCTTCTTCCTTAAACTCTTGAAGGTCGCGGCGCACCTGCTTCGTACGCTCGCGCTCGGCTTCGGCCTCACGGATTTCGCGAATCGTGTTTTCGATGCGTGCGTTGGCACTTTCGAGGAGCGTCTGCGCCTGCTCGCGGGCTTCGGCGAGCACCGCCTGGCGGCGCGTGCGGGTGTCGGTGATTTCCTGGTCGTAACGCTCAAGCAGCCGGTCGAGGTTCTTTTCCTGGTCGTGCACGGCGCGGCGCTTGTTTTCCCAATAGTTCTTGTCGCGAATGATGTCCTGGATATATTTCTCGCTCACCACGTAATCGCGCCCAACGAGCTCTTCAGCCTCACGGATGAGGTCGGCAGGCAGCCCGATTTTGCGGGCAATCTCGAGGGCAAAGGAACTGCCCGGCGTGCCGAGGGCGAGGGTGAAGAGAGGCTGCAGTTGCTGGCGGTCGTAGAGCATCGCGCCAGCCACTACGCCCGGAGTATGCGAGGCGTACTGCTTGAGATTTTGATAGTGCGTGGTGATGACGCCGAAGGCGCGGCTCTGCACGAAGCGGTCGAGGATGCACTCAGCGAGTATGCCGCCGATTTGCGGCTCCGTGCCGCTGCCCATCTCGTCGATGAGCAGGAGCGTGGTGGCGTTGGTCTCGCGGAGCATCAGCTTCATGTTTTGCAGATGCGAGGAATAGGTAGATAGGTCGTTTTCAATGCTTTGCTCGTCGCCCATATCTATAAATATCTGCGAGAAGATACCGAAGGTCGAAGCCTCGCTCACGGGTACGGGCATGCCGCATTGCAGCATGTATTGCAGCAGTCCCACGGTTTTGAGGCACACCGACTTGCCGCCGGCGTTGGGGCCGGAGATAATGATGAGACGCTTGTCGCGCGGCAGCGACACGTTGAGCGGCGTCATCTCTTCGCCCTTACGCTTGAGGCTTTCCACGAGCAGAGGGTGATAAGCCTCGCGCATCGTGAGGCATGGGTCGGACGAAAGGCGCGGCACACAGGCTTCCATACTCTCGGCATACGTCATCAGGGCGCGCTGGAAGTCGATGAGCGCGAGGAAGCGCAGGGACGCGAGAATGTCGTCGAGCGCGGGGCGCACGGCGGCGGTGAGTTCTTGGAGTATGCGTATGATTTCGCGGCGTTCGGCGGCTTTCAGTTCGCGTATCTTGTTGTTGGCTTCCACCACGGCGGTCGGCTCGATGAAGACGGTCTTGCCCGTTGCGCTTTCGTCGTGGACAATGCCTTTAATCTTCTTTTTCAGTGCCGGTGCCACGGGAATCACGAGGCGCCCATCGCGGAGCGTGGGGCTGATGTCGCGGTTGATGTAGCCTTCGGTGCGGGCCTCGTTGATGATGCCGCGCAGGGCGTGGGAGATGCCGCGCGTATTGATTTCTATCTGATGGCGAATGGAGAGGAGTTCGGGCGAGGCGGTATCTTTCACCTTGCCATACTTGTTGAGCACCTCGTCGATGCGCTTCACGATATCGGGGAACACCGCCACATCGGCGGCCACAGAGGCGAGCGTGGGATAGAGCGGCGCTGCTGCTTCGTCTTCGCCTTTATCATCCGCCGTTTTACGGAACAGCGTGGCAAAGCGTTCGATGGTTGCCAACGAGCGTTTGAGATAGAAAAGGTCTTGTTCTTCCATGTATGTGCGCTCCGGGCGAATGCGCAGCAGCGGCTCACGCACGTCGAAGAAGTCAGCGTCGAAATCCGCCGCATCTTCCTGGAACAGGCGCACGAACTCCGTGTGGAGGTCGAGGGCGCGGCGCACCTCGGCAAAGGTGGCGAGAAACTTAAAGTTAGTGTCTACCCATTCTGTGCCGAGCGTTGAGAAACAACGCCCTTTCAACCTCGTACGGATGTCGTTGAAACCTATTTTTCGTTCAAAAAAATCCGAATTTATCATCACTTATTGCATTTTGAACGCAAAAGTACGAAAAATAATTGTACTTTTGCCGTAAGATAGTGCCTGTTTGGGCTATTTGCCTGCGCAGATAGTTGAGAAAAGTAGGCAAGCGCAAAGATTTATAATAATTGTGCCCTCCGACTATATACTTATAATATGGAAACCGTCAAAATCAAAGACCGCAGCTTCGCTGTCAGCATTCCCGAAGAAAAAATCAAGGAGCGCGTGGCTGCCCTCGGCGCACAAATCAGTGCCGACCTCGCCGGCGAACAGCCGCTTTTCCTCGCCGTGCTCAACGGCTCTTTCGTTTTTGCAGCCGACCTGCTGCGCGCAGTCAGCGTGCCTTGCGAAATTTCCTTCGTGCGTATGGCCTCTTACCAAGGCACAAGCTCCACGGGAAAGGTGCGCCAGCTCATCGGCCTTAACGAACCGATAGAAGGCCGCACGGTGGTCATCGTGGAAGACATCATCGACTCGGGTCTCACCATGAAGGAACTCCTCCTGCTGCTCGAAAACTACCACCCCAAGCGTGTGCTTATCTCTGCACTGCTCGTTAAGCCCGGCAACCTTAAGGTAGACCTCGACATCCCCTATTGCTGCTTCGAAATCCCCAACGACTTCATCGTGGGCTACGGGCTCGACTACGACGGCGAGGGGCGCAATCTGCGGCATATCTATACTGTGGAAGATTGACATTAGTACACAATATTATATATACATGAAAAATCTTGTAATATTCGGTGCCCCCGGTTCTGGCAAAGGCACTCAGAGCGACTTGCTCGTAGCTAAATACGGTTTCCGCCATATCTCTACCGGCGATGTGCTTCGCGCCGAAATCAAGCAGGGCACGGAGTTGGGACGCACGGCGCAGCAGTTTATCGACAAAGGGCAACTCATTCCCGACGAATTGATGATTGAAATCCTCGCCAGCGTTTACGACAGCCTTTGCCCCTGCGAAGGCGTTATCTTCGACGGTTTCCCCCGCACCATTCCGCAGGCCGAAGCCCTCAAAAACATGCTCGCCCAGCGCAGCACGGAGGTAAGCGCTGTGCTCCAGCTGGAAGTGCCCGAGGAGATGCTCACCGAGCGCCTGCTCAACCGCGGCAAGACTTCCGGCCGCGCTGACGATAACGCCGAAACCATTCGCAAGCGCCTCGAAGTGTATCACTCGCAAACCGTACCCCTTGCCGCCTGGTATGCAGCCGAAGGCAAGCTCCACGCTATCAAGGGCTACGGTGCACTCGAAGAAATCAATGCCGCGCTGTGCGAGGTAATCGATAATGTGTGATTGAAAACAATCTCCATAGATGGCTGAAAGCAATTTCGTAGACTACGTCAAAATCTTCTGCCGCTCCGGCAAGGGCGGCCGCGGCTCTATCCACCTCCACCGTGCCAAGTACCAGCCCAACGGCGGGCCCGACGGCGGCGACGGCGGACGCGGCGGCAACGTGTACCTGCGTGGCAACCACAACTTCTGGACGCTCCTCCACTTGCGTTACGAGCGGCACGTCTTCGCTGGAAATGGCGGCAACGGCGGCAAATGCTGCTCGCACGGTTCGGACGGCGAGGACAAATACATCGACGTGCCGCCCGGCACCGTGGCCTACGACGCAGAGACGGGCAAGTACCTCTGCGACGTGTGCGAGGACGGGCAAGTGGTGATGCTCCTTAAAGGCGGACGCGGAGGATTGGGCAACTGGCAGTTTCGCACCGCCACCAACCAAACGCCGCGCTACGCACAGCCGGGCGAGCCGATGCAGGAGCTGATGGTAATCCTCGAACTGAAACTGCTCGCCGACGTAGGCCTCGTGGGCTTCCCCAACGCAGGCAAATCCACGCTCGTGTCGGCGCTTTCGTCAGCCCGACCCAAAATTGCCGACTATCCCTTCACCACGCTCGAGCCGAGCCTCGGCATCGTGAGCTACCGCGACGGCAAGTCGTTCGTCATGGCCGACATTCCCGGCATCATCGAGGGCGCGGGCGAGGGACGGGGGCTCGGCCTCCGCTTCCTGCGCCACATTGAGCGCAACTCCCTGCTGCTCTTCATGATACCCGGCGACACGGATAACATAGCAAAGGAATACGAAATTCTCGTAGGCGAGTTGCGCAAATTCAACCCCGCCATTCTCGACAAGCACCGCATTCTCGCCATCACCAAGGCCGACCTGCTCGATGAGGAACTGATGGACATGCTGCGCGAGGAACTTCCAAAGGATTTGCCCACCTGCTTCATCAGCTCCGTTACGGGCTACGGCCTCACCGAACTGAAAGACCTGCTTTGGACGGAACTCAACAGCGAGAGCAACAAGCTGCAAACGATGCTCGAGGGCGGTTCCATCGTTCACCGCGACCGCGAGGCCGCCACCTTTAACGCCGATTTTGCCGACTGGCAGGACGACATCGAGGTTGCAGAAGAGGACGACGATTTAGAAGAACTCGACGTTTACGACCTTGAAGACCTCGAGGAAGTGAATTGAAACCATACAATTATATATATAGGGAGATGCGCAACGCGTCTCCCTAATTTTTTCCAGTCTATGGCTTTCACAAATACGAGTCAAGTAACCAAAATCCTGCAAATAATAAAAAAGAAGCACAATTATCTTAGCAGATATTGCGTAATTTGCTTTTTTCTGTTTATATTTGCAAAGAGTTTATTGCGTCAAAGTGGGCAATAAGTTTTTTATTAGATAATTCTTCTATGTTTTAATCGAGTTTGGATTGCGCTTAGCGCGCGTTCTTTTCCTAAAACTCAAAAAAATCAAAGCATTATGATGCCTGATACAGAAAGAAACAACTTGGGTCAGCAAGAAGAGGAACAAGGTTTGAGCCTTGAGGAATATGGTCTACTATTCCTTTCTCGTTGGTACTATTTCGTTGCGGCGGTAATCATTGCAATGACCATTGCAGTGTTCAAAATCCTCACAACAACGCCTGTTTATCAGCGTAACGCCTCGGTGCTTATTAAAGACGACGACCAAAAGTCGTCTGGCACTATGCAGGAAATTGCCAATCTCGGCATTATTTCTTCAAACACAAACATCAACAACGAAATTCTTACTATTAGCGCACCCGTGCTGATGCAAGAGGCTACTAAGCGCCTCGGCCTTGACCTGCAAATCTCCATAAAGGAAGGTTTGCACTCTTTGCCGCTCTACAACAATGCGCCCGTCTCTCTGGTGCTCGACAAGCGAGATACTGCGCTGCCTTTTACTTTTAATTTGAAAGTAGAAGAGGATAAAAGCCTCGTAATCCACGACTTCACGATTTATGATGAAGAAGAAATTCACGTCAAAGATATCAAGACGCGCATCGGGCAAGCTGTGCAGACACCCGTCGGTAAGTTGATTATCAACGAAACGCCCGTAGGCTTGACTGACTACATTGGCGAAGAAATAACGGTGACGAAATACCCGGCCAATGCCATTGCCGCCCGCTATACAGGCAGACTATCCGTTGCACTGGCCGACAAGGAATCCACTATTCTTAATCTTAGCATCAACGATGAAGTGCCCGCCCGCGCCGATGACCTTCTGGTAACATTGGTAGAGGTTTATAACGAGCATTGGATGCACGACAAAAACCTTATTGCTGAAAGTACGTCAGAGTTTATCACCGAGCGACTGAATACGCTTTCCAAGGAATTGGGCGACGTAGACCAAAAGATTTCAGACTACAAGAGCAGCAATCTCATGCCTAACCTCCAAGAGGCGTCGAGCATGTATATGCAGCAGAGCGGAAAGAATGCCAACGACCTGATTCAACTGAACAATCAGCTCTCCATGGCTATATATATTAAGGATTATCTTTCCGACAAGAACCGAGCTGGGCAGTTGCTGCCTACAAATACGGGTATCGGCGGTACGGGTATCGAAGCGCTTATCGCTTCCTACAATCAGGCTGTGCTAACGCGCAACGACCTGCTCTCCAACAGCAGCGAAGACAATGCTTTGGTGAAAAAGATGGATCGCGACCTTGCCACGCAGCAAACGGCTATCGTGCGTTCGCTCGAAAATCTTATTGCGCAAATTCGCAAGCAGATTTCTAATGCTGAAGCCAATGAAGCGCTTACGAACCAAAAGATTGCTTCCGCACCGCGTCAGGCACAGCAGCTGCTTAGCATCGACCGTCAGCAGAAGGTGAAAGAAGCCCTTTATATATATCTTTTGCAGAAGCGCGAGGAGAATGAACTCTCCAAAACCTTTACGGCGTGGAACACGCGCATCATCCAACCTCCTTATGGCGGCGGGCTCACCGCACCGCGCAGCGCTTCGATATTGCTTATCGCTTTTGCTCTCGGTTTGGCAATCCCTGGCGGCATTATCTTCCTCAGTGAGTTCCTCAACCGCACGGTGCGTGGGCGTAAAGACCTTGAAACTTTGCACGTGCCCTTCCTTGGCGAAATACCCTTGCTTAGCAGTAAGAAGCATTGGTGGCAGCACCGTCAGAACAATGCGGAACGCAAGATTTATATCCGAGAGAATAGCCGTAACCTTATTAACGAATCGTTCAGACTGGTGCGCACAAAGCTCGACTATTTTGTTGAGAAAAAGGATACGGCAAATATCATCATGATTACCAGTTTCAACGCCGGCAGCGGCAAGAGCTTTATCTCAGGCAACCTTGCCAAGACGCTCTCACTCGGCGGAAAGCGCGTCCTGGCTATCGACTTAGACTTGCGCCACACCTCGCTTTCAAAACTTGTTGACAATCCCAAACAAGGTCTTACGTCGTTCCTTTGCGGTGCTACCGATGATATTCAAAGCGTAATCCTGCGCAATCAGTTCGATGGCAGTGTAGACGTTTTGCCTGTAGGCGTTGTTCCGCCCAATCCTACGGAACTGCTGCAAAGCGACGTGATGGGTAATTTGTTTGAGATGCTGAAAAAGGAATATGACGTTATCCTCGTTGACTGTCCGCCTATCGACATTGTGGCAGATACGAATATCGTAAAGAAATATGCCGATGTTTCGCTCTTTGTAGTACGTGTGGGACTTATGGACCGCCGTCTGCTCAAAGAAGTCGACAAACTCTATCTGCGCCATACATACAACAAGATGGCTATCTTGCTCAACGGTTCTCAGTACGTCAGCACGCGCTATGGCCATTACCGTTACGGCTACACTTACGGCTATGGCTATGGTTACGGCTACGGATATCACGAAAAATAAGAACAGTTGTTTTACTGATACAAAGCAAAGAAGGCAGAGGAAAACCCTCCGCCTTCTTTTTTAGTTGCTCTTGCTGATGATGCCCCGGCTGTGTCGCCCGTCCATCTTGATGAAGAGCGGGGCGGGAAACTTCACGAGGCGCAGGCTGTGCGACTCGTATTCGGCGGGCAGGGTGTTGAGGAGGCCTTCGTCGAACGTGCCTTCGCCTTGGTAGGGGCGAATGGTGAAATAGCCCACGCCAAACGACGTGAGGTTTTGGAAAAAGTGCGTGCCCTCGCTCGCGTCTACGCGGAAGTCCTCGAGCCCGCATTCTACGACAACCTTTGCGCACGATATGTGCGACCATTTCACGGGAATGCCCAGCGCGGGGTCGCTGCTGCCCCAACGCCCCGGCCCTACAAGCACGTAACTTTCGCCGCGAGCCGACAACTGCTCGTTAAGCTTGCCTATTTCGGCGGCGATGTCGCGGGAGCGCAGCGAGTCGAAGCGGTCAGAACGTACATATAATATATAATGTACATCTTCCACCATACCATTGCCCAGTACCGAGGTGCTGCTGATGATTGCAGGCTGCGAAAGGTCTTCGGGCGTGAGTTCCGTTTCCTCTGAAACGTCCACAATGGGGCGTATCTGCAAGAGATAGAAATAGGCCTTGCCTGCTCTTATGTCCATGGCGTATTCCAGTTCCACAGGCCTGCCCATGCCTCGGCTGCCGATGCGCAGCAGGTCGGAGATGACGCGGGCGAGGGGAAAGGCGTCGTATTCGAGAATATTCGAGAACGTCACCACGTGCCGCCCCGCGCCTGTGCCGCCCGGCGTAAGCCGTTGGTCTTCGAGGTTGAGCGTAGAAAAGGCGTAGCGCATCGTTTCAGAGTCGTTGGCAGCCGCTATGGGCAAGTGACGGATATTGTATTCCGTGTCCGTTTCGGGCGAATGCCCGAGCATGGAAAGGTCGAGGGCGAAAAATTCCTTTTGCCCCTCGCGCAGTGCTGTGCGCAGTTCGCTCAGTTGCAGTATGTTGTGCGGATAGGCGGGGCAGAAGCGTAGCGACTTGCCGCCGTCCACGATATACGCGCCTAAACCCAGTGCCACCTTTGCCACGCCGTCCTCAGGCTTTTCTTCGCCAACGGGATAAAAGTTAATGGAACGCGCCACGCCCGAAAGGGTGGGGTAGAAATATTGCCCGTGCTCCGACCCGACCACCTCTTGCAGCACAATCGCCATCTTTTCTTGGTCGATGAGGTTTTGCGTGGCGGTCATATAGGCCTTGCTGTCCTTGAAAAACACCGAGGCGTAAACGGCCTTTATGGCAGAGCGCAGCATGGCAAGCATGGCTTGCTTGTCGCTCACGCGCGGCACCATGTAAGTGGCATATACTCCAGCGAAAGGCTGATAGTGCGCGTCTTCCAGCACGCCCGATGAGCGCACGGCGATGGGGTGGTCCACCACGTCGAAGAGCGCGAGGAGGTCGTCTAAAAGCGCTTCGGGCAAAACGCCGCGCTCGAAAGCCGCAAGTATCTCTGCGTCGCTGCTGTCGCTCAGGGCAATGGGGTAAAGCCCGTTGCGCTCCATAAACTCATCGAAGATGTCGGTGCAGATGACTACCGTGAGGGGGATGTTTACGCAGATGCGGTCGTCGTCGAGGCGCGGGTGGCCTGCCACGAGCGTGCCCATGAATGCGAGGCCGCGCCCTTTGCCGCCGAGCGAGCCGTTGCCGATGCGGGCGAAATTGCTGTAAGCATCGAAGCGGTCTTTGCGGTATTCCGCCACTACGCCGGTGTTTTTGATGCGGCGGTATTCCACGATGATGTCGAATATGAAGCGGCGCGCCTCGTCCATTTCGGCATATTCGCTCACGTCCACCCTTTTCAGTAATTCGGCGGGCGGAAACATGGCGCGCGAATAGAAAAAGCGCGAGAAGTGGTTGTGCGAAAGGTGGTTGCGCAAAGCCTCGTCGGGAATGTTGTAGAGGTTTTGCTGGAGGTCTTTAAGGTTGGTGATGCGCAGTATTTCCTTGCCCGTCTGCGGGTCGCGGATAATGAAGTCGCCAAATCCGAATTGGTCCATGATGATTTGGCGCAAGTCCTGCGGGTAAGTCTTAGAGTTTTTATGGATAAACGGCACGCCGAGCCTTTCGGCATAGTCGGCGTTGCCAGCCTCGCTCGATTCGAGAATGAAGGGCAGGTGCGCGTCGCGCTCTTTAACCATTTTGGCCAAGGCATAGCCCGCGAGCGCGTCTTTCTCTCCGTTTCTCATAAAACTCATGTCGGAAACGATGCCGAGGAGGTTGTCGCCGTAGTTTTCGAGCACCTGCGTAGCCTCTTCGAAAGAGCGTGCCAGCATGATTTTGGGGCGGCCGCGCATACGCAGCGTCTTGAGGTGCTCGTTGAGGGCCTCTTTCGAGAACTCGCGGCTCTGTTCCAGCACGATGCGATAGAGGTGGGGCAGGGCGGAGGAATAAAATCGCACGGAGTCCTCCACGAGCAGAATGCTCTGCACGCCCACTTCGGCGAGGTCGTCGTCGGCGTTCCACTTGTCCTCGATGAGTTTGATGATGGCCAGCAGGAGTTCCGGGTTGCCGAGCCAGGCGAACACGTAGTCGATGGCCGTGAGGTCGGCCTGCGCGATGCGTTCCCGCACTTCTCGCGAAAAAGGCGTGAGCACCACGATGGGCAAATCAGGGTAACGCTCCTTGATTGACGCTGCTGCGGCAAAGATGTCGCGCCCCGCCATGTTGGGCATCACGATGACCAATTCGTAGTTATGGTTTTCGAGTTCGGCGAGCGCGGCCTCTTCGTCCGTGACACGCGTAAAGCGCGGCGGATAGCGTAGGCTTAGGGAGGTATATTCGTTGAAAATCAATTCGTCCACGCGGCCGTCGTCTTCAAGCGTGAAGGCATCGTAGCGCGTGGCTATGAGCAGCACGTTGTAGATGCGCTTCGTCATGAGACGGGCAAATGGCGTGTCGCGCAGCACGATTTCTCTAAGGTTGGGCAGGCGGGACATGGGAAGACAATTTTAATTTAGTAGACGAGTAGGGGCGTTTTGCAAAACGCCCGTTCCCGAACAAGTTCTTAAAAGTGCTATTGCTAACCAATCCAAAGCGAGTAAACTCTTTGGTCTTTTGGCTTAACGGATTCGTTCGGCTCTGCGCTCGTTTGCACGACGTTTACCGGGCGTTTTGCAAAACGCCCCTACTTTTCCTGAGTAACTTGTCTTGTTTACTCGTTTACTATAACTCATAAACCCCCGAGGGCGTGAGCCTTGGCAGGGGCGTGATGGGCGGCAGTTCGGCGAGGTCGGGGCGCTCGCGGCGCAGGGTTTCAGTCACGGCGGCCTGCGCCAATTCGGGGCGGTTGTTGTCTGCGCTGAGGTGGCAGAGGAAGATGTGCTTCGTGGAGGTCGTAAGTGTTTTCACGAGGAAGGCGGCCGTGTCGGGGTTGGCCGAATGTCCTGTGCCCGAGGCGATGCGCCGTTTCAGGCGTGCCGGGTATTTGCCCGTGCGCAGCATTTCCGGGTCGTAGTTACTTTCGATGACGATGTGCGTGGCTTGCGGCACGAATGCCTCCATTTCGGGCAGGAACTCGCCCACGTCGGTGAGCAGTAGCAGGCGCGTGCCGTCGCCGCAGTCGATAAAGTAGCCCACGTTGTCCGCGCTGTCGTGCGGCACGTGTATCGGCGTGATAGCGAACGGTTCGATGCGGATTGTCTCGCCCACTTCGATAAAGCGGCGCAGGGCCTCGGTCACGGGGCGAGTGATGTATTTCCTTTCAAGCATTGCCGCGTGCACCTTCTTCGTGGCATAGACGGGCAGGCGCATCGCTTCCGCCGTTCTGCCCACGCCGCGCACGTGGTCGGCGTGCTCGTGGGTGAGCAGTATGGCGGCAATGTTTTTAGAGAGGCCGTATTTTGGGAAAAGCGGTTCGAGGTTGCGATATACAAGTCCACAGTCGAGCAATAGCGCGCGGTCGGCCGACCGCAGGTAATAGGCGTTCCCGCTGCTGCCACTGCCGAAACTGATGAATTGGGTCATGGAATTATAGAGAGGGTAGAGGATTATTTTTATAGAAATCTATGGCTTTTATGCTAGTTGGTTGGGATATACAAAAACAATCAAAACCGCTTGTCTTGTGTGGGCCTGTCGGCTCGCCTTATCCGATTAAGCCCCAGCCTAAAAGTCTGCCGACTTTTGTCTGTTACTTAATCTGCTAAGGCTGCGGTCGGTTCCCGCCCGCCCACACAGGACAAGCAAAAAACAGAAAAAAGTAAAGCATTTCTTCTTTGCTTTTGCAATAAAAAGTAGACGTCCACTTTTTTCTGTTTTTGCTTGCGTCGTTTGAAGCGGGCGGTCACCGACCGCAGCCGCTGGGATTAAGGACGAGCGAAAGCCGAGAGGCTTTCAGGCTCGGCGTTAAGCCCGGGGGCGTGCCCTTGGGCTTCAAACGGAGCAAGCGGTTTTTATGGTTTTTGTCAAAATCTAAGTAAATTCCACCAACGAGTAGTTTTATTACCATTATCAGAACGGCAACCCCACGGCGAAGTGCAGCGTGAAGTCGCGGCTGAACTTCGGGTGGATTAAGGGGTAGCGCTCTTCGCCCTCGGTGGGGTTTACCGCCTTCATGCCGCCGTCGAGGCGCAATACGAAGTAGTCGAAGTTAAGGCGCAGGCCCACGCCGTAGGCTGCGGCAATCTGCCGGTAGAATGTGTTAAGCTGGAACTCGCCGCCTGGCTGGTCGGCATATTTTCGCGTGTTCCAGATGTTGCCGGCGTCGATGAAAAACGCGCCGTGCAGTTTCCAGAAAAGTTGCGCGCGCCATTCCACGCTCAGGTCGAGCTTGAGGTTGCCCGTCTGGTTGATAAAGTCGATTTTCCCGTCTTTACCCTTAAACGTGCCCGGTCCGAGCCCGCGCACGCTCCATCCGCGCACGCTGTTTGCGCCGCCGGCGAAGTAGCGGCGTTCGTAGGGCAGGATGGTAGAGTTGCCGTAAGGCTGCGCAATGCCGATGGCGGCGTGAATTGCCATAGAGGTTCGGTCGGTGAAGACGAAGCTTTTGCTGAAATCAAAGTCCAAGCGTGCGTATTGCGAGTAGGCTATGCCGAGGAACGTGTAAGCATCTTTCGTTGCGCTGCGGTGGGCATTGGTGAGTTTTGAGATACCGTAGAGCAGGTTGCCCGCCGTCTCCACATTTACCTTTATCTGGTAGCCGTTGGTCTGATAAAGTCCAGCCGTTGAGTTGTTTCGGAGCGAATTGTAGGTAAAGCCGTAACCCATCTTCATGATAAAGAGATCCTCGTAGCTGTAACGTAGAATGCCGTAGCGCGGGTCGTCGCCTTGAAGGTAATCGTTGCGGAATGTGGAAGAGATGAAAGGCATGAAGATATAGTTGAGGTTGATCAGGTCGAAGCGATGGCGCACGCGCGGCTTCGTGATTTTGCTCCACTGATATGCCCACGAGCCGGTAACCACACGGCGGTGGAACTCGGGTCGGTTTTGCGAGGAATACACCACGCTCACTTCCGAAGAGGCCTTGATGCGCTTGCCGCGCTGCAAGGAAATGAAGGGCACGAGCAGCGAGGGGAATTTGAGGCTCGCCTCGGTGTTCCATTCAATATAATTGCGCCCGTCGTAGCCTTCCAGTCCAGTGATGGCCTCGTATGCGCCGCGCAGTTTCAGAGAAAGCACCTCCGCGCCGCGAAAGAGGTTGCGGTTGGCATAGTTCACCGATGCCGCCACGCCGAAGTCGCCCGCCGTGTTCGTGCCTTCCAGTTCCATGCCAAGGGTGTGCGGTTTGTTGAATTTCACGGTTATGTCGGCCTCGAGTGTAGAGTCGGGCTCGTCGTTCTCACGTATCCTGATATTGGAGGAAGCCACGCAGGGCAGGCTGCCGAGCGCGGCGTACGTGCCTTGTATCAGCGTCTCTTTGTAGAGGCTGTCGCGGGTGGGGAGGATATGGTTGAAATAGACGCGCTTGTTCATTGTTTTGCGCTGTCCGAGGTGGAAGGTAAGTCCGCGATAGAACAAGGTTTCGTCCACGTCCTCCTCATTTCCTTCGTAAATGTTCACATTAGAGAAGTGCCTCGTCTTATAAGCGCGTTCGTCGGTGCCGGCAGGTTTCTTGAAGCGCAGGGTAAGCACCGCGCCCGTGCTGCCCGTGAGCGTGTCGGCGCGATAGCTGATGTACTCCTTGTGCAGTCCGTAGCGGCCTTTTTCGCCCAAAAGCGAAATGATGCGGTCGCGTTCCGCCGAGAGCAGAGAGAGGTCGAGCGGCAGGCCGCGATGCAGTTTGAACGCTTGCGAGTCGGCGCGGACGATGCGCTCTATTTCGTCGTTGTCAAATTCGTACGAAAGCGAGTCAATATAATGCCTCGCGCCGGGCAGCAGCGTGTAGGTGACGCGCTTTTTCTTCTTGCCCGTCACTTCGGTTTTGTACGTAGCCCTTGCGTGCAAGTAACCCTTGCTTTGCAGTGCCTGCTCCAAGGCACGCACGGACAGTACCGTCTGCACGGAGTCGTAAATCACGGGTGCTTCGCCCAGGCGCCGCAGCATGCGGTTCCAGCGGCGGTGGCGCGTGGTGTCGCGGCGCGAGAGCGAGTAGATGTGCAGGGGGGCTTTGTAGAGGTTAAACCAACGCGAGTTGGGCTTCTGCCGCAGCACGCCTTTCAGCGAAGACGTTTTCACAGTTTTGTCTTCGGTCTTAACTTTCGCGTCGGCAAGCAGGTATTCGTCCTCGCCCACAAACTTCGTGGACGAGCAGGCGGAAAGGAAAAACAGGGAGATCAGCAAGGCGCACACAAAGCCCCAAAGCCCGCGGCCGGACTTGCTCAGACAAATAATATATGGCTTTATGTGGAATATCCTGTGCATTTAACCGCAAAGGTACGCGTTTATTGGAAATTACTTTGTAGTTTTGCTTTCAAAAATCAAGGTATCTTATAAGAAAATGCCTGTTGCAGTAGGGGCGTTTTGCAAAGATAGTGCAAGGCGAGTGCAATAGAGCTTGCTCTAATTGCCGAGCCGCAGCCTATCTTATTTAACACGCCCGCCATTTAGCCGCAAGGCATTTCCATTAACTAAGCAATCATGCTCAGTAAGAACGAACTCAAAAAACTCAAATCCTTTGCCCGCAAGAAGCAGCGCGACGAGGCCGGCGTCTTCATAGCCGAAGGCCCGAAACTCGTGGCTGAACTCATGCCCGCCTTCAAGTGCCGCACGCTCGTGGCCACTACCGAATATTTCCTCGCCGCGCCGCCCGCGCCGGCCTCTGCGTCCTGCCTCACCGCAACGCCCGACGAACTGCGGCAAATCTCGCTGCTCACAACGCCCCATCAGGTTTGGGCTCTTTTCGAGCGCCCCGCAGATGCCCCGCTTTCCGACTTCGCCCCGCAAAAAGACCTGATACTCGCCCTCGACGGCGTGCAAGACCCTGGCAATATGGGCACAATCTTGCGCATAGCGGACTGGTTCGGCATTCGCAGCGTTTTCCTTTCCGAGGGGTGCGTAGATGCCTTTTCGCCCAAGGTGGTGCAGGCCACGATGGGTGCGCTCACGCGGGTCAGCCTGCGCAGAGGCGATTTGCCGGAATGGCTGTCGGGGCTCTCTGATGCCGATGTGAATATCTACGGCACCTTCCTCGATGGTGCAGACCTTTATCAAAATCAAAATTTGCAGCCTCGCGGCGTCATCGTGATGGGCAACGAGGGCAATGGCATCTCGCCCGAGGTGGCGCGGTGCGTCAACAGCCGCCTGCTCATACCGCCCTTCCCCGCCGATGCATCAACCGTGGAAAGCCTTAACGTGGCTGTCGCCACGGCAGTGGTATGCGCCGAGTTTCGCCGCAGGCAATCTTTTTCTATTTTATAAACAATGTATCTCCTTTCTTGCTTATTCGCCGGCATGTTTGCCTGCCCGTTCGGCAGCCAAGCGTTATGGTTCTTTCCCGCTGCGCTGGTTTTACTTCTCATTCTGCTGTTTTTACTTCGCTGGACAGATTGGGCGGTGGCGCGGCGCGTTATGGCTGTCCCGACCGCTGACGCAGCCGAATTGCCCCGCATCAGCATCATCGTGCCCTGCTTCAACGCGGCGCGTGCGCTTGAAATCAGCGTTCCCGAAATGCTTCGGCAGGATTATCCCGACTTTCAAATTATCCTTGTCAACGAAAATTCGGAGGACGACACTGCCGATGTGATTAAGCGGCTGGCGCAGAGCGACCCGCGCGTGCGGCATACTTACGTTCCAGATACTTCGCGCAGCATCGAGCCGCGCAAACTCGCGCTGACACTCGGCATCAAGGCAGCACGCAGCGAGTGGGTGGTAATTGCCGAACCCGATGCATTGCCCGTTTCCCGCAGATGGCTGCGCACGCTGGCCGTACGCTGCACCGAGGCTACAGATGCCGTTATGGGCCTCTGCCTTGTCCGCGAAAACGACGACGAACCCCGCGCCGCTCTCTGCCGCGCCTCCTATGAATGTCTCGCCGAACAGTTGCGCCTCGCCGCAGCCGCCCGTCGCGGCAATCCCATCGGCTGGTTGCCTGCGAACGTCTGCATGAGAAAAAGTTGGTTCTTGGCAAACGATGGCTTTACCGACAGCCTCACGCTTCCCTTTGGCGAGGAAACCCTCCTCCTTGCGGCGCACGCCGCGCAGGAGCGCACCGCCGTTTGCCTCGACCGTGGCGGCGCGCTCACCTTGCCCGCACCCGAACGCCGCGCTTTGGCCATGGAGCACGTCAAGGCCTGCGAAACCGGGCGCCGTGCCAGCCGCCGCGCCCGCCTTTATAGACTCCGCGAGACAGCAGCCGCCTGGGTGCACCTCTTTGCTCTGCTCGTGCCCGTGGCTTACCTTGCCCTGCGCCTTGCCGCCGACCTTTTCAGCAACGCTTATACCTCTGCCGCCCTTTCGCCCGACATCGCGACCTTCCTGCTCGCCGTCGCGCTTCTCCTTTTGCCGCCCCTTTTGTTGCGCCCCGTTATGAAGCGGCTGCAACAGCCTGTGCCCTGGTTCTATGCCACTGCCCACGCCCTGCTTCACCCCTGGCGCCGCACCGCTGCTGCCGTGCGCTGCAAATGGCTGCGCAAAACGTTTGTCCGCAAGTTTTAGATTTTTCATATATACAATTGGAAAATATCTCCGAGGAATTTTTTATTTCCTCGGAGATATTTTTTTCTTTCTCCTTGATATTTTTTCCGATCCTATAAGAAAGTTTTTGTTACAAACTTTGTAACACGTATTACA
>JALFUO010000054.1 GCA_022784065.1 Bacteroidales bacterium | reverse complement strand
AGGTGCAGACCGAGTATAGGGCTGTTAGGCTCTGCCATCAGTTTCGTGCAGGTTTCGCAAGCCTTCTCAATCATAGGCACTGTGGAGGAAGAGAGGGTGGGGAAGATGCTCGTCGTGCCGTATTGCATGTGCGCATCTACTGCTACGCGGAAAGCCTCTTCTTCGCCTTCCATAAAGTCGCGTCCGCCGCCGCCGTGCACGTGCATTTCGATGCCGCCCGGCACGATGTCGCAGCCTTTTGCGTCAATGATTTCTGCTCCCTCGATAGCGAAGTTATTGTTGCTAACTTCGGCGATTTTGCCGTCTTCCACGATAACCGAGCCGCCTTCAAGCCAACCTTGGGGCGTGAGAATGCGGCCATTGATGATTTGTTTGAACATAGTATTTAGTTTGAAGTTTACGTGCAAAGTGCATTTACTGCAAAATTATGCAACATTAGGGAGAAACTCAACTTTTGCGGGCTGTTTTTTGATTTATCTCGTAAGAAAATCCACTATTATAAATATGGGATGCCCGTTTGGAGCATCCCATAAGTTTGCAAGTCGTTGCGATTAGTGCTTTTTGTAACCGCATTTCGGGCAAACGCCGTCTTCGTTGAGGGCGATGCCGCAGAGCGGGCAGCGATCGATACTCTTGGTTACGGGGAATTCTGCCGTGGCAGCGTTCACGCCGCTCGTAAACGTAATCTTGGCGATGTTGAGTTTGTCTTTCAGAAGGTCGTAAACCATCTTTATCATGCCTTCCACCGTCATCGTTTCCTTAGTCACCACAAGGCGGCAGTCGGGATAAGCCGTGCAAAGCTCTGTTTTGAAAGCCTCGCCTTTCATCGTGTTCTGCGGGTGTCCGTTCTTGATGCCTTGCTTCTCGTAAACGTCGAGGATTGCGGGCAGCAGCGGGTCGTCTTGGCGGAGCACGAGCGCGTGGTCAAAGTTTTTGAGCACGCTCCAAGCCACCTTTTGGATTTCGTTGCAGGGGTAAACCATGTTCACGCCAGGTTCTACGCTGTCTTCCACTTCAAGCGTCAGCACGCCCGTGTGTCCGTGCAGGTACTGCGCTTCGCCCTTAAAGCCGTAAAAGCGGTGGGCGTACTGGATGTCGAATGTTGTGATGCTTCTCATGTCTGTTGTTTTTTTGAGGGGTTAATAACTTGCTTTTGTTCTTTTCCGATGCAAAGATATTTATCCTTTAATTGTCTTACAACAGAAAAATTATATGCCATGATAGATATTTTCAATAATACGTTTGTCTTGCTTATAAGATAATGCCTAACTTTGCCAAAGTTGATACAGATAATATATGACTTTACAGCAACTTGAATACGTGCTTGCCGTGGATAGATGCAAGCACTTCGGGCGCGCGGCCGACGAGTGCCGCGTGTCGCAGCCTACGCTCAGTGCCATGGTGCAGAAACTCGAAACGGAATTGGGCGCAAAGATTTTCGAGCGCACCGCCCACGCCGTCAGCACGACCGAGCTGGGGAAGAAAATCGTGGCCAAAGCGCGCGAAACGCTTTTAGCCGCCGATAGCATCAGGCACATCGTGGCAGAGGAGCGCAGCGAAATGGGCGGTACGTTCCGCCTGGGCATCCTTCCCACTATTGCCCCTTACCTGTTGCCGCGCTTCTTCCCGAAACTCTGCGCCACCCACCCCGAACTCGACCTGCGTGTCACGGAACTAAAAACCGTCCAGCTCAAAGAAGCCCTTGCTGGCCATAAAATCGATGCCGCCATACTCGTGGCAACGGGCGACCTCGCCGGCTTCGATGCCGAAACGCTCTATTACGAGCAGTTCATGGCGTACGTTTCGCGCGGCGACCAGCTTTTCGACCATAGCAGCATCAAGACGTCCGACCTCGTGGACGAGCCTCTGTGGCTCTTGGACGAGGGACACTGCTTCCGCGACCAGCTCGTCAAGTTTTGCAACCTCAAGTCCGCCCGGCAGAGCAAGCGCGCCTACACCCTCGGCAGCATCGAAACCTTTATGCGCATGGTTGAGAGCGGTCAGGGCGTCACGTTTATCCCCGAACTGGCATTGCTGCAGCTCACTGCCGACCAGCGTCAGCTTGTCCGTCCCTTCGCCATACCTATCCCCACCCGCGAAATCCAGCTGCTCACGGCACCCGGCTTTGTCCGTTATGCCCTGCGCAGCCTCCTAGCCGAGAGCGTGCGAAAGGCGGTGCCCCAGGAAATGCTTAAAATGAACAACACCGAGCAAAGGATTTGACCCTTTGCCCGGTGTCCTTGTGATATATTATATGCATTGGCCGAATCGGGAAATAGTACGTTTCCAACAGCTGCACCCCCGCGCGTTGAAGAGCATGATGAGACGTTTCGTGGTTTCCGAAATAGATAACAAAAACTTGTTAATGCCGAGCTCCGTCCTGCGCAGAGACTTACTTTTGGCGTTTGCAATCGTTAAGACCATTCCGGACAAAATTTTAGGGATAATTAAGAAAAAGGAAATTTGCTCCGTAATCATTCTGACGATTTTGAAGAAGATTTCTCGGATAAAGCACTTAGTGTAAATTATCAAGGAGCAAATTTTTACGGTCTTGCTTATAATTTTCACGGTCATATAAGATAATTTTTCCGTTCATATAGGATAGTTTGCCCCAAAAAACACGAAAAGAGGAAGCGCTTGCGCCCTTCCTCTTCCTGCTTGTGCAAAGATAAGCCTTTTATCCCTTTCCCCAAAAATCTGCCATACTGTGCCGCCGGCTGTCAAGGAGCGTGGCGGCGCGAAGCCGGCGCGGGGCGCAATCATTCTATCATATTGCGCCTGCTTTGTTCTGACTTTACATAAAAAAGCGTAACTTTGCAGTAAGATAATTGCAATAATCACATTTTTTTATGACAGAAAACAACGTACAAAACGAGCCGCAGGCCACGAAATCGAAGAAAAGACTCATCATCGGCATTATTATTGCCCTGCTTGTCGTGGGCGGCGCAGTGGGTGGCGCATTGATGCTTACTGGCAACAAGGGCGAGGAGGAAACTGCTTACGCGCTTTTGGAGGACAACGATAATCCTGCCGATTACGAGCAGTTTCTCGCCGATTATCCCAACAGTGCTTACGCTTTCGAGGTGCAGAAACGACTGAAACTCCTCAACCAGATGCTCTTCGACTGGAGCAATATCGCCAATAGCGGCAACAAGGCCGACTTCTTGCGCTTCAAGGAGATGTATGCCAATGCTAATTACGCCAAACTCTGCGACTTGAAGCTCGACTCGCTCGACTGGATAGCAGCACAGCGCGAAAACACGGCCGAGGCCTACGAGCGTTATCTCGCCGAACACCCCGAGGGCACTTATGCCTCAGAGGCTTCCGTGGCGCAGGGCACCCTGCGCGACAGCGAGGTGCCCGCAGAGATGCAGGCGCTTATCCAGCATGCTTGCGAGGAGTTTTTCGCGGGTTTTGCCGAACGCGATTTCGACCGCGTGTGCCAGAATATCCCCACCGTCATGGATCGCTTCCTCACCAAGCAAAAGGCAACGAAGGCCGACGTGATGCAAATCATCAACGGCATGTTCAACGAGCATATCGAAAGCTGCACCTTCACCCTCAACCGCGACTTTGAAATCACGCGCAGCACCGGGCCCGACCCTGTCTACACCGCCCGCTTCTCCGTAGATCAGAACATTCAGCGCGACAACGAGGGCAAGACCTTCGGCTCGTACCGCGCCACCGCCGTGCTTGACAAAAACCTGCTCATCACCTCGCTCACGCTCGAAGAGGTGTCGAGGAGATGAGGATACATATTATAATATTGTCTATACATTATGGAAAAAGTAATTGTCAATTCTTACGAAGAGTTCGCCGCCTTTGAAGGCAAAGTAATCGGCACGTCCGAATGGGTCGAAGTGCCGCAAGAGCGCATCAATATGTTTGCCGATGCCACGCTCGACCATCAGTGGATCCATGTTGACCAGGAGCGCGCCGCCGCCGGTCCCTTCGGGCAGACCATCGCCCACGGCTACCTCACGCTCTCGCTCCTGCCGCACATGTGGAACCAAATCATTCAGGTGAACAACCTCAAGATGATGGTGAACTACGGTATGGATAAGATGCGCTTCGGACAGGCCGTACTGAGCGGTCAGAGCGTGCGCCTCGTCACGAAGATGAAGAGCATCGCCAACCTGCGCGGTATCTGCAAGGCCGAGATCGACTTTACCATCGAAATCAAGGACCAGCGCAAGCCGGCGCTCACGGGCATCGCCACCTTCCTGTATCATTTCAACTAATCTGTAAATGCCGGAGGCTTTACCGACCGACACTTACTTGACGCTCGACCAGCCCGGCGAGGGTTACCTCACGGAGAAGCGCAGCCGCTTCCCCGCTTTTGCCATGCACGTGGACAGCGAGGAGGAAGCCAAGGCCGTGGTGGCGCAATACAAGAAGAAGTATTACGATGCGCGCCATGTGTGCTACGCCTACGTCATCGGCGACCACGGCGAGCGCACCCGCTCCAACGACGACGGCGAGCCCTCGGGTTCGGCAGGCGTGCCCATTCTCGGCAGGCTGCGTGCAGCCGGGCTCACTTACGCGCTTGTCATCGTGGTGCGCTACTTCGGCGGCGTGAAGCTCGGAACGGGCGGACTGGCGGTTGCCTACAAGACCGCCGCCGCCGATGCCCTTGCCGCCGCCACCGTGAAGGAGTGCATCGTCAAGGCGCGGTTTCAGGTGGAAGTGCCCTACGCCGATGCCGACGTGATGCAGCGTTTCGTGAAAGAGGCCGATGCCGACATCGTGGAGCGCAACTATACCGACAAGGGCCTTATCGCCGCCATCAGCATCCGCCTCACCGGCGAAGCAGCCCTGCGCACGAGGCTCGCGCAAATCCTTTCTTTGAAATTTATTAAATCCGACGACTGATGACCTCTCTCGCCCTCCGCCCTTTTCTCCCTTCCGATAAGCCTTTCCTCATCGACCTTTACGAGCACTCTTTTCCCGAAGAAGAGCGCCGCCCGACGCGCGACTGGCTGGAAATGCCCGGGCGCGACGCGGCCTTTTGCCTGAACGTGATTGAGGCAGACGGCGTGGCGGCGGGTATGCTCACGGTGTGGCAGTTCGGAGAGTTTGCCTATGTGGAGCATTTTGCCGTTTCGCCCGAAATGCGCGGCGGCGGATTGGGCGCACGGGCTTTGCAGAAGTTCTTAGAAAATGCGCAAGTGCCTGTGGTCCTTGAAGTTGAGCCGAGAGGCGCAACGCCGATGGCCGACCGCCGCATTGCCTTCTACGAGCGTCAGGGTTTCGTGCTTTCGCCCCTTTCATATATGCAGCCGCCTTATCGCCCCGAGGGTGCTGCCATTGCGCTAAATCTGATGAGTACGCGGGGCGATTGGCTTTGCGCCAACCACGAGGCGGTTTGTAAAGAGATTTATCGCCGTGTTTACGGCGTTGCTGCGCAGTAAGTGATTAAAAGGCACAACAATTTTTTGACAATGGAAGAACTTCGAAATAGAAATATTGCGGTTTTGCTCTCCGGCGGCGTTGACAGCTCTGTCGTGCTTTATCAACTTGTGCAGCAGGGACTTAAGCCCGATTGCTTTTACATTAAGATTGGTCCGGAAGAAACCGAGGAGTGGAACTGCACGTCGGAGGAGGACCTCGAAATGGCCACCGCCGTGTCGCGCCGCTACGGCTGCCGCCTCGAAGTAATCGACTGCCACAAGGAATATTGGGAGCAAGTCACCAAATACACGATGGACAAGGTGCGGGCCGGCTTTACGCCAAATCCCGACGTGATGTGCAACCGCCTGATCAAGTTTGGCGCATTTCACGAAAAGCGCGGCCGCGACTACGACCTCATCGCCACGGGCCACTATGCGCAGACCGAAATTATCGATGGACGCAAATGGCTCACCACCAGCCCCGACCCCGTGAAAGACCAAACGGACTTCCTGGCGCAAATCTATGACTGGCAGTTGCAGAAAGCCATCTTCCCCATCGGCGGCATGCACAAGGACGAGGTGCGCCGCATCGCCGAGCAGGAGCACCTGATTAACGCGAAGCGTAAAGACTCGCAAGGCATCTGCTTCCTCGGCCAAATCAACTACAACGACTATCTGCGCCGCTATCTCGGCGACCAGCCCGGCGACGTTATCGAAGTGGGCACCGGCAAGCGCATCGGCAGCCATCGCGGACATTGGTTCTACACCATCGGCCAGCGCAAAGGCTTGGGCTTTGGCGGCGGCCCGTGGTTTGTGGTCAAGAAAGACGTCAAGCGTAACGTCCTCTTCGTTGCCAATGGCTACAACCCCGAGAATGCTTATCGCCAGGACTTTCCCGTCCACGATTTCCATTTCCTCACGCTCCCCGAGTTGCCGGAGCGCATCACCTTCAAAATACGCCACACGCCCGAGATACACACGGCGACCGCCGAACCTTTGGGCGGCGGCGCATACATGATACATTCCTCCGCACCAATCCACGGCGTGGCGCCGGGGCAATTCTGCGTGGTTTACGACGAAGACCACCACAAATGCTACGGTTCGGGCGAGATTGCGTGGATGGAGTAAATATAAACAAAATGGCGTGCGCGATGACACGCATAGAAAAGGAGCAACAGATTATTGAAATCATGATAAGGCTCTATTGCCGCAAGAAACTCCATGCCAGTTGCCTCACGCCCGAGTGCGAAGACCTGTTGGCATACGCGCGGCAAAGGCTTGCCCGCTGCCGCTTCGGCGAGGAAAAGCCTACCTGCAAGCGTTGTCCCGTGCATTGCTACCGCAAAGATATGCGCGAGCAGATGCGCCGCGTGATGCGCTGGTGCGGCCCGAGAATGTTGCTGTATCACCCCCTCATCACCTTGCGCCATTATATCAGATAGATAATGAAAATCCTTACCACAGAAGAAATAAGGCAGAAGATCGACAGCCCTCTGTTCCACGCCCTTACGGCCACCGCCGACGACCTGGGAATGGAGTGCTACCTCGTGGGCGGCTACGTGCGTGACCTTTTCCTCCAGCGCCCCACCAACGACATCGACGTTGTTGTCGTGGGCAGCGGCATTGCAATGGCAAAGGCATTCGCGGCGCGGCTCAAAGGCAAGGCGGCGGTCAGCGTGTTTGCCAATTTCGGCACGGCGCAGGTGAAATGGCACAGCCACGAAGTGGAATTTGTGGGGGCGCGCCGCGAAAGTTATTCCCACGATTCCCGCAAGCCAATCGTTGAAGACGGCACGTTGGAGGACGACCAAAACCGCCGCGACTTTACAATCAACGCCATGGCCGTCTGCCTCAATGCCGCCCGGCTCGGCGAACTGGTAGACCCCTTTGAGGGAGTGCTCGACCTTGAAGACGGCATTATCCGCACGCCGCTCGACCCCGATATCACCTTCAGCGACGACCCCCTGCGCATGATGCGCTGCGTCCGCTTCGCCGCGCAGTTGCGCTTCGTAATCGAAGAAGAAACCTTCGACGCACTCGGGCGCAATGCCGAGCGGCTGCGCATCGTCAGCGCGGAGCGTATCATCGTGGAACTTAATAAGATAATGGAGACCGCCGCGCCCTCTTACGGCTTCGTCGAACTGCATCGCAGCGGACTGCTTTCCGTAATCCTGCCCGAACTGGCAGCCCTCGACTGCGTAGAAACGCGCAACGGGCGGGCGCATAAGAACAACTTCTACCACACGCTCGAAGTGCTCGACAACGTGGCGGCCAAGAGCGACAACCTTTATCTGCGCTGGGCGGCGCTTTTGCACGACATCGGCAAGCCGCGCAGCAAGCAGTGGGACGCTGCCGTGGGCTGGACGTTCCACAATCATAACTATTTGGGTGAAAAGATGATTCCCGCGCTGTTCAAGCGGCTGAAACTGCCGCTCGACGAACGCATGAAGTACGTCAAGAAACTCGTGGGGCTGCACATGCGCCCCATTGCCATTGCCGACGACGAGGTGACCGACAGCGCGGTGCGCCGCCTGCTCTTCGAGGCGGGCGACGACATCGACGACCTGATGCTCCTTTGCGAGGCCGATATCACGAGCAAGAACGAGCAGCGCAAGAAGAATTTCCTGCAAAACTTCAAAATCGTGCGCCAGAAACTCGTTGATATCGAGGAAAAAGACCGTATCCGCAACTTCCAGCCGCCCGTCACCGGCGACGACATCATGCAGGTCTTCCACCTGCCGCCCTGTCGCGAAATCGGCGTGTTGAAAACCGCGCTCAAAGATGCCATCCTAGACGGCGTTGTGCCAAATGAGCGCGATGCCGCCTGGCAGTTCGTCTTGAATAAAGCCAAAGAAATGGGACTGGAAACGCCGCAAACGCCTGCCGATAATACGATAGTAAAAGAGTCTGATAAAAACCAGTAAAAACCGCTTGTTCTGTGTGGCCTGTCGGCTCGCCTTATCGCATAAACCCCGAGCCTGAAAGCCTGTCGGCTTTTGTCTCGTGCTTTATCCGATAAGGCTGCGGTCGGAAACCGACCGCCCCACACAGAACAAGGGAAAAACCAATAAAAACACATTGCAATGAAAACCAATGATTATTACTCTTGGGCAGCAATTAAGGTCTCACGGGTTTTTCTTGGTTTTTACCTTGTGGGTCAAAGCGGCCGTTGCTAAACGGCCGTAGCCGAAGGGATTAAGGACGAGCATAAGCCGCAAGGCTTTAATGCTCGGCGTTAATACCTGCGGCGAACCCGAGAGGGCTTTGACACGCAAGCTGTTTTTTAAGGTTTTTATCCAAATATAAATACCCAAATCCCTTTAATCTTTAAGATACTATGAACGCCGCAGAATTAGAACAGAACAAGCAACTCTATCTCGATACTTGCCGCCGCGAGATACACCGCGACGGACTGGAACGCCTTTTAGACTATCTCGAAAAGTCGGATTTCTTCATCGCACCCAGTTCTTCGAATTTCCACCTCAACGAGGCGGGCGGCCTTTGCCGCCATTCGCTCAACGTGTTCGAGGCGGCCTGCAATATTTACGACCACATCTATCTGCCGCAAATCAAGTCCGGCAATTCTCCCTTTACCCACGAGATTTCGCGCGAGAGCATTGCCATCGCCACGCTCTTCCACGACCTTTGCAAAATCAACTTCTACCACGAGACGCAGCGCTTCAAGAAAGACGAGACCGGGCGTTGGGTCACTTATCCCGGCTACGAGGTGAAAGACGCCTTCCCCTTCGGCCACGGCGAAAAGTCCTGCCTCATGGTGAGCTGGTACATGCGCCTCGAGCCCGAGGAACTCTTAGCCATTCGCTGGCACATGGGCATGTTCGACATGGCGGGCAACGGGTCGAGCATGAGTTTCTCCTTCCGCGCCGCCGTAGATAAGTCGCCGCTCGTCAGCATTGTCCACTCCGCCGACTTCCTTGTGTCCAACTTAGTAGAGAAAACAACTGAACATTAAGATACTATGAAAGCAAAAATCCTTTTCCTCTTCGCCTTTTGGCTTTGCGCCCTCTTTGCGGCATCTGCCAAAGAAATCAATCCAGCAGCCGTCAGCGCGCTGCTCGACCGCATCGGCGGCGCAGGCACGTCGGCACGCTTCGTGACCGAAGTCGACGCTGCGCTTTCTGCCGACGGCAAAGACGTATTCGTGATTACCGCCCGCGACGGCAAGCCCTGCATTCAGGGCAATAGCATCTCGGCCGTTACAACCGGCATCAACTGGTATCTCAACCATTATGCCCACGTCAATCTCGCCTGGAACCGACTCACGGCCGACCTCTCCGCCGCTACGCTCCCCGTGCCTGGTGCAGAAGAGCGGCACGCCTGCACGGCCGACTACCGCTATTACCTCAACTACTGCACATTCTCTTATTCCATGGCCTTTTGGACGTGGGAACGCTGGCAGCAAGAAATTGACTGGATGGCGCTCCACGGCATCAACATGCCGCTCGCCCTTGTCGGAGCCGACGTGGTGTGGAAAAACGTGCTCGAAAAACTCGGCTACTCCCTCTCTGAAATCAATGCCTTCATCGCCGGCCCGGGCTTCCAGGCCTGGTGGCTGATGAACAACCTCGAAGGTTGGGGCGGACCGAACAAAGACTGGTGGTACACGCGGCAGGAAACGCTTTCCAAGAATATCCTCGCCCGTATGCGCGAACTAGGCATGACGCCCGTGCTGCCCGGTTACAGCGGCATGGTGCCCCACGACATCACCGCCAAGAAAGGCTGGACCATTGCCGACCCCGGTCGCTGGTGCCAGTTCCAACGCCCCGGCTTCCTGCTCCCCACCGACAGCCATTTCGCCGAAATGGCCGCGCTCTACTATCAAGAGCTTGAGAAGGTGATGGGCACGTCTATTTATTACAGCATGGACCCCTTCCACGAGGGCGGCAACACGAGCGGCGTGGACTTGCCTGCCGCCTACACCGCCATACAGACGGCTATGGATAAGGTAAATCCCGATGCCAAGTGGGTCATTCAGAGTTGGAACGAGAACCCGCGCTCGGAATGTCTCAACACGATCAAGAAAGGCAAGCTCGTGGTGCTCGACCTCTTCTCCGAGGCCGTGCCCCGCTGGAAAGACTGGAACGGCTACGGAGGCCACGAAATGGTCTACTGCATGCTCCACAACTTCGGCGGACGCGTAGGCCTGCACGGACGTTTGAAGACGATGACGCAAGGTTACTACGATGCCCTGCGCCTCTATCCGCAAAACCTCAAAGGCGTGGGCGCAACGCCCGAGGGCATCGAGACCAACCCCATGCTTTACGACGCGCTCTTTGAACTGCCTTGGACCACGGTGGCTTCTTCGGCCGAGTGGCTCAACGGCTATGCCACAGCGCGTTACGGCGCAGCCAATGCCGATGCCGCCGAGGCGTGGCAAAAGTTAGCGCAGTCGGTCTACGACTGTCCCACCTCGCAGCAGGGCACTTCCGAACCCGTGATTTGCGCCCGCCCCGCGCTCACCGTCAATTCCGTTTCCACGTGGAGCACGAGTGCTATATATTATAATGTGTACGACGTGCGCCGCGCCGCCGCCGCGCTCATCGCCGCTTCCTCAGAATTAGGCAGCAATGCCGCCGGCGCGGACAATCTGCGCTACGACCTCGTGGACGTGACGCGCCAGAGCCTCACCGACGTGGCCAACCTCCTCCTCAAGCAAATCCGCAGCGCCTACGACGCTAAGGACACCGAACGCTTCACGCGTCTGAAAGACCTCTTCCTCAACCTTATCCTCGACCAAGACCGCCTGCTTGCTACTGATAGCGGCTTCCGTCTCGGCCGCTGGACGCAGATGGCACGCCGCGTGCCCGCCGAAGCAGGGCAGGGGAGCGCGGCAGCCGATTGCAACTGGATGGAATGGAACGCCCGCACGCAGATTACCGTTTGGGGCACGGAAGCCGCTGCCAACTGGGGCGGCCTGCACGACTACTCCAACCGCGAGTGGGCCGGCCTGCTCAAAGACTTCCATTATGCACGCTGGCAAAAGTTCTTCGATGCCCTCGTTGCAGGCAAGGCAGTGCCCTCCGCCTCCGAATGGTTTGCCTTTGAGGAAGCATGGACCGAAAACTATGCGCAGCAGTATGCCGCCGAGCCGGAAGGCGATGCCCTCGCCGTGGCTCCCGAACTCTTTGCAAAATATTTCGGCACGATTGCCGATGCCGCAGGCACTGTCTTCCACTTGCCGCTCGGGCTTGCCACCGACCTTTCTTCCGAAACCACCCTCACGGCCTACCGAGGCGAGCGCTTCGCCCCCGTTTTCTCTGAAAACATCGCCGCGCAAATCGCTTCCTTCGGCATCGACCTCAACGGCGACGGCATGATAGCCGCCGACGAAACCGTTGCTTCTGCCGCCTTCGACATTCCCGCCGCCTCTGCCACGGGCGCGGTGAAAGCGCAAATCGCGCTGACCGACGGCACGCAGCTCACCCTCGCCCTTCTCCTGCGCGACGACATCACCGCCCCGCGCCAAGTGTCCGTTGCCACGGCCGATGTCGCCCAAGGCACGGTTGCCATTGAGGGCGCATCGGAACTGACCGTAAACTCCGCCGATGCCGTCACCATCAAGGCCACGCCGGCCACGGGCTACGACTTCCTGCAATGGACAGATGCCGCAGGCAATGTCGTCACCTCGCAAAACCCCTATACTTACTACGGCAAGGAGGCGGCGCAGTTCACCGCGCACTTTGCGGTCAACAAGTGGGGCACCGTGACCGAGAACTGGGCCGACCGCAACGACATTCAAAACTATGAGCAGTACCTCGTGCAGATGTCTGTCTCGCAAAACGGCGGCTCGCCCGTGCAGATTTATTCCACCGCGCAGATGCCCGAAACGCTCTTCAACGTGGTGCCGGCGGCCGTCAACGCCCCGCGTGGCTCGAGCTTCACCCTTTCGTGGAGCGACAGCGACCGCCGAGGACTGTCATACTGCCGCCTCTCGGCCTACATCGACCTCAATGCCGACGGCGACTTCACCGACGAGGGCGAGTTCCTTGAAGTGCGCGGCAATAAGAATCAGGCAGGCAACGCCACAGTTTCTGTCGGCACGCTGCAAATCGTATTGCCCTACGACATGCCGCTCGGCATCACCCACGTGCGCCTGCGCTTCGACGGCGCATGGAGCGGCGGCTGGGACTCCGTCACCGATGCCAAGCCCGCCACCGCTGAGGCAGGACGCCCAGTCTACGACGTTGTGGTGAACGTCACCGAGCTCCCCGCCCTTGCGCCCACCGTTACCGTTGTGAGCAGCGATGCAGCCATGGGTACGGTAGCGATTAGCGGCCTCGACAACCCCGCCACCGTGCGCCCCGGCGAGCGCATCATCTTGCAGGCTCAGCCCAACGACGGCTATCGCCTCGATACTTGGACCGACCAGTACGGCCGCATCGTCAGCCGCGAGGCCAACTACTCCTTCATCCCTGTCGAGACTGGCACCTTTACCGCCAACTTCGCCAAGGACACAGGCTCGGACATAAAAAAAAAGACCCTGCAAATAGCGCAGGGCACTCCAAAAGTGTACGACCTAAGAGGAAATCTACAAGACGCGGCAGATAACTCCCTGCCTCCCGGCGTCTATATCGAGAAGACCGGCAACGCCACCCGCAAGGTGTTGCGGAAGTAGTAGTGATGATAATAATGGTCCAGTAAACAAGTAAACCAGGCACTTGACACTACCGAACAATAACTTATGCATTAGTGTCAAGTGCCTGGAAGGCACTTAACGCCCCTGCTCATCCGAGTATGGGCGTTTTGAAAACGCCTCCATTTTCGTTCAATTTTCATAGCACACCGTTCGCATTATCTCCGTGAAATAATTTCCTTTCACGGAGATATTTTTTATTTGCTCCTGACTATTTTTCACCATCTGCGCAGAGAAAGTTTGTTACAAAGTTTCTAATACATGTTACAAACTTTGTAACGCATGTTAGCAAGTTTGTAATATATGTTACAAAGTTTGTAACAAAAACTACCTTATATGAGCGGAAAAATTATCTTGCGGATAATGAAAATTATCTTGCGGATAATGAAAAATATCTTGCGGATAATGAAAATTATCTTGCGGATAGTGATGCTTGGAACGGGCTATGCCGAGCGCATCCGAAAATGTCAAAGAAAATGTCAAGAAAAGGAGCATGTATACGAACAAATTTGCACAAACGCCCGGTAAATGATTGGGGCGGGCTGAAATGCCGTGCAAACGAGGGCAATTGAGCTTGCTCGTATTGCCGAGTGCAGCCGACATTATGCAAAGCCCAAATGTTGCCCATAGCCCAGGGCAGCGCCCTGGGGGAACGTAGGCCGCGATTGATACATTCGGCATTTTTGCATCGGCGCAAAAATGCCACGCGCCGAAAGCGCGTAACCCATTACGCCCTTAACGCCACACGGGGCGTTGCCCCTCATAAAGCAGGTTGCTCTTACAGAGCGCGACACTTTAATCAATGCAACATCGTTGACCCAGGGCGCTGCCCTGGGCTGAGTGCAGCAATTGGGCTTTCAGCCCGCCACACTTGTGCAGCCAGCACAGTGAACACGGCGCATGTACAAGAAAAACCCGTCATAAGTGACGGGTTTGAGGTGCAAACCATACACTTGCAACCCATTTGATTACAGGAGGTTATGCGAATTAGTGCTGGGTTGAATGGTTTTTCGGGGAAAATAATGCGTAACGCGCGCGCGAGGAAACATATTTCGGTCTTACCCAAGGCGCGGCCTAACGCAATCATACATTACTGTGGAAAGAGCACGCGAACTTGTCAAAATCATGTACGCCCTAACCCACACCAAGCCCGCCCCAACCATTATATAAGTTAGTTGCGTCCATCTGCCTGCATAATTTTTCTTTTGTCAATAGTGGAATAAATTGGGTTGCATTATAATTTTGCCAATAATTTTTGCCAGTTTCTTATTTAAGTTGTACTTTTGCCCCGTAATAATTGTTATAACATTCTTTATATCTTTAAATCATTTCATCAAAAACCATGAAAAAGTTCTTTCTCTTTTTATGCGCGCTTTGCGGCGTGCTGGGAGGAGCGGCGCAGACCGAAACGCTTTCAGGCATAGGGTCTACGGCCATCACTTCACCCGTGAGTGGAAGCAAGTATGTAATCAAGACCCAAGGGCAGGCCAGTCAAAATGCTTATTTATGCGCCAGCGCAACAGGGGCGGCTTCGGCCGAGACTGCTTACACCACTGGCGCTGACGGCATGAGGTTCGTGTGGCTCTTCACGCAAGAAGGCGATAAGTGGAAAATCACCAATGCCAAGACAAACAAGCAGTTGACGTTTGAAAGCACAGGCAACGACGGTAGAGTAACGCTCACCGATGCAGGCACAAGTATTACGCTCGACGTGTCGGGCACGGGCGTGGGCTTAAAAAACGCATCTAACCAGTATATCGACGCAGGTTGGTCTGGCAAAAGCCTCTGCACATGGAGCGGCGGAGTTTCAGGTTCCCGCACAATGCATATTTACGAGGCCAATATCGAAGTAATCTCCACTGTGGCGATTACCTATAACTACAAATACAACGATACTCAAATCGGCTCGGAAACGTTCAACCTCGCCGTCGGTGACAGCTATCCACAAACAAAGCCTGTCGGCAGCCTGCTCTCTTCCTACGTAGACCCCTCGCTGCTTGATTTCGATTTCCCCACAGGCACAGTTTCGGCTGCCGAAACCTTTGACGTTAATGTCGCTCTGTCGTCCAGTTTCCCCATTGTGCCGGGTGCGATTTCGGGAGGAAAGTTTGTTGCGGGCACAAAGTGGTATAAGTTTACGCTTAAGACAAAATTTGCCGCTTACAACAGCGCCAATGATTATTTTGATGCATCGGCAGCGTCGTCCGACAATTCTGCCCCATATCTTTTCGCCTTTACGGGCGACCCTGTACTTGAAGGCCTGAATATATATAATAAGGCTGTCGGTGCCGGAAAAGTGGTTTATGACAATAACCCTGTAAGCTCCGATACCGACCCCATTCCCACCGAGGCTTCTCCTAATGGCAAATGGTCTATCGGTGCTCACCCCACCACAGGCTTTTGGCTGCGCCAAGGCAACACGGGCACGTGGTACATGAATAGTCGAAGCAGCAAACTCGGTTTTTGGAATAGCTCATCATCGGTTGGTGACGACGGATCGACAATAGTCTTTACTTATGTAGAGTCCACGCCCGAAGAACTGCCAATACTCGCAACCAAGGTTTACACGGTCAAGCCTAAGGAAGTTGCCCGCGGCGCACTCTACGCTCCCACCGGTGTGGACTTCCTCGACGCGTGCGGCGGCACACTCGGCAACGCCGTGCACAAGGACATCGCAATCGACCCCAACAACACTGCCCAGCAGTTTGCCTTCGTCACCCTCAGCAACGGCAATACTTATTTGTACAGCGTGGGACTGCGGAAATTTATCACAGAATCGACTTCCTATAAAGCTGCACCTGTGCATAAGCCTACCGATTACGTGACAGTCGAAAAATCAGATATTGAGGGATATTTCTTTATCAAATTCAAGGGCTCGGAAATGCTCAACATCTCGACGGGCTATTTAGATGAAGAAAACAACAACGTGAGCACGGGTAATGCCGTGACGGGTTGGAACAACGCCGACGACGGCAACCGGCTGCAGATTGAGGAAGCCGGCGATTTCGCAGATGCCGACGCAGTCAAGGATTTTGCAGAAGCGACTATCGCTCTGAAAGAAAAATTGGCAGTTCTGAACAATGGCTTTGAATACGTAGGAGAGGGTTTGAACAAGTACTCTGCAAACATTGAAGGGTATGTTACCTCGGTGAATGACCTTAACACTTTCTATAACGGAATCACGAACGAAACCGCTGTGCAAACCATCAATGAAAATAAAGATATTGCAACTGCTTTAAACGCGGCCACCTTTACTATCAACCAGCCCGCGCGCGACAAGTTCTATCGTTTCAAGAATGGCACAAAGTATCTGTGCTCCACGCTGAACACAACCACGGGCACCGACCACAGAATGACGATGTCGACCGAAGGCACTGACGCCACTACGATTTTCTACCTTGACAATGAGAGCAAGCTCGTGGCTTACTCCAATGGTCTCTTTACCCAAAACTTCAGCGGCGCTGGAAATTACGGCTTCCAAGCTGTGGGCGGCACAGGCAATACTGTGGCATTTACCGATGGTCAGGGCGCTCCCGCTCCCCGCTATCACATCAGCTGCGGTTCGCGCTATATCTATGGTGAAAATGGTGAAAGCAAACTCGATGCCGGCGGTTCTGCACCCGCAGTAGGTGACACAGGCTACGACTGGGAAATCGAGGAAGTGACCTCCCTGCCCGTAAACGTTAGCTCCGCCGTGAACTACGGCACGCTCTTCACGCCCGTTGCCCTTGCCGTTCCCGCTGAAGGCGTGGATGTTTATACGGGCACTATCAACGGCGAATATCTCCACCTCAACCCCGTGAGCGGCACGATACCCGCCGGCACGGCTGTGGTACTGAAATATACCGATGCCGTGAAAACGGCAGGCAGCCTTAGCTTCGCCACCGCCGCCGACGTGGATCCCATTGAAGTCAATGCGCTCTCTGGCCAGGTGAACACCGTGGTTGCCTCCGGCATAACCAACCCCTACACGCTGCAAAACAACCCCGCAACGGGTATCGGTTTCTATCCTTACAACGGCACGAACCTCAACGGCTTCAAGGCTTACATGACTACGGGCACGAACCCCGTGCGCGGCTTCCTCTTTGAAGAAGACGGCACCACGACCGGAATCAATGCGCTCGAAACCGAAACGCCGGGAACGCAGGCGATCTACGACCTCAGCGGCCGTCGCGTGAACAAGGCACAGAAGGGCCTTTACATCGTGAACGGCAAGAAAGTCATCTTGAAATAAACCAATCGACTAATCATCAGCTAACAATAGAACAGTATGAACAAGAAAAAATATATTTCTCCCGACATGACCGTTGTGCATGTCGAAACAGAAGGGATGATAGCCGATTCTCTTCAAATCGGAACAGAGTCCGGCAGCGAGCAACTCTCTAACGAAAAAGAATGGAGCGGCTCCGATTGGAACGAACCAGACGGCTACTGGGAATAAAGCCACAGCCCGGTAGATTTTTAAAAGTGGAAGAAAGCCCCAACGCAATTTGCCTCTGCGTTGGGGCTTTCAATGTGTGAAAGTTCAAAAAAATAAGGTCCCACGAGTAGGGGCGCAGATAATCAGACTGCACGGCTAGGGTGTGCCGCAGGGACTTTAATTGAGGCGGGCTGAAATGTCGTGCAAACGAGGGCAATTGAGCTTGCTCAAATTGCCGAGTGCAGCCGACATTATGAAAAGCCCAGTTGTTGCCAATAGCCCAGGGCAACGCCCTGGGGAAACGAAGGCAGCGATTGATACAATCGGCATTTTTGCGCCGACGGCACAAAAATGCCACGCGCCGAAAGCGCGTAACCCATTAATGCCCTTAACGCCACACGGGGCGTTGCCCCTCATAATGCAGGCTGCTCTTACAGAGCGCAACACTTTAATCAATGCAACATCGCTCCCCCGGGCGTTGCCCGGGGCTATGTGCAACATTTGGGCTTTGCATAATGTCGGCTGCACTCGGCAATACGAGCAAGCTCTATTGCCCTCGTTTGCACGGCATTTCAGCCCGCCCCACTTGTGCAACCAGCACAGTGAACACGGCGCATGTACCGCCTTTTGCAATAGGCACTTAACGCACAATTCAACCAATTGGTCTATATAAAATGCACCTTTGGCGGCGGCTCGGCAGAGTCCAAGCTCGCTTGGACTCTGCCGAGCCTTGCACAAACGTTGGTTTTATATGAATTATTTTTACCGCTCTGCGCAGACATTTTTTCCTTTCTCCTTGAAAGTTTTCACTATCTGCGCAGACATTTTTTCCTTTCCCCTTGAAAGTTTTCACTCTCTGCGCAGAAAAAGTTTATTACAAAGTTTGTAACGCATATTACAAAGTTTCTAATACATGTTACAAAGTTTGTAACGCGCGTTACAAACTTTGTAATAAAAACCATCTTATAGGAAAGGAAAAAATATCAGCAAGCTCCTAACAATTATCTGCGCAGACAGGGAAAAACTTCTCGGGGATAATCGCTATGCGCACGGCGGGAAATGGAAGCAGACACGGCCGTAAATGGAAGCAGACGCGGCGGGAACGCGGACGGCTGCCGCGACATTTGCGCAAAAATGGCAACTTTATGCGTGAAAAGCGTTCCTCACAATATTTTCCATATATCTAATTTTGCCATCACATTCTAAACGCAACTTTACTTTTCGCGCGGGCGCACGCTCGCGCCCTCTATCAAAATGAAGACAATCCGAAAGCTTATCATGACGGCCACGGCCATCGGCCTCGCACTGTTGCTCTCGGGGTGCAGCGTCATAGATTACCACCCCTACGACACGCGCTTCGACGGCGCGACCGGCATCAATGCGCGCAACGTGGCCCGGATAGAGGCGAACTGTGCAGGGCGCACGAGCCTGCGTTTCGTGCTGATTAGCGACACGCAGCGGTGGTACGACGAGACGCATGCCTGCGTCGATGCCATCAACGCGCGGGGCGACGTGGATTTCGTGGTGCACTGCGGCGACCTCACGGACTTCGGCGCAACGAAAGAGTTTGAATGGATGCGGGACGAGCTGGAACGCCTCACTATGCCCTACGTATGCCTGCTCGGCAACCACGACTGCCTCGGCACGGGCGCGGACGTGTTTCGCAAGATGTATGGCCTGCCGGACTTCTCGTTCAACGCCGGCGACACGCACTTTCTCTGCCTCAACACCAACGCCTTCGAGTACGACTACTCGGTGGCGGTGCCCGATTTCAACTTTATCAAGACCGACCTCGCCGCGCTGCCCTCCACGGTGCGCCGCACCATCGTGGCGATGCACGCGCAGCCCACGTCGGAACAGTTTAACAATAACGTGTCGGACGTGTTCCAGGAAAAAATCAAACTGTTTCCGGGCCTCGCCTTCTGTATGTGCGGCCACGGCCATCACACGCAGGCGAACGACCTCTACGGCGACGGCGTGCTTTATTACGAATGCGGCAGCGCGAAATTCAGAGAATACGTAGTGTTTACCCTTAACGACGACGGAGGATACAGCTATGAAGTGGTGGAATATTAGCCTTTTTGCCCTATTCGCGGCGCTGCCCGCAATGGGGGCGGCCACGGAAATCCTCGCTGCCGACACGGTGCCGCCCGCCTACGCGCTGCCCGCCGACAGCCTGCCGCCCGACACGGCTGCAACCGTCAAGACAAAGCGCAAGCACTATGGGAGCGAATACTATGAGCGCACGCTCGAGAAGCGGCAGCGGCGATGGGCGAAACTGATTCCCAACCAGTTCACCTTCCAATACGCTGGCAGCATCGGGCTGGCAAGCGTGGGCTTCGGCTGGCACTACGGCAAGCGCGACTCCTGGGAGACGGACGTGCTCTTTGGCTTTGTGCCGAAATACAACTCGGAGTGCGCCAAGTTCACCGCCACGGTTAAGGAACGCTATGTGCCGTTTCACCTACGCGTGAGTAGCCGCTGGGTAATCGAGCCCTTGCAGACGGGCATCTATTTCAACACAATATCGGGCGAGGACTTCTGGCGAAAGCAGCCGGACAAGTATCCGAAAAACTACTATGGCTTTTCCTCGCGCGTGCGCATCGGCATCTGGCTCGGCGGCCGCCTTCGCTATGATATCCCGAGCCGCCTGCGCCGCCGCGCCAAGGCAGTCACGGCCTTCTACGAACTGGGCACTACCGACCTTTACATCATCTCGTCGATCCCCAACAAGCGCGTGAAACCCGGCGACGTGCTCTCGCTGGCATTAGGCTTGAAGTTCGATATTTTCTGACGGCGTTTCGGAACGCGCTGTCCCTCAACTCCCCGCCGTTTGGCGGGGAGTTTTTGCTGCCTTCAACCAGAATCCGATATTTACATAATGGCGGCACTCGGCAGTAGGGGCGTTTTGCAAAACGCCCGCCCGAGTTCGGCTTTGCGCTCGTTTGCACGACATTTTGCGCTTTCAAAAGAATTTTCTTACTTTGTAATTAACAAAGCAGTTAAACGCCTATGCCGAACGAAATAAGCAAAGATGAACTTTCTTATAATGAGAAAGTTGAACTATTCAAGGAACTGATTTTCGGAAAGGCGGCAAATGATGATTTTGAACCGAAAAAGCGCGTTTCGCATAAGGAAAAGTCAATTTTTCCCAAGGAAAAACTGGTCGTTTCTACCAGTAAAGTGGAACAAAGTTCCTCTGATTTTGCTGTCGGCGGTAAGGGAAATGCCAGTTCCACCGCCCAACTCATTCTGAAAGCCGCTGAAGAGGTGTTCCTGCGCGACGGGTTTGCCGCCGCCACCACTTCCGCCATTGCCAAGAGCGCGGGCGTGACGCACGCCATGCTGCACTATTATTTCAACACTAAGGAAAATCTTTTCAAACACATTTTTCAGCAGAAATTGGCAGAGTTGATTGCCTCGCTGCAAAACGCTTTCGGCAACAGCAATCTGCCCTTCGTAGAGCGCATCGTGAGCGGAGCGCAGCGTCACTTCGACTTCTTGAAAGAGAACCCGAGGCTGCCTGCGTTTGTGATGCGCGACATTTTGGGACACCCCTTGCGCTCGGCAATGATAGGAATGTACTTCAAACAATTTTACAGCAGTACAGTCAGCGACCTGCAGCAACAGGCAGACGAATTGGCGGAGCGTGGAGAAATAGCAAGCGTAAAAATCACCGACCTCCTTCTCGACATTGCCTCGCTCAACGTGTTTGCCTTCCTCATAAAGCCCGCCGCCGAGACGTTGAAAGAACTGTACGCCACAACGCCCGAAAGTTTTCTCGAACGGCGCAAGCAGGAAATCGCCGAAACGCTGCGCCGCAGGCTAAGACCGTAATCGCTCCCATTCCCTACCATATAATATTATACCATACAATATTATATATATACGCTCAATGAAAAAATCCATTCTGATCACGCTCCTCTCTGCACTGTGCGCCTTAGGGCAGGCACAGACGCTGACGCTGGAAGAATGCTATGAGCTGGCGCGTGCCAATTTTCCGCAAGTGCGCCGACTGCAACTCATAGAACGCACCCGCGACTGCAACCTCGCCAACGCCGCAAAAGGCTGGCTGCCGCAACTCGCGCTCACGGGCAAGGCGCAGGTGCAAAGCGACGTGACGCAACTGCCATTCGACTTCAAGCAACTCGGGCTGGGCAACATAGACATACCCACGCCCAACAAGGAACAGTATGCCCTGAGCCTCGATCTCAACCAAACCATCTACGACGGCGGCGCCATTAGCAGCAGCAAGGACCTCGCGGGAAAGCAGGCCGACGTGGAACGCGGGGAGACGGAAGTCAATCTCTACGCGCTGCGCGGAAGGGTCAACGAACTTTTCTTCAGCATCCTGCTCGTTGACGAAAGGTTGCGGCTCCATCATTATTATATGGACAACCTGAGGCTGGCTGCCGAGCGCATCGCCGCCTGCGTGCAGCACGGCACGGCGGTGGAAAGCGACGCGTGGGCGGTGGAAGCGGAGCAAGCCTCGGCGGAGCGCACGCAAGTGGAACTGAAAGGCAGGAGGGCGGCCTACATGCAGATGCTCTCGCTGCTCATCGGCAAGGCCCTGGGCGCGGAAGCGGAACTGGCACGCCCGAAAGCGGACTTCTCAGAAACGGCAGGCAACTTCCGCCCTGAACTCTCGCTCTTCCAGGCCCGCGAGGCGCACATCGACGTGCGGCAAAAGCAGCTCGACACGGCGTTGCGCCCCAAGCTCGGCCTCTTCGCCTCGGGAAGTTACGGCAGGCCGGGGCTAAACATCTTTGAGCGCGACTTCGGATTTTACGGCGTGATAGGCGCACGCCTCACGTGGAACTTCTCGCCGCTTTACACACGCCGAACCGACCGCCGCCTGCTCGAAATACAGCGCGAGAACGTGGCTGCCGACCGAGAAACCTTCCTGCTCAACAATGACATCGACGCAGCAAACCACCGAAGCGCAATGAAGCGCATTTCCGACCAAATCACTTACGACGACCGCATTATCCGCCTCCGCGCCGACCTCACGAAGGCACGCGCCGACAAGCTCGAGCTCGGCGCTGCCACGGCAACCGACCTTATGCGCGACATGAACGACGAACAGGCTGCAAGGCTCGAAAAGGCATACCACGAGCTGCAACTCCTGCAAACCATATATAATCTGAAATATACCCGAAATCAATAATTATCTTAGCAAACAAGTTTACAAGTAGACGAGTAAAACAAAAAACGACAACAGAGACAACAAAAGCCAACGGGGCGTATTATGTACGCCTACCGCTCAGAACGGCAAATGCAAATGTCGGGAAGTTGTTCAAGTGGTCGTCAAATTAAGAAAATCTCACCCCGCAATGAATATCAAAACCTTATCCGTAATTCTTTGCCCCGCGCTCCTGGCCGCCTGCTCTGGCAAGGGCGACGGGCACGCGGCCTCCGGCGTGTTTGAAACGACCGAAACCGTAGTGTCGGCACGCACCGCCGGACTGCTTACCGCCTTCAATGCAGAGGAAGGCACCGACTTGAAAGGCGGAGCAGAAGTGGGCAGCGTGGACACCGTGCTGCTCAGCCTGCGCCGCAGCGAACTGAAAGCCTCCGCCGGCAGCGCCGCCAGCACCGTGCTCGACGTGAGCCGCCAGTCGGCACACCTGCGCCGGCAAATAGAGCATGCGCAGCAGGAACTCGCGAGAGCGCAGCAACTGACAGCCGCCAAAGCCGGCACCAGGCAGCAGGCCGATCAATGGCAAAGCCAGCTCGACGTGCTGACAAGCCAGCTCGCAGCCACGGAAGAGAAAATCGCATCGGCCAACAGGAGCGCCACGGAGCGCGAGAGCGCAATCCTCGCCCAGTTGGCGCAAGTGGAGGAGCAGATTGCCCAAAGCCGCATCATCGCCCCCACGGGCGGCACGGTTTTAGAAAAGTATGTCGAAGCGGGAGAATACGTCACGCCGGGACGGCCGCTCTTCAAAATCGCCGACCTGCGGCAGATGAAACTGCGGGCCTACGTCACGGCGGAGCAATTCGCCAACCTCAAAATAGGACAAAAGGTGCGCGTGGTTTCCGACTGCGGCGGCGAGGCGGAACGCCAGTACGAAGGACGCGTGGAATGGATTTCAGACAAGGCGGAATTTACGCCAAAAACCATTCAGACCAAGGACGAGCGCGCCAACCTTGTGTATGCCGTGAAGATAGCCGTGGCAAACGATGGGTTCATTAAGCGCGGAATGTATGGCGACGTTGATTTCTGAAACTTTCGCGCTCGAAGCCGCCGGCGTATGCAAGCGTTTCGGCAAAGTCGAGGCGCTGCGCGACGTGAGCCTGCAGGTAAGGCCCGGAGAAATCTTCGGGCTCATCGGCCCCGACGGCGCAGGCAAGACGACGCTCTTCCGGCTCATCGCTTCCCTGCTGCTCCCATTCGCCGGGCAGGTGAGGCTGTGCGGGCTCGACGTGACACGCGACTACCGCAAAGTGCGCCGACTCATCGGCTATATGCCCGGCCGCTTCTCGCTCTACGCCGACCTAACGGTGCGGGAGAACCTGAACTTCTTCGCCGCGGCCTTCGGCACCGCCTTTGAAGCAAACAGGCATCTTGTAGAAGACATTTATTGCCAGATAGCCCGCTTCGAAGACCGCCGTGCCGGCGCGCTCTCGGGCGGTATGAAGCAAAAGCTCGCGCTCTGCTGCGCCCTTATCCACAAGCCGCAGGTACTGCTGCTCGACGAGCCGACCACGGGCGTTGACCCCGTGAGCCGCAAAGAGTTCTGGGGCATGCTGCAAAACCTGCGCGCAGAAGGCGGCCAGACGATACTGGTATCTACGCCCTATATGGACGAGGCAAGTTGCTGCGACCGCATCGCGCTGATGGACGACGGGCGCGTGCTGCTCACCGACACGCCGCAAGGCATCGTCAGTTCCTGCCCCGATGCCTATGTAGCCGTGAGCGGCAGCGACATGCACGGGCTGCTGCGCGACGTGCGCGGTCTGCCCGGCGTGAAGTCGGCTTTTGCCTTCGGCAGCACCCACCACGTGCGCATCAGCCCCGACACCGATGCCGCCGCCCTGCAGCAAGCACTGCGCAGCCTCGGCTACGCAGACGCCGAGGCGCAAGCCGCCAAGCCCGACATCGAAGACTGCTTCATGGCGCTCGCCGCTAAATGATTTTTTCTAAAATAGAATTATTGCATCCATAGTATCTATCTCCCACAAATCCCCTCACGATTATGCCCTCCCCCAACAACGAGACCGTTATCCTTGCCGAACGCCTCACGAAACGCTTCGGCGACTTCACCGCCGTGGACGGCATCAGCTTTGCGGTGCGGCGAGGAGAAATCTTCGGCTTTCTCGGCGCAAACGGCGCAGGCAAGACAACGGCGATGAAGATACTCTGCGGACTCTCCACGCCGACCTCAGGACGCGCCGAGGTAGCAGGCTTCGACGTGGCCGCCCACCCCGACGACGTGAAAAGGCACATCGGCTACATGAGCCAGCGCTTCGCCCTCTACAACGACCTTACCGTGGGCGAAAACCTGCGCCTCTTCGGCGGCATCTACGGCATGGCGGCGAGCGACATCGAGCAAAAGACGCGCACGCTGCTCGCCCAACTGGGGTTCGAGAACGAACGCCGCACCATCGTGGAACGCCTGCCCCTTGGCTGGAAGCAAAAGCTGGCTTTCTCGCTGAGCATCTTCCATGAGCCCGAGATCGTGTTTCTCGACGAGCCGACAGGCGGCGTCGACCCCGTTACGCGGCGACGCTTCTGGGAACTAATATACCAGGCGGCCGACAGAGGCATCACTGTGTTCGTGACGACGCATTATATGGACGAGGCAGAATATTGCAACCGCGTGAGCATCATGGTTGACGGGCAGATACGCGCCCTCGACACGCCCGCCGCGCTCCGCAGGCAGTTTGGCGGAGCAAGCATGTACGACGTGTTCCACGCCTTGGCCCGCACCGCAAAAAGAAGTTAGCCATGCACACGTTTCTATCATTCGTAAAGAAAGAGTTTTTACAGATTTTCCGCGATAGCCGCACGGTGCTCATCCTGCTCGTGATGCCCATCGTGCTCATCGTGCTCTTCGGTTACGCCGTGACCACGGAGGTGCGCGGCACGGCGCTCGTCATCGTCGACGAAGGCGGCGATGCCTGCGTGCCGCACTGGCAAGAGGCGTTCAACGCCAACCGCTATTTCACGGTGGTAAAAATAACCCACACGGCAGTCGAAGCGGAGGAAATGATGCGTAGCGGCAAGGCTGACATGGCCATCGTGCTGGAAAATGGCTTTTCCGACCGCCTGCGCCGATGCGGCGGCGCGACGGTGCAACTGCTCGCCGACGGCTCGGAGCCCAACCAAGCGTCCGTGCGCACCGCCTACGCCGCCACGCTCATCAAGAGCCTGCTGGCAAGCCCCGATGCCGCCGCGATGCAAGCCGCTGCCACGGCCCCGGTCCAACGCTATGCCGTGACGCCCAGCGTGCGCCTGCTCTACAACCCCGCGCAAAAGAGCGAATACAACTTTGTGCCGGGCGTGATGGGCCTCATCTTTATGCTCATCTGCGCCATGATGACGAGCATCAGCATTGTACGCGAAAAAGAACTCGGCACAATGGAGGTGCTCCTCGCATCGCCCGTGCCGCCAGCCGCCATCGTGGGAGCAAAGCTCATGCCCTACCTGCTGATTTCCATCATCAACCTCCTCACCGTCCTCTCGCTGTCCACTTTTCTCCTGGGCTTGCCGATGGCCGGCAGCCTGGCGGTGTTCCTGGGCATTTCGCTGCTCTACATCTTCGTGTGCCTGCTGCTCGGCCTGCTCGTGTCCACCGTGGCGGCCACTCAGTTGGCGGCAATGCTCATTTCCCTGCTGCTCATCGTGCCTTCCATCTATTTTTCAGGACTGGCCTTCCCGATAGAATCCATGCCCACGGTGCTGCAATACATCTCGGGCATCGTGCCGGCGCGGTGGTTCGTGGAGGCGGCGCGCAAACTGATGATACAGGGCGTCGCGCCCGGTTTCGTGGTGAGGGAAACGCTGATACTCGCCCTTATGGCGGCGGTGCTGCTCGCTCTCTCCCTGGTGAAATTCAAAAGAAGACTGGAATGAAAAGGGATACATATAATAATATAGTCGCCATGCCGGGCCTGCACGCTTTCCGCTTCTTGCTGGAAAAGGAGTTCAGGCAGATGATGCGCAACAGGCTCCTGCCCCGCGTGTTTATCATCTTACCCATCGTGCTCACCCTCGTGGTGCCGCTCGTGGCAACGCAGGAAATCAGCAACCTCAACTTTTGCGCCATCGACAACGACCGCTCCGCGCTCTCCCGCCGCCTCATTGAGAAAACCGCAGCCGCCGACTGCTTCCACCTCGCCACACTGGCAGCCGACGACGACGAGGCCATGGCGATGATTGAAGCAGGAAGGGCCGACGTGATACTTGAAATTCCGCGCGGCTTCGCCAAAGACCTGCAACGGAACGCGCAGGCCAACATCAGCGTGCGCGGCAACGCCGTGAATGGCATCAAGGGAACGCTCGGCACAAACTATCTCACGCAAATCGCAATGGCATTTGCCGAAGAACTCACTGCCGAAAGCGGCGGCACAGCCACGGCGCGGCCGGGCGCAAGCATCAACGAACGCTACCTCTTCAACGCCACGCTCGACTACAAGCGCTACATGATTCCCGCACTCATCGGCATGCTGCTCATTCTCACCGTGGGATTTCTGCCCGCCCTCAACATCGTGCTCGAAAAGGAGCACGGCACGATAGAACAAATGAACGTGACGCCCGTTGGCAAGTATCCCCTCATCTTTGCCAAGCTCCTACCCTATTGGACGGTGGGCATCGCGCTGATTTTCTACTCCCTGGCACTGGTGCGCCTTGTTTACGGCTTTGCGCCGGCGGGCAGCGTGTGGCACTTGCTGCTGATAGCGGTGCCTTTTATCGCCGTGATGTCGGCGGGAGGGCTTATCGTGTCGAACTACTCGGACACCACGCGCCAGGCCGCGCTCACGATGTTCTTCTTCCTCGTAATCTTCATTCTGATGTCGGGGCTGCTCACGCCGGTGCGCAGCATGCCCGAGTGGGCTCAGGCACTCTCGCTGGCCAATCCCCTGCGCTATTTCGTAGAGGCCGCACGCATGATTTTCCTCAAAGGCAGCCGCCTCGCAGACCTCCTGCCCCACTTCGCCGCCCTCCTTGCCGCCGGCTGCCTGCTCGGGCTTTGGGCAGTGGGGAGTTACAGGAAAAGATAAGGTTTTATATGACGCTTAACCGGCGCACACCAATCAGGAAAAACCGATTGATGTGCGCCGGATTGTTTTTTCCTATAAAAAAATGCCTGAAAATTTTGGCGTTTCAATTTTCCGCCTTATATTTGCGGTGTCATAGTACACTATTACACTAAAACAAAGCCCGCGAAACTCCATACCGGTCACGCAGCAGAGCGGGTTGAACCTAAATTTTGAAAGCCATGTTATCATTCAGCAATGTATCATTCACCTACGGTCGCCGGGGCAAGGAAGTGCTCAGCGGCCTCAGCCTCGATTTCGAGGAAAACGGCATCTATGGAATTTTGGGCAAGAACGGCACCGGCAAGTCCACGATGCTCTATCTCGCCGCCGGAATGCTGCGCCCCAAAGGCGGCAACGTGACGGCGGAGGGCGTGCCCACGCAAAGCCGCCGCCCGGAAACGCTGCGCGAGCTATTTCTCGTGCCCGAGGAGTTCGACCTTCCCGAAGTGTCGCTGCGCACCTACGTGCAACTTAATGCGCCTTTCTACCCCACTTTCCGCGAGGACATTCTCGCGCGCTGCCTGAAAAGTTTCGAACTGGGCGACGACCTCAACATCGGTCGCCTTTCTATGGGACAGAAAAAGAAGGTGTATATCAGTTTCGCCCTCGCCGCCGGCACAAAGTACCTCCTCATGGACGAGCCGACCAACGGGCTGGACATTCCTTCGAAGAAGGTGTTTCGAGAGGTGATTGCCCGCGAAATGACAGAGGAGCGCGTGATGATTATCTCTACCCACCAAGTGCGCGACGTGGAGCAACTCATCGACCACGTGGTCATCGTGAACGAGGGCACGGTGCTGCTCAACACCTCGACGGCCGAAATAGAAACCCGCTTGCGCTTCGAGCAGCGTGCCGTAGGCTCCGACCTCTCCGACGCGCTGTTCGTGCAGCAGACCATGCGCGGCATCGAACTTATCTGCCCGAACAGCGGCAACGACGAAACGCCCATCGACCTCGAACTCCTGTTCAACGCCTTGCAGACCGTGCCGGCGGAAAAACTGATGGGAGGAAATGGCAATAATAAATAAACAACCTCAAAACATAGCCGAATTATGAAAAACTTTAATTGCAAAAGATATTGGCTCGTACTCAAGCAAAACGTCATTCAGGGCCGCAAGCGCTTCCTTACCTCCTACGCCGGCGTGTTTCTCGGCTTGTTCCTCACCTTTATGTGCATAAGCATCGGCACGCGCTTCAACCCGTTGCAAGATTATACGCAAAACGGCGTGGCCCTAACCTTCTGCGTGTTCATACTGGGCTGCCTGGTTTTCGGTAGCGCGGTCCTGGGCCACCTCGACTCCAAGACCGCCCGTATCACCGCCCTGATGCTGCCCGCCACCAACTTGGAGAAATTCCTCGTGCGCCTCACGCTCTGCCTGCCCGTCTACTGGGTGCTCTACGTCCCCGTGTTCCTCGCGGCCGACGCGGCGCAAATGCTCACAACCGAGGTGATTGGCGGCAATGGGCAGTGGATCGCGCCCGTACTGTGGCAGGAACTGACCGACATCGGCGACTTCCTCAACAGCACGTCCATCCAAATCGGCGATAGGGCCTATTACGTGCTGTGGTCCATCATCGCCACCAGTACGCTCACCTATGCCGTCTACATTTTCGGCAGCGCTGTGTTCCGCAAGCGGGCGTTCATTCTCACGAGCGTGGTGCTCTTCGCTGCTAACATACTGAGCGGATACATATTGCTCAGCGTCGGCACGCGCGAATTCCAATTAAAGATTGGCGAAGACTTTACAGGTATCCTCTTCATCGTTCTGATGTTTGCCGGCGCGGCAGGCCTCGTATTTGCCTCCTACAAACTCTTCTGCCGCATGCAAGTTGTTGTACCTAAACTTTTTGGAAAATGATATTTTCAGAAAACATACCGATATTTGTACAGATAGCCGAGCGGCTTTCCGACGAGATACTGGCCGGCAACTACGCAGAAGGCGAGCGCGTGCCAAGCGTAAGGGAATATTCCGTGCTGCTCGAGGTAAACGTGAACACTACGGTGAAAGCCTACGACCTGCTCTCCTCGCGCGGCGTGCTGCTGATGAAGCGCGGCATGGGCTATTTTGTGAGCGAAGGGGCGGCGCAGCACATCCTCGAAGAACGCCGCGACGAACTTTTGCAGAAAAAAATTCCAGAACTCGTGAAGCAAATGCAGCTTTTGCGCGTCAAAGTAGCAGACGTAGCTGAAGCAATGCGCCAATGCGGGGCGGAATAGCAACAAAATTCAAGCCTCAACCTTTTATAAGTTGGTTCAAATGAGACAAAAACAGTCAAAACCGCTTGCCCTGTGTGGGCCTAACGACTCGCCTTATCCGATTAAGCCCCAGCCTAAAAGTCTGCCGACTTTTGTCTGTTACTTAATCTGCTAAGGCTGCGGTCGGTTCCCGCCCGCCCACACAGGACAAGCAAAAAACAGAATAAAGTAAAGCATATATTCTTTACTATTACAGCAAAAAAGTAGACGTCCACTTTTTTCTGTTTTTTGCTTGCGGCTTTTGAAGCGGGCGGGAACCGACCGCAGCCGCAGGGATTAAGGACGAGCGTGAGCCGCGAGGCTCACAGGCTCGGCGTTAAGACCGGCGGCGTGCCCTCGGGCTTCAAACGGCGCAAGCGGTTTTGGATGTTTTTGTCAAATCCAACGACCAATTTGCCCCAACGCAAATTCACCAATAACAATCTATAATATCCCTATGAACTTATTTCTGAAAAAACTCGCGGCACACTGTCTCTTGCTCCTCCCGGCAGCGGCAGCCTTTGCCCAAAAGACGGGCGGCGGCACCGTGGCCGACATAAAGGACCAACCCATAGCCTTTGCCAACATCGTGCTCCTCACAAAGGCCGACTCCACCATCATCACCGGCGTAACTGCCAAAGAGGACGGCACATTCAGCATCAGCCTGCCCCAAAAGCCATGCCTCGTGCGCCTCACCTCCCTGGGCTACCGCACGCTCACGCTGCCCGCCGACACGCTGCTCCACAGCCCGCGCCTGCTGCTCGAAAGCACCGACTCGCTGCTGGGCGAAGCCGTGGTATCGGCACGCCGCCCCATCTCGCGCCTCGAAGCGGGCGCTATCATCACGACGGTCGAGAACACCGTGCTCTCTAAGTCGGGAAACGCAAAAGATTTGCTTTCGCGAGTGCCCGGCCTCAACAAGACGAGCGACGACAACATCGAGGTACTCGGCAAAGGCACGCCGCTCTTCTACATCAACGGGCGCGAAATGCGCGACCCGAAGGAACTGGAACGCCTGCGCTCGGAGGACATCAAGAGCGTAGAGGTGATCCAAAACCCCGGAGCGCGCTACGACTCGAGCGTCGGCGCGGTGGTTCGCATTCGCACCGTGAAACGAGCCGGCGACGGCTTCGGAGTAGATGCCATCGCCAATTTCTATCAGGCTTTCTACCCCAAAGAGTCGGGACAGCTCAATATGCGCTATCGCCATAAAGGGCTGGAACTCTTCGCTGAGGGAAATTTCACGCAGTGGAAAATGAAATCGACCTCCCAGACGGTGCAAACGATTTTCAGCGACCACACATGGCAACAGGACTTCACGCAGCGCATCTCCTTCGACTATAAGCGCGTGAATGCTACCGCCGGCTTCAACCTCGACCTCAAAGGCGAAAGCTCGCTCGGCATGCGCTACGCTTACGACCGCCAGTTGCCCTTTAAGGCTTCGGGCAGCCTGAACAGCCAGGTGTTCGAGGACGGAGCGGCGAGCGACGTGCTGCGCTCTGAAATATTGATGAACCACGAAGCAGAGCCCACGCATCAACTCAATGCCTACTACTACGGCAAGTTTGGCAAGCAGGAACTCAACATCGACGCCGACTTCTACATGCAGCGCGCCAACCAGTCGCAAACGAGCGACGAGCAGAGCCAAACTGCCGACGACCGCAAGGTTGATACCGACAACCCCATCAAAAGCATAACGGGCGCAGCCAAAATCCATTACGGCGTACCGCTTGGCGGAGGCAAGTTCGGCGTAGGCGTGCAGGCGAGCCTCACTGACCGCACGGACGACTACATCGTGAAAAACGCCACGGAAGAAACAGCAGCGTGGGGCGTGCAAAGCTCCAGCACGGAACTGCGCCAGCAGGCCGTGGCAGGCTATGCCGAATACGCCCGCAACATCAAGAAGTGGAACTTCTCGGCAGGACTGCGCTTCGAGCACGTGTCGTTCGACTATTTCGCCAACAACGTGAAGCAGCCCGGACAGTGCCGCACCTACGACAATTTCTTCCCGAAACTAAGCCTCGCCGGCCCTGTGGGGAAAACACAGCTCATGCTTTCGTATAGTTCCACCACCCAGCGTCCGTCTTACAACGACCTCTCGAACAACGTGACCTATGCCAACCGCTACGTGATGCAGGGCGGCAATCCCTATCTGCGCCCCTCGTTCACGCACAGCGTCTCGGCGGTGTCGGTGTGGAAGTTCCTGCAAGCAAACGTCACGTTCCAGCAGGTGAAAGATGCTGTCATCATGTGGGCTGAGCGTGTGCCGGGCAACAGTTCTGCGGTAAAGATTTCCAACATCAACAAGTCCTTTCCCACGCTGAGCGCCTCCGTTTCGGCATCGCCCGTCATCAAGAAAATATGGCACCCCACGTGGACGCTCTACCTCATGAAGCAGTGGTTTGAGATGTCGATGGACGGACTGGGCACGGTGAAGTCGAAAAACCCCATATTCAACGGTTCATGGAGCAACAGCTTCGAGTTGCCGAAAAAGTACACCGTGATGCTCGACATGAGCTACTCCTCAGCCGGTAACTATCAGAACGCCCGCCTCACCCGCCGCGACCACTTCCAACTGAGCCTCGGCCTGCGCAAGTCGTGGCTCAAGGATCAGCTCACGCTCACCGTGCGCGGCTACAACTTGCTCAACAAAAACCAATGGGATAACACGATTTATACCAATCTCACGCAAATGAACCAGTCCACCATCAGCGAAGGCCGCATGCTGGGCGTAACCCTGCAATGGCGATTTAACGCCTCCCACAGCCGCTATCGCGGACAGGGCGCAGGCAGCGGCGAGATACAGCGCCTCTCCTCGGGCAGCAAAAAGAACTAATCCATTTCCCAACTATACTTCATCATATACCTTTAATTAAACAGCAAGCTCCGCAGCGCACACCCGGCGCTACGGAGCTATTTTTGCAAAACTACATGGAAAGACGGGGCGTTTGCCCATTCTTTTGCTTTATAAGCCTCCTGATTTTCTTGCCTGCTATATAATATATTGCCTGCAAACGCTGCGCATACCGCATATTTCTATAATTTTGCAGCAATAACATATTACTATTGCCGCTATGCCAATCCGCTTTATCCTCTTTTTGCTTTTCCTCCTCGCCTCCATGCCGCAATGTGCTTTGACGCAGACGCGGCTGAAAGCGCCGCTGCATTTCGTGTCGCCCGACAGCGTGGTGATTTGGGGGCAAGACCTCACCAACCTGCGCGGCGCTGCCATGTCGATGCTCGTTGATGCTACGCCGAGAACGGTAGAGGCGACTAAGTCGCAATGGAAGAATTTCGATGTGGCTGTGAATAATTTTAAGGAAACGGCGGCCAAACGTTTCAACATCGTGGGCGGCGCAGACGACCCCTTTGCCATTCCGCAGGGGGCGGCAGCTGCCGTGGCGCTTTACCAGAATGCCTCGTTGCTGCTCATGACCGGCGACGCCCGCCGTGCCGACGATATGGAACGCCTCGTGTTCAACGCCCTGCTGCACACCGTGGCCGACACCATTCACCCGCGCGGCACGCAGGACAGGCGTATGGCCAGCGAGGCTTTGCTCTCTGCGCCGGGCATGATGTACTGCACTGACAAGGAAGGCATCTACGCCAACTTCTTTCTGAATAGCACAACGCGCATCGTTACCGATCAGTTCAGTATGATTGTGGATCAAAACACGGAGATGCCCTACGGCGAACGCGTGAAATTCCGTTTCCTCGGACTTAGCAAGAAGCATTTGCCGTTTAAGTTCCGCTTGCGTATGCCTATGTGGGCAACGCGCCGGCCAGGCGACGGACTGAATTTTTGCTACGTGGGGAAGGAGCGCCCCGCCCCTACGGTCTACGTAAACGGGCATGAGTGGGAGCAACCGACGATTGAGCGCGGATATTTGGTGATTGAGCGCGAATGGCGCAGCGGCGACGAGGTGTTTGTGGATTTCCCGCTTGATGTGCAGCTGCTGCGCCGCCTCGATGCCAAAGGCAAGGCACAGCGCGGCGAGGTGGCTTTGCAGGTGGGGCCTTTGGTCTATGTGTGTCCCGAGAAACACGGTACGGCATATTTCTCTGAAAGCGAAGCCGCTCGCATCGTGGGGAAGTTTAACGACTATGGCGTGCCGTATCTGAGTTTTAACCTTTACGATGCGAAAGATGTGCCTGCCGATGCTTCTGCTCGCCCAGTGCCTGTGATTGCCGTGCCTTATATGCTTTGCAGCACGGCGGGCGGCACGGCGTGGTGGCGGGAATGCAAGTAGGGGCGTTTTGCAAAACGCCCGTCGTGTGCACCGAAAGGAGCAAGAATAAAGCAATCAACCTTTTTCCTGGCGTTTTGCAAAACGCCCCTACTGTCAACACAAAAAAAGCCGGTCGATAAACATTACTGTCTATCGACCGGCTTGTCGGAAAGAGGCGACTCGAACGCCCGACCCCTACGTCCCGAACGTAGTGCGCTACCAACTGCGCTACTTTCCGATAAATATAGCAAAATCTCCTGTGGCGGGCGTTTTGCATAACGCCTCTACTCGTGAGACCTTTGCTTTTGCGCTGCAAAATTACTTCTTTTTTCTTTTCTTGCCAAATATAAGCGCAGAAATTTCATTTGCCGACAATCACGTCTATCACGGTTTTGGGTTGCGCGGGGTCGTTCGTAATGAGGAGCACGCGGCGGCGACCCTTGAAGTAGTGGCTGTTGGCATTTACCGTGATTTTGAGTTTCTCGCTTTCGCCCGGCATGATTTTCTGCTTGCCAAGGCTCACGCTCAATCCCGGATTATATACTTGCAGGGCACTGATAAGCAGCGGGGTCTTGCCGTCGTTGCGCAGGGTGAGCTGTCCCGTCACGCGTTTCTTCTTGCCCAAGGGCGGCAGCGTGATGTGCGTAGAGTCTAAACGGCATACGGGCGCAAGTTTCCCGGAGGAGGGCGTGTCGATAAACTCGGGCAACAACGTGGCGCTTACGTTGATTTCGTTTTCGCGCTTTACGCGGTCGCCGGGAAATAGCGAGAGGTAGATGCTGGTTTGCGTCAGTCCCATGGCGGGCAGCAAGTCGCTGTTGAGTTTCAGCACCACGCGTCCCGTGCGCCCGGGGCGTATCACTTGCGGCGATGCTTCGGCGATGAGGTAGCGCGGCAGGTGCATCAGGGAGGGGGCGTACGATTTTTTGCTGTTGTTATACACGTAAAGTGTCTTCTCGGGTAACTCGCCGCGATGCACGTCGTCGAACTCTACATCGTCGGTGCTCAGGTAAATATCTCCTATCTGGTAAGGATAGTCTGCCGAAACGTCTGCGCCTTTGGTCATCGATACCTCTCCGCCAATGGTCACGTAATACGTCCGCTCCATTTCGTCGGCGCCGGGCTCTTCGCCTGCCTCGGCGAAGCGCGCCGTGACGGCCACGTTTTTGTTGAAATGGCCCAGGAGTTCCGCGTCATAACGCAGGGTAATCGTGCCCGTCGCGCCGGGGTTGATGGTCGATGTTGTCCACTGCGCGTCGGTGCAGCCGCAGTCGGGGTGAACATCGGTGATGACGAGCGGGCGCGTGCTCTTGTTGGTCAGCGTGAACACGGCCTCGCGCGGCGTGTGCCAGAGCAGCGTGCCGAGTTCCTGCCGCGTGCCTGGAGCGAACTCCACTTGCGGTTGCGCATATATATATAATGTGGAGCAAAGGAAGGCTGAAAGGAATATGATGAAGCTTCGCATGGGATTGTATCTTTTGCAGAATGGCATAATATCATTATCTTAGGTGCAAATTTAATAATTACGCCTCAAATGCCCAAACGCGGGCGGCGCGTCTTATGTGAAACACGCCGTTTTCGCCCGCCATCCGTTTCTATGGGGACCGCTCGGAACTCAAAAAATATTTTAATAAAAATCCTTTTTACAATCTCCTCATCCCGTGAGCGTTGAAAGGGCTTTCCTGTCCGTTTCGCCTATTTGCTGCTAAGAAAGGGGCAGATTTTGGAACTGCAAATATTGGAAATATCAAAAAAAAAATGGAAATTTGCATTCCCAATAGCACACACTCTTTGCAGTTAACCTATAATATTTTTCGATGGCCGACACACCCGATCCTACATGGCAGCTGTTTCTGGACTGCCTACGCAACCAAGTGTCGCCGCAAGATTTCAGCACTTGGTTCAGCGTTTTGAAGATGATACGGTTCGCCAATGGCGAACTGTTTGTCGGTGTGCCTAATCGCTTCTTCCCTGAAATTATAGAACAGCGCTTTGCTCGCGAGTTAAAAAGCGCCTTGGCGCAGGCTTACGGCCCGTCGGCGCGGCTGCACTATCAAGTTGTGAACCCCGAAGCCGGCGGCAACTCCGAACGCGAACGTGAACTGCAAGCGCGAGAAAATAAGCAGGAGGTCATCACGCCGCAGACGCGCCGCGTACTGCCCCTCGACCCGAACCTCAACCCCTCTTACACGTTCGACAACTTCCTTGAAGGCGAGGCCAACCGCCTTTCTCGCTCCGTGGGGCTTAATATTTCAGACAATCCCGGCCGCGGCAGCTTCAACCCCTTCTTCCTTTACGGACCTTCGGGCGTGGGAAAGACACACCTCGCCAACGCCATAGGCGTGCGCACCAAGCAGCTGCACCCCGAAATGCGCGTGCTCTTCGTCTCGGCGCACGTGTTCAAGACGCAATACACGGAGTCGGTGCGCAAAAACACGCAAAACGATTTCATCAACTTCTATCAGACCATCGATGTCTTGATTATCGACGACATTCAGGAAATCACGACGGCCAAGACGCAGCTCGCATTTTTCCACATCTTCAACCATTTGCAGCAGAACAGCCGGCAAATCGTCATCACCTGCGACCGCCCGCCCGTGCTCTTCGAGGGCATCGAGGAGCGTATGCTCACACGTTTCAAATGGGGCATGGTGGCAGAGATGGAACGCCCCGACGTGAAGTTGCGCCGCGACATCTTGCGCTCCAAAATCAAGCGCGACGGACTGACTTTCCCCGAAAACGTGGTTTCGTTCATTGCCAAGAATGTGGAGAGCAGCGTGCGCGAACTGGAAGGCATCGTCAATTCCATCATGGCCTATTCCGTGGTGGACAACTGCGACATAGACCTCGCCTTAGCCGAGCGGGTGGTGGCACGAGCCGTCAATCTGGAAAAGAAGCAGCTTACGGCCGACGACATCATACAGACCGTGGCGCAGCACTTCTCGCTCAAAGCGAAGGACCTTATCTCCAAGAGCCGCAAGCAGGCGATTGTGCGCGCCCGCCAGCTGGCCATTTTCCTTTGCCACAAATATACCGACATGCCCTACCTGCAAATCGGGCAACGGTTTGGCGGGCGCGACCATTCCACCATTATTTATTCTTGCAATCAAGTGACCAAGGACCTCTCTACCGTGAAGGACTATCGCCGAACCTTGGAAGAAATTGAGGCAAAACTGAAGCGATAGACGCTCTCTCGGACATAGATAAAAGAAAAAGGTTTGCACCGAAAGTTGCAAACCTTTTTCTTGTTGGGGTACCCGGACTCGAACCAGGAAAGACAGGACCAGAATCTGTAGTGTTGCCAATTACACCATACCCCAAACTTTCAAATTTCTATCAGAACGCACCCCGTTCTGATTTTCGACTGCAAATTTACGGCAGTTTTCTGAAACAGCAAAGCCTTTCTGCGATTTTTTTAGAAATTCCTCGCACAAAAGCAGTTTTTCCTTCTATTCCTGCTCCGTTAGCTGCGGGGCGCATCGGGCACGATTAGGGCGGAGATGACATACCCCAGCGTCACGGGGATAAAGGCCGTGATGAAGCAGAGCAGCACCAGCGCGAGGCGCACAATGGTTGGGTCGATGTCGAAATATTCTGCCACTCCGCCGCAAATCCCGAAGATCTTGCGGTCGGTTGCGCTGCGGTAAAGTCTTTTCTGAACGGTCATGGTAGTTATTTTTTGGTTTATAGCAAAACGCTCTTGACGGCGGGGATAATCGTGGCCAGTTCGTCGATGAGTTGCTGGCGGGTGCTGCCCTCGGAGGTTACGAGCAGAATGGTGTCGTCGCCGGCAATGGTGCCCGCCACACTGGGCAAATGGTGGCTGTCGATGTCGGAGGCAAGGCCGGCTGCATAGCCCGATCGCGTGTGGAGCACGGCGAGCGAGCCTGAAAAGGTGATTTGCGTAAATCCGCTGTTGCGCAGGAATTCGGGAATGATTTTCGGCTCCACTACATGGCTATAAAGCGTGCTCTGCGGCAGCACATAGCGGTAACCGTTGCGGTCGAGCGTCTTCACGGCATGGAGTTTGGTCAAATCTCGCGAGAGGGTGGCCTGCGTCACTTCGACGCCGTGCTTGCGGAGTTCTGCCAAGATCTCCTCCTGACCGGCCAATGCCTGATTTTCCAGTATGACGCGCAACAGCTCTAAGCGTTGGTTTCGTTTGCTCATGGTATTAGATGATGGTTGTCTTGGTTATGGAAATGCAAATATACAATTTTGTTCCAATTAAATGCGCATATACGGAAAATTTCAAAGTAGCAATTTTTTGCTTTCAAGGAGCTATTTTTTCCTTTCTCCTTGAAAGTTTTCATTATCCTATAAGAAAGTTTTTGTTACAAAGTTTGTAACAAGCGTTACAAACTTTGTAACACATGTTAGAAACTTTGTAATACATATTACAAACTTTGTAACAAACTTTTTCTGCGCAGACAGTGAAAAATATAAGGCGGATAGGAAAAATTTTCTCGGAGGAAATAAAAAATATCTTGGTGAAAATGAAGGCTGGATAGAATACATGAAGAACCTTGCTATAAGTGTGGTTAGCAGGTTAGGGGCGGGCTGAAAGCCCAATTGCTGCCCATAGCCCAGGGCAACGCCCTGGGGGGACGATGTTGCATTGATAAAAGTGTCACGCTCTGAAATGTCGTGCAAACGAGGGTAATCAAGCTTGCTTGAAATCACCGAGTGCAGCCGACATTATGAAAAGAGCAGTCTGCTTTATGAGGGGCAACGCCCCGTGTCGCGTTTTAGGGTTACGCGCTTTAGGCGCGTGGCATTTTTGCATGCGCAAAAATGCCAAATGTATAGTCCTCGGCATACTAACCCCGGGGCGTTGCCCCGGGCTAAGGGCAACAATTGGGCTTACAGCCCGCCCAAAACAAACGAGGGTGCGCCAATTATGGCACACCCTCGTGAAATGGGGTAGGGGCACGCGTTGCAAATGCCCGCTAATGTGTTTTGACAAAATTTTCTTACTTATCCTTTTTCCCGAATACGGAGAAATGAACGTAGCGCTTGGGGTGCGCTTTGAGGTCAATCATCAGAGAATCGGCGTGGGCAAGGGTGGCGTCGAGATTTTCGTAGACGCTGCGGTCGTTGAGGAAGAGACCGAGCGTGTTGTCCTTGCTGCTCATCTTCGTGTCGAGCTTGCCGATGAGTTGCTGTGCACTGTCAAGCGTCTGGTTCACGCTGCTCATCGTTGCTGCTACGTCTACGTCGGCCAGACGTGCAGACAGCGTTTCGAGGTTCGCGCTGGCGCGGTTGAAGCGTCCGAGCATTTGCGGAATGTCACCCTGCATCATCTGGTCGAGACGCGCAGCCGTTTTGCGCAGGTCGCCCGTCATGGCTTCGGCGTTGGCGAGTGTGTGCTGCAAAGCGGGGTCGCCCGTCAGGCGGTTGAGGTTGTCCATGATGGAGTCAAGCTTCGGCAGCATTTTCTCAACGACGGGCAGCAGGTCTTCGGCCTTCGCCATCAGTCCCTGCTTGAAGGCACCGCTGATTGTGTCGCCGGGCGTGAGGTTGTCCGTGGGGTTAGGACCGAGCACGAGGTTCATGCGCACGCCGCCCATCAGTTCCGCTTCCAGCTCGGCGCGGGTGCCGTTGGGAATGTGCATGTCATCGTCCACCTCGATGCCCACCACCACGTGCTCGCCGCGCTCGTAGTCGTAGTCGATGGTGCGCACGATGCCCACGGGATAGCCGTTGGCAAACACGGAGTTCGACACTACGAGGCCATTGATGTCCTTAAACTTCACGAAGTAGGTCTGCGTGCTTTGGAACACGTTGATGCCTTTCAGGAAGTTCAGGCCGATGAAGAGCAAAATGATTGCCACGATGGCCGTGAGGGCTATTTTCACCTCTTTGGTAAAGTATTTCATAATCTGCAAAATTGAGTTGCTGTTGTTGTGTTATTTCCCTTTCGCCATGTTTCGTGCGGCGTTGAGGTCGATGCGCTCGCCACCCAGGAACGCCACGATGAAGCAGCCGGGGAAGAGCGTGGCGAGTTCCTTTTGCTTGCTGCGCATCTCGGCATAGCTGGCGGAACTGCCGCAGGTGTATTTATATAGAGTGCCGTCGCGGTAGCAGTCTATCGGCGATTGCTTCTTGAAGCGCGGCGAGGCGGCGGGTATTTTCGTGCTCGACACGAGGATTTGCACCTTGAAGACGGGGCGGTTCTCGGCGGCTCTTCCCGGGTTGCTTGCAGGCGTTGCCGCAGTGTCGGGAGCCGATTCGGACGTTTGCCCTTGCGGTTCGCCGTCTTGCGGCGCAGGGGTTGCGCCGGGCGTTTCGGCAGGCTTGGTTTCGGGCTGCGCGGGCACGGGGTGCGCTATTGGTTCGGCTGGTTTTGGCGTTTCCTCGGCGCGTACCGGCGCGGTCTCTTTGGGTTCTGCGGGCAGAGGGGCCATGGGCGCGGCCGCCTTGTCGTGCTGCTTGCGGTAGGCGATAAAGCCGTTGTAGATGCTGCGGCTCAGTTCGCGCACGCCCCGGTCGGAAGTCAGGTAGTTCTCTTCTTGCGGCGTGCTGATAAAACCGAGTTCGGTGAGCACGGCGGGCATCGTGGTGTTGCGCAGCACGAGGAAGCCTGCCTGATGCACGCCCTTGTTCTGCCTTCCGGCTGCGGCGTAGTTCTTCTGGATTTGCCGCGCCAGTTCCACGCTCTGCTTCATGTAGCGGTCCTGCATAAACTCGAAAATCACGTAACTCTCGGCTTTGCTCGGGTCGAAGCCCTCGTAGGTGGTTTTATAGTCGCTTTCGTAGGTGATGACCGAGTTTTCTCGTTTCGCTACTTCGAGGTTGGCGGCCGCGCGGGCGATACCGAGCGTGTAGGTCTCGGAGCCATAGGCGATCTTGCCGCTGGGCAGGGCGTTGGTGTGTATGGAAATGAAGAGGTCGGCCTTGTTGCTGTTGGCGATGTCGGCGCGGCGCTGCAAAGGAATGAAGACATCCTTCTTGCGCGTGTACACCACTTTCACGTCGGGGCAGTTCGCTTCTACGAGTTTGCCGAAAGCGAGCGCGACATTCAGGTTGATATTCTTTTCCTTGCCGTACTTGCCGCAGGCGCCGGCGTCGTGCCCGCCGTGACCCGCGTCGATGACGAGCGTGAACTTCTTTTTCTCGCCGCCGCCGTTTGCAAAGAGCGAGGTGGCGAGGCAAGCACAGAGCAGCAGCAGATATGTGCGGAAAGACTTGTACATTTTATCTCTAAACTCGGGCAAAGTTACAAGTTTCCTACGTGAAAAGCAAAAAAAACGCCTTTCCGTGCGCAGAGAGTACACGAAAAGGCGGAAAATAAAACGCAGAAACGGAATTTTAGAACGTTTTATTTGCCCACGAATTTCACGAATTTACACTAATCTCTTTCAACGGGTAGAATAGCGACCTGGTCGGTCGCACTAATCTCACGAATTTTCGCGCAAGCGAGCGCAGAGCCGAACTTGGGCGGGCGTTCTGCAGAACGCCCCTACTGCCGAGCGCAGCCGAAAATATTGAATTAGTGAAAATTCGTGCGACCTACAAGGTCGCCATTATCTCAACGCTTTTTTATTCGTGTATATTTCTTGACATTTTCGGCTGCGCTCGGCATAGTCCAAGTAAACTTGCCCTCTGCACTCGCTTGCACGAAAATTCGTGAAATTCGTGGGCAAATAAAACGTTCGTCATGCAGGGACAAAACCATTTTATGGCTGAAAACAGCGCTTTTCTTATATAAAAAGCGCGAAAAAGTTTGCAAAGCAAAGATTTGTTCGTAACTTTGCAGGCAGATGAAGTGAGGGGCTTTCAAAAGTTCCTCACTTCTCGTTAAATATAACAGCAATGATTGATAAGAACGTTGTAGAAAAATTGGTAAACACGTGGCTCGAAGGGAAAGACTACTTCCTGACCGACCTCACCATTAGCACCGACGACCGCATCGTGGTGGAAATCGACCATAAGGACGGCGTGTGGATTGAAGACTGCGTGGCGCTGAGCCGCTTCATCGAGGACGGTCTCAACCGCGACGAAGAAGATTTTGAACTGGAAGTGGGAAGCGCGGGCATCGGGCAGCCCTTCAAGGTGCATAAGCAGTACGAAATCCATCAGGGCGACACCGTGGAGGTGCTTACCGCAGAGGGCAAGAAACTCATCGGCACGCTCACAGGCGTGCAGCCCGAATCGTTCACCGTCACCGTAACTGAAAAGGTAAAGGAAGAAGGCAAGAAGCGCCCCGTAATGAAGGAACGCGACGTAGTCCTTAACTTTGCCGACGTGAAGTGGACGAAATATTACATCGACTTCAAATAGCCATCGTCAATGCCCCATACCGCCAACCCGAATAGCATCTGAAAAGAAAATGCCGGGTTGGTGTTGTTTTAGAAATAAATCACAATAATATAAATAAGCAAGTTGCGCAGTTGGCCGCGCCGCCGCTGCCGCAATTCTAAAAAACTCTATCATTCCAATGGCAAGAAAAAAGAACGAGAGCATCAGCCTGATTGAAACTTTTGCCGAATTTAAGGAGACCAAAAACATCGACCGTACCACGATGGTGGGCGTGCTCGAAGAGAGTTTCCGCAGCGTGATCGCCAAGCTGTTCGGCTCGGACGAGAACTTCGACGTAATCGTGAACCCCGACAAGGGCGACTGCGAAATCTACCGCAACCGCGTGGTGGTGCCCGACGGCGAGGTGACCGACGAGAACAAGGAAATCTCCCTGAGCGAGGCACGCGAAATTGACGCCGACTACGAAGAGGGCGAAGACGTGAGCGAACCCATTCAGTTTGCCGACTTCGGCCGCCGCGCCATCCTGACGCTGCGCCAGACGCTCGCCAGCAAAATCCTCGAACTCGAACACGACGCTTTATACAATAAATATAAGGATCGCGTGGGCGAAATCATCGCTGCCGAGGTGTACCAAACATGGAAGAGCGAAACGCTCCTCATGGACGACGAGGGCAACGAGCTTTACCTGCCGAAGTCGCAGCAGATTCCCCGCGACTTCTTCCACAAGGGCGACACGGTGCGCGCCGTCATCGACCGCGTGGACAATGCCAACGGCAACCCGAAGATTTACCTCTCGCGCACCTCTCCCATGTTCCTGCAACGCCTGCTGGAAACGGAAATTCCCGAAATTGCCGACGGCCTCATCCGCCTCTGCCGCATCGCTCGCATCCCGGGCGAGCGCGCCAAGATTGCCGTTGAGAGCTACGACGACCGCATCGACCCCGTAGGTGCCTGCGTGGGCGTAAAGGGCAGCCGTATCCACGGCATCGTGCGCGAGCTGCACAATGAAAATATCGACGTGATCAACTACACCGCCAATCCCTCGCTCTTCATTCAGCGCGCCCTCAACCCCGCGCAGATTTCCAGCATCACGCTCAACGAAGAGGAGCACAAGGCAGAGGTGTACCTGCGTCCCGAAGAGGTGAGCCTCGCCATCGGCAAGGGCGGCATGAACATCAAGCTCGCCTCCATGCTGACGGAATACACCATCGACGTGTTCCGCGAAGTGGAAGACAACGAAGAGACCGAAGACATCTATCTCGATGAGTTTAGCGACGAGGTGGACCAGTGGGTCATCGACGCCATCAAGGCGATTGGGCTCACCACGGCTAAGGAAGTGCTCAACGCTCCCCGCGAAATGCTCATCGAAAAGGCAGACCTCGAAGAAGACACCGTGGACGAACTGCTCAATATCCTCCGAGCCGAGTTTGAAGACGACGATAAGAGTGAATAGTGATTAGAAAAAGCAAACAATTTTAGTAAACAAGTAAACGAGTAAACGAGTAAACAAGACAAGTTACTCATGTAAAAATATTTGGCAAGACATTCTTGTCTCGTATACTTGTTTACTTGTAAACTCGTCTACTGACATACGAAATGAGTATCAGATTAAACAAAGCAATTAAAGAATTCAACGTCGGTCTGCAAACGATTGTCGATTTCCTCGCCAAGAAGGGCCACAAAATCAACGCCGTGCCCAGCGAAAAGATTGACGACAGGCAATACGAACTGCTCAAGGAGGAGTTCGGCGCAGACAAGATGCTGCGCAACAAGGCCGAGGAACTGCTGCAAAACCGCCAGAAGGACAAGCGTCCGGCCGTGAAGGAGCAGAAGCCCGAGCCGCAGGTAGTGGAAACCACCGTGCCCGAAGAACTGAAACCGCAGATTGTGACGAAAGGCAAGATTGACCTCGACAATCTCGGCGGCAACCCGCAACCTGCCGCCAAGGAAGAGCCGGCTGCCAAGTCCGAGCCCGCGGCCAAGTCCGAACCCGCCGCTGAGCAGGCAGCCCTTGCCCCGCAGCAACCCGAAGAGCCGAAAGCCCCCGAGCAGCCTGCCGCCAAGGAAGAGCCGGCAGAAGAACCCGCCGCTCCCGCTCCCGAGCAGCCGAAACCCGCCGAAACGCCCGCCAAGCCCACCACACCGGCACAGCCCGAAACTGCCGAAACTGCCAAGCCGCACAAGGAGCGCAAGCCGCGCCCCTCTGTGGAAGAACGCGCAAAGGCCATCGGCGAAGAGAGCGACGGTGTGTTCAAACTGCACACGCAGGCTGAAATCACCGCACCCAAGGTGCTCGGCACCATCGACCTGAGCAGCATCAACGCCACCACGCGTCCTAAGAAGAAATCGAAAGAAGAGCGCCGCAAGGAGCGCGAAGCCAAGAACGGACAGGCCACCGGCGAGAAGAAGAAACGCCAGCGCATCGGCAAGGAGCGCGTAGACGTGAACGCTGCTGCCAACCAGGCCGCTGCCGCTGGCACAGGCGGCAACCGCAAACGCCAAGGCGAGAAAGCAGCCTCCGCCGCAGCCGGCAAGGAAAGCGGCAAGAAGCAGCGCGAGCGCAACCGCAAGGCCAAGGAAGTGAAGGCCGAAGTGACGGAAGAGGACGTAGCCAAGCAGGTGAAGGAAACCCTGGCACGCCTCACCAACAAGCAGAAGGGCAACAAGGGTGCCAAGTTCCGCAAAGAGAAGCGCGAACAGGCGCGTGCCCAGCAGGAGGAAGAGCGTCTCGAAGCTAAGGCCGAGAGTAAGATACTCAAGCTCACGGAGTTTGTAACCGCCAACGAACTGGCCAACATGATGCAGGTGCCTGTGACGAAGGTCATCGGCACGTGCATGAGCATCGGCATCATGGTGAGCATCAACCAGCGCATGGACGCCGAGACCATCGACCTCGTGGCAGAGGAGTTTGGCTTTAAGACCGAATTTGTCAGCGCCGACGTGCAGGAAGCCATTGCCGAGGAGGCAGACAACGAGGAAGACCTCGAACCCCGCGCCCCGATCGTTACGGTGATGGGTCACGTGGACCACGGTAAGACCTCCTTGCTCGACTATATCCGCAAGTCGAACGTCATCGCCGGCGAAGCTGGCGGCATCACGCAGCACATCGGCGCGTACAACGTGACGCTCGAGAGCGGCCGCCACATCACCTTCCTCGACACCCCGGGGCACGAAGCATTTACCGCCATGCGTGCCCGCGGCGCACAGGTGACGGACATCGCCATCATCATCATCGCCGCCGACGACGACATCATGCCGCAGACGAAGGAAGCCATCAGCCACGCCGTGGCTGCCAACGTGCCCATCGTCTTCGCCATCAACAAGATAGATAAACCCCACGCCAACCCCGACAAGATTAAGGAGGGACTGGCCGCTATGAACTTCCTCGTGGAAGAATGGGGCGGCAAGTATCAGAGCCAGGACATCTCCGCCAAAAAGGGCATCGGCGTTTCCGACCTTTTGGAGAAAGTGCTGCTCGAAGCCGACATGCTCGAACTCAAAGCCAACCCCAACCGCAAGGCTACGGGCACGGTCATCGAGTCGTCGCTCGACAAGGGGCGCGGCTACGTGGCCACGGTGCTTGTGAGCAACGGTACGCTCAAGCAGGGCGACGTGGTGCTGGCCGGCACGAACTTCGGCCGCGTGAAGGCGCTTTTCAACGAGCGCAACCAGCGCGTGAACGAAGTGGGACCCGCCATGGCCGCCACGCTGCTCGGCTTCAACGGCGCACCGCAGGCCGGCGACCAGTTCCACGTGATGGAAACGGAGCAGGAGGCACGCGAGATTGCCAACCGCCGCGAACAGCTGCAACGCGAGCAAGACCTCCGCACGCGAGAGGTGCTCACGCTCGAAAAGATTGGCAAGCGCCTCAAAATGGGCTCTTACCACGAACTCAATATCATCGTCAAGGCCGATGTGGACGGCTCGGTGGAAGCACTCGCCGACTCGTTCATCAAGCTCTCTACGGAGAATATCGTGGTGAAGGTGATTTACAAGGGCGTGGGCCAGATCAGCGAAAACGACGTTACGCTGGCCGCCGCTTCCGATGCCGTGATTGTAGGTTTCCAAGTGCGTCCCTCGCAACAGGCTAAGAAACTGGCCGACCGCGACGGCGTGGAAATCCGACAGTACTCCGTCATCTACGACGCTATCGAGGACGTTAAGGAAGCCATGGAAGGCATGCTCGAACCCGTCATCAAGGAAGAACTTACCGCCAACATCGAAGTGCGTCAGGTGTACCACATCTCCAAGGTGGGTTACGTGGCCGGTGCTTACGTGATAGACGGCAAGGTGAAGCGCAGCGACAAGGCACGCCTCATCCGCGACGGCATCGTAATCTTCACGGGCGAAATCAACGCGCTCAAACGCTTCAAAGACGACGTGAAGGAAGTGAACACCAACTTCGAGTGCGGTATCAGCCTGACCAACTGCAACGACATCAAGGAAGGCGACATCATCGAAACCTTCCAGGAAGTAGAAGTCAAGCAGAAGCTCAACGCATAAGCAACATCTCTCTCGGCAGACAGGCAAGCGGGTGTGCCCGATTGCTTGCCTGCCGGTTTGATTTATCGAATATATCCACTAACCCGTTGGTTGAATAATAAGCAATATGATTAAGGAATTAACTGCCTGGAAGGCAGTACAGAGCGTAGCGATGGTAACCGGGGACGAAGTCCTCGGTGTAGGCTATTGCAATGATTCTGCCTGGAAGGCAGTACGCCTGTGGCAATGTTTAAAGAGCATGTCCTGTGGCGTAGTGCCTTCCAGGCACATCACCCTTGCCACTCTTTCCGAGCACTTCGTGCCCGGTTACCATCGCTTCGCTCAGTAGTGCCTTCCAGGCACTTAACACTTAATGCAACCAACGCATTGAGACTATATAATATTATATAGAAACGATCCTCCTCCCCTATGATTGACCTCTTTGTAATCATTCTCGTTCTATGGGCGGCGTTCAGCGGCTGGCGCAACGGGTTTCTCAAAGAAATAATCTCGTCTGCCGGTTTCCTGATCGGCCTGTTCGTTGCCGCCACGTGCTACGCCACTTTGGGCAAATACCTCAGCGTAGACGGCACGGAGACCAATATGTTCACGAGCATCGTGGCGTTTTTCATTCTTTGGATCATCGTGCCCATTGCCCTCGGCTTCGTTGCCAATCTGCTGACAAAGGCAATGAAGGGCATAAAGCTGGGTATGCCCAACAGCATTCTCGGCGCATTAGTGGGCATCTTGAAATACGCGCTGCTCATTAGTTGCGTGTTCAACGCCATGGACGCGCTCCATATCATGAACAAGCAGAAAGCGGCAGAGTCGAAACTCTACAAACCTACGGCCGGCATCGTGAAAGCCTTTTTCAACAACGATGAAGTTGAAGAAGAAAAAGCCGACACCACGTGGGTGCGGTTTGACCGATAACTGTCGCTGGCAACAGCCAGCAAGGCATTTTTGCTTATGGAAGAAAAAAACAAACTCGTGCGCGAAGCCGCCGAGAAAAAATACGAATACGGTTTTACCACCGACGTGCAGACCGAAATCATTGACAAAGGTCTGAACGAAGACGTTATCCGGCTCATCTCCCAAAAGAAAGGAGAGCCGGAATGGCTGCTCGATTTTCGGTTGAAAGCCTTCCGCTACTGGCAAACCTTGGAGCAGCCGACTTGGGGGCACGTGCATCTGCCCGAAATAGACTACCAAGCCATTTCTTACTATGCCGACCCCACGCAGAAGTCAAAGAATAAGGACGGGGAAAAGGAAATCGACCCCGAACTGATGAAAACGTTCGACAAACTCGGTATTCCCCTCGAAGAACGCATGGCTTTGGCGGGCGTGGCGGTAGACGCCGTGATGGACTCCGTGTCGGTGAAGACCACTTTCAAGGAAACGCTGCAAGAGAAAGGCATCATTTTTAGTTCTATCAGCGAGGCCGTGCGCGAAAACCCCGACTTGGTGCGCAAGTATCTCGGTACGGTGGTGCCCTACCGCGACAATTATTTCGCCGCGCTCAACTCCGCCGTGTTCTCCGACGGCTCCTTCGTGTATATCCCCAAGGGCGTACGCTGCCCCATGGAACTTTCCACCTATTTCCGCATCAATGCCCGCGAGACGGGGCAGTTTGAGCGCACGCTCATCGTGTGCGACGACGGGGCGTACGTGAGTTATCTCGAAGGCTGCACCGCGCCGATGCGCGACGAGAACCAGCTGCACGCCGCCATAGTGGAGATTGTCGTGATGGAAGATGCTGAGGTAAAATATTCCACCGTGCAAAACTGGTATCCAGGCGATGAGCAGGGACGCGGCGGCGTGTACAACCTCGTGACAAAGCGCGGGCATCTGCGCGGCAAGGGTGCGAAACTCTCTTGGACGCAGGTGGAAACCGGCTCCGCCATTACATGGAAATATCCCTCGTGCATCCTTTCGGGCGACAACTCTCAGGCAGAATTTTACAGCGTGGCCGTGACGAACCATTACCAAGAGGCCGACACGGGCACGAAGATGATTCACCTCGGCAAGAACACGCGCTCCACCATCATATCGAAAGGCATCTCGGCAGGGCACAGCCAAAACTCTTACCGCGGACTGGTGAAGGTGGGCAGCAAGGCAACTGACGCCCGCAACTATTCCTCGTGCGACTCGCTGCTGCTCGGCAGCAAATGCGGCGCGCACACGTTCCCTTACATCGACGTGGCCAACAACAATGCCATAGTGGAGCACGAAGCCACAACGTCGAAAATTTCAGAAGATCAGTTATTCTACTGCAACCAGCGCGGCATCAGCACCGAAGATGCCGTGGGACTGATTGTGGGCGGCTATGCAAAGGAAGTCATCAACAAACTTCCGATGGAGTTTGCCGTTGAAGCGCAAAAGTTGCTGAGCGTTTCGCTGGAAGGCTCGGTAGGTTGATATATACAATATTATAATATGGATACAGCAGAACTGTTTCGTTGGGTGCTTGAAAACCTCAACTATTGGGTGGTCACCCTGTTCATGGCCATCGAAAGTTCATTTATTCCCTTTCCCTCGGAGGTGGTAGTGCCGCCCGCCGCGTGGAAAGCCATGGCGGACGACAGCCTCAATATTTTCCTCGTCATCGTGTTTGCCACCGTCGGCGCCGACCTCGGCGCATTGGTCAACTACGGCCTTTCGCGCTGGCTCGGCCGTCCCATCGTGTACAAATTCGCCAACAGCCGCTTGGGGCATATATGCCTCATAGATGAGGAGAAGGTGAAGAATGCCGAGGAGTATTTCCGCCGCCACGGCGCAGCCTCCACGTTCTTCGGGCGGCTCGTGCCTGCCGTGCGCCAACTCATCAGTATCCCCGCCGGCCTGTCGGGCATGAAGATTGCGCCGTTCTTGCTTTACACCACGCTCGGCGCAGGGCTCTGGAACACGGTGCTGGCACTGATGGGCTACGGCATTTACCGCTACACCGACTTAAAGACCACGGAGGACGTTTACCTACTCGCCTCGACATACAGCCATGAAATAGGCTACGCCATCCTTATCATCGTGGCCGCCGTGATTGGCGTGCTGATATACAAAGGACTGAAAAAGTGACGCGCCGCCTGCTCACATATATTTTGTGTCTGCTGCCTTGCGCCGCTTTGGCAGAAACAACGCCGCACGCTGTTGCCGCAAGCGACAGCACGAAAGCCCCTGCCCCTTGCACCGCGGAAAGCACCGCGCCGAGCATCACCGAGCACACGTGGCTCTTCGGCTTCGGCAAGGCAAACGTGCTCGACACGTACCTCTCGCCGCTCGAGTACACCGGTCCCGCGCTCTCCCTGACGCACCGCAGCGACCGCCTGGCTCGCTGGGGCAAAGGCAAGGTGAGCACTATGGCCTTATTTTCCGTACAGGCGGACTACCCTTCCTCGCCCACCGACGACGGGAAAGAACTTGATGCCGACTTCACAGCCGCCGGCGGCTGGCACTACAATTTCCGTCCCTCCAAGCATTGGCGCATCGCCTTGGGCGGACTGGCAGAGTTCACGGGCGGTTTCACCTACAACACGCGCAACGGCAACAATCCCGCGCAGGGACGCGCCGCCATCGACCTCGCCGCATCTGCTTTCGCGGAATATTCCTTTCGCGTGAAGCGCGGAGAATGGCGCGCCCGCCTCGGAGCAGACGTGCCGCTCGCAGGACTGATGTTCTCGCCTGCTTACGGGCAGTCGTATTACGAACTCTTTTCGCTCGGTCATCGCGACCACAACATCTGCTTCACCTATCCCGTCAACGCGCCCTCGGTGCGCCTGACGGCTACCTTGGACATACCCTTGGGCGGCTCGGTACTTACGTTCGGCTATCTCGCTGACGTGAGGCAAAGCCACGTGAACGACCTCAAACGCCACGCTTGGCGCAATGAGTTTGTCATCGGCTACGTGCGCCGCGTCGCAATCTTCCGTCCCAAGAAGAAATAGACAATATTTATATATATAGTCGCCATAGATTTTATAGATACCATAGTTTTCATCAAACCCATGCCTCGCCTGCTTCGCTCCATATCGCTCCGCCTCCTGCCGCTCCTTGCAACGGCTTGCCTGCTGTGCGCGGGCTGCATCAAAGAGGACGTGGCAGAGAACACGGCACGCGGCAACTTCGACGCGCTTTGGCGCATCGTGGACGAGCATTACTGCTTCTTTGCGGAAAAGCAAAGCGAATACGGGCTTGATTGGAACGAAGTCTACGCGCGTTACTCTGCCGCCGTGAACAACGGGCTGACCGACCGCCAGCAGTTCGAGATTTACGGAAAGATGCTTGCGGAACTGCGCGACGGGCACACCAATCTCTATGCTCCGTTCGACGTGGCACGCTATGGCAAATGGTTCGACGACTATCCAATGAACTATTCCGACTCCTTGGAGCGCGTCTATCTCGGCCGCACGGAAGACTATCGCTACACCTGCGGACTGAAATACCGCACGCTCGACGACAACATCGGCTACATACGCTGCGTATCCTTCAACACGGCCATCGGCGACGGCAACCTCAACGAGGTGATGCGGGAACTATCACTCTGCGACGCACTTATAGTGGACCTGCGCAACAACGGCGGGGGACTGCTGACGACCGCGCAGCAATTGGCCTCGATATTCATCAACAGCACGACGACCATCGCCTACATGAGCCACAAGACGGGCACGGGTCACGCCGACCTCTCTTCCCCGGAGGCCGTGACACTTGATCCGTTCCCGGGACTGCGCTGGCAGAAGCCCGTGGCTGTGCTCACCAACCGCAGCACATACAGCGCGGCCAACTCGTTCGTGATGTTCGTGAAGCATTTGCCGCAGGTGACCATCGTGGGCGACAAGACCGGCGGCGGCGCAGGCTTGCCCTTCTCCTCGGAACTGCCCAACGGCTGGTCGCTGCGCTTCTCGGCGTGCCCGATGTACGACATCAACATGGTTTGCACCGAAAGCGGCATCGAACCCGACGTACACGCAGACATTACCTCCGAAGACTATGCCCGCAACCGCGACACCATCATCGAAACCGCACGGAAACTGCTGCGGGAGCGTTGCCAAACAACAAATTAGAACAGGACATTTTATACAAACGATAAGAAGATGAATAATATATTTGCGGAATTTGCCAGTTTACCCCTCCTCGCCTTCAAAGGCATGTTAGTAGGAATTATCGCCTCCGCCCCCATGGGTCCCGTGGGCATTCTGTGCATACAGCGCACCATGCAAAAGGGGCGCAACTACGGTCTCGTCACCGGCGCGGGCGCGGCATTGAGCGATTTCATCTACGCCCTCGTCACGGGCCTCGGCATGTCGTTCGTGATGGACTTTATCGACAATGAGCGCAACCTCTTTTGGCTGAAACTCATCGGCAGCATCATGCTCTTCATCTTCGGTCTGTATCTCTTCCGCACCGACCCGCGCAAGTGCCTGCGCCCCGTGTCCACGAAAAAGGGCACGCTGCTGCACAACTTCTCGACAGCGTTTCTTGTCACGCTCTCCAACCCGCTGATTATCTTCCTCTTCATCGCCCTCTACAACATGCTCACCTTTGTCATACCCGGCAATTTCCTCGGGCAGTGCGTGGGCTACATTTCCATTGTGGGCGGCGCGATGCTCTGGTGGCTCGGACTGACTTACGTGATCAACCGCATGAAGCAAAACTTCGGCGTGCGCGGCATCTTGCGCCTCAACCGCACCATCGGCACCATCGTGCTCCTGGCTTCCGTGGTTTACGCCGTGATGACGCTGTTCCACTTATCTATCTATTGAGTATGATTATTGCAGAAAAACTTAGCAAAAGCAACCGCGCCGAATATCTGCTCTACCTCTGGCAGGTGGAGGACTTGCTGCGGGCCTACGATTGCGATGCGGAGCGTATCGGCAAGGAATATCTTAGCCGCTTCACGTTCAAAGACGATGCTGAGAAGCAGGCCGCCGAAAACTGGTATGCCGACTTTTGCAGCATTATGAAATCCGAAGGCCTGCGCAAGCAGGGGCACCTGCCCATCAGCCGCAACGTGCTGCAACAACTCTGCGAACTGCACGCCGCGCTGACCAATAGTCCCAAGTTTCCCTCCTACCAGGCGCTTTACCTGAAAGTGCTGCCCTATATCGTGGAACTGCGCAAGAAGAACGCCGAAAGCGAAACGCCCGAATTGCAAACTTGCTTCGAGTTGCTCTACGGCGTGATGATGCTCCGTCTGCAAAAGCGGCCCGTCTCGCCCGAAACGGCAACGGCCGCCGCCGATATATCTGCGCTGCTCGCCCGCCTGTCTGACTATTATTTCAAAGACAAGGAAGAACCTTTGGAGTTTTAAGAGAACATACAATATTATATATATACACGCAATGAAACACATTCTTGTAACAGGTTGCAAAGGACAGCTCGGCAACGAGCTGCAAGTGCTTGCGCCGCAATATGCAGATACCTGCAAGTTTTTCTTTACCGACAAGGAAGAACTCGACATCACCGACCGTCAGGCCGTGCTTTCTTTTGTTGAAATGAACGGCATCAGCCATATTATCAACTGCGCCGCATTCACCGCAGTAGATAAGGCCGAGAGCGAGCCGGAACTCTGCGAACTGCTCAACCATACGGCGCCCGAATATCTCGCCGATGCTGCCGAGGCTGTCGGCGCAACGATGATACAGGTTTCGACTGACTACGTATTCGACGGCACGGCCTGCCGCCCCTATACCGAGACCGACGACACCTGCCCCAACTCCGTTTACGGCCGCACGAAGCTCGCCGGCGAGGAAGCTGTGATCCGCAACTGCCCGGGGTCGATGGTTATCCGCACGGCGTGGCTCTACTCCACCTTCGGCAACAACTTCGTCAAGACGATGCTGCGCCTCGGAAAGGAGCGCGAGGAACTGGGCGTGATTTTCGACCAAATCGGCACGCCGACCTATGCCCGCGACCTTGCGGAGGCTATCATGACGGCCGTCGATAAGGGCGTGCGCCCCGGCGTGTATCACTTTACCGACGAGGGCGTTTGCTCGTGGTACGACTTCACGCGTGCCATTCACGAACTTGCCGGTCTTTCCGACAAATGCCATGTCCGCCCGCTCCACACCGAGGAATACCCCACGCCTGCCGCACGTCCGCACTACTCTGTGCTAGACAAGACGAAAATCAAGCAGACCTACGGTATCGAAATCCCTTGGTGGAAAGACTCTTTGAAGAAATGCCTCAAAGAGTTATTGTAAAAAAAATCGTTTTCTGATATCCCCACGCCAATGAACCAAGAAATAGAACGCCGCCGCACCTTTGCCATTATCTCTCACCCCGACGCCGGTAAGACCACGCTGACCGAAAAGTTGCTGCTCTTCGGCGGGCAAATCCAAGTGGCAGGCGCCGTAAAGAACAACAAAATTAAGAAGACCGCGACCAGCGACTGGATGGAAATCGAAAAGCAGCGCGGCATCTCGGTAACGACCTCCGTGATGGAGTTCGACTACGACGGATATAAAATCAACATTCTCGACACGCCGGGCCACCAAGACTTTGCCGAGGACACCTTTCGCACGCTCACGGCCGTTGATTCCGCCATCATCGTGGTGGACGGAGCGAAGGGCGTGGAAGCGCAGACGCGCAAACTGATGACGGTGTGCCGTATGCGCAAGACGCCGGTCATCGTGTTCATCAATAAACTCGACCGCGAGGGGCGCGACCCCTTCGACCTCCTCGACGAGTTGGAGCAAGAGTTGCAAATCTCCGTGCGCCCGCTCTCGTGGCCCATCAACCAAGGCACAAGATTTAAGGGCGTATATAATATATATGAGCAAAATCTCAACCTCTTCACGCCCGACAAGCAGAAAGTCACGGAGCACGTGTCCGTCGATATCGGCAGCGAAGAACTGGAAGCGCGCGTGGGCGAGCAGGACGCGGCAAAACTGCGCGAAGACCTTGAACTCGTCGACGGCGTTTATCCGGCGTTCAACGTAGAAGATTATCTCGATGCCAAGGTTGCGCCCGTATTCTTCGGCTCTGCGCTCAACAACTTCGGCGTGCAGGAATTGCTCGACTGCTTTGTGAAGATTGCCCCCTACCCTCGCCCCACGCAGGCCGAGGAGCGCGAGGTGCGTCCCGAGGAAGAAAAGTTCACGGGTTTTATCTTCAAGATTACAGCCAATATCGACCCCAACCACCGCTCCTGCATCGCTTTCTGCAAGGTATGCTCAGGCCGTTTCCGCCGCAACGCGCCCTATCTGCACGTGCGCCAAGGCAAGACGCTCCGCTTCTCTGCCGCCACACAGTTTATGGCACAGCGCAAGAGCACAATCGACGAGGCTTGGCCGGGCGACATCGTGGGCCTGCCCGACAACGGCACGTTCAAAATCGGCGACACGCTCACCGAGGGCGAGCTTATCCATTTCAGAGGCCTGCCTTCATTCTCGCCCGAGATGTTCAAGTATATCGAAAACGCCGACCCGATGAAGACGAAGCAGCTCAACAAAGGCATCGAGCAGTTGATGGACGAAGGCGTGGCGCAGTTGTTTGTCAATCAGTTCAACGGCCGCAAGATTATCGGCACCGTAGGCCAATTGCAGTTTGAGGTGATACAGTATCGCCTTGAGAACGAATACAACGCCAAGTGCCGCTGGGAGCCTGTCCACCTTTACAAGGCCTGCTGGATTGAAAGCGACGACGCGGCACAGCTCGAACTCTTCAAGAAGCGCAAATACCAGTACATGGCCAAGGACCGCGACGGGCGCGACGTGTTCCTCGCTGACTCGGGCTACGTGCTGCAAATGGCACAGCAGGACTTTGAGCACATCCGTTTCCATTTTACGAATGAATTTTAGCAGTAGGGGCGTTTTGCAAAACG
>JALFUO010000027.1 GCA_022784065.1 Bacteroidales bacterium | reverse complement strand
GTAAATGGTTGGGGCGGGCTGTAAGCCCAAATGTTGCCCATAGCCCAGGGCAGCGCCCTGGGGGAACGTAGACCGCGATTGATACATTCGGCATTTTTGCGCCGGCGCAAAAATGCCACGCGCCGAAAGCGCGTAACCCATTAATGCCCTTAACGCCCCACGGGGCGTTGCCCCTCATAATGCAGGCTGCTCTTACAGAGCGCGACACTTTAATCAATGCAACATCGCTCCCCCGGGCGTTGCCCGGGGCTATGTGCAACAATTGGGCTTACAGCCCGCCATACTTGTGTAGCCAACGCAGTGAAATCATGTATTTTATATGAACGTTTGTGCAAGGCGGAAATTATGCGTTAAGTGCCTTCCAGGCACAAACGTTACATGAATACGAACGTCCCAACGAGTCGCGAACCGTTGGGACGTTCCTTTTTCTATAAGATTTGGTGGAAATCGGCATTTTCGGCAAAACAAATTTGGTGGAAACCGGCATTTCGGCAAAATAAATTTGGTGGAAATCGGCATTTCGGCAAAATAAATTTGGTGGGATTAGGCAGAAAACGGTATTTTTGCGCTAAGAAACTATATACGATTACTGAAAATGATTTGTTTCAAAAGGAAATTATACGCCGCAATGCTCAAATGGAAGCAAGAGAGGAACGGGGCGACTGCACTCTTAATACAAGGTGCCAGGCGCGTGGGGAAGTCTACGATTGCGGAGGAATTTGCCCGCAATGAATACACTTCCTATATCCTGATAGATTTCTCGAAAGTGTCAAAAGCCGTGGCTGATTTGTTCGATGACGTTTCAGATTTGAATTACCTTTTCCTGAGGCTGCAATTTATTTTTAATGTGCAGTTGCACGAGCGGTCTTCGGTAATCGTTTTCGACGAGGTGCAGTTGCAACCGAAGGCCCGGCAAGCCATAAAGCATTTGGTAAAGGACCGCCGTTACGACTATATCGAAACAGGGTCTTTGATATCTGTAAGGTCAAAAAGCCGCGACATCCTGATACCGAGCGAAGAGACGAAAATCAACCTTTATCCTATGGACTTCGAGGAGTTCAGATGGGCTCTGGGCGATGACGCCACCATTCCACTTTTGCGCGCGGCTTTTGAAAAAAAGATGTCGCTCGGCGATGCCGTCCACCGCAAACTGATGCGCGATTTCCGCCTATATATGCTGGTGGGTGGTATGCCGCAGGCCGTTGTGGCTTACATAGAGACCAATAATTTTACAGAAGTGGATACGGTGAAGCGCGATATTATTGCCTTGTATGAGAAGGATTTCGGAAAGATAGATAGTTCAGGCAGGGCCAAGGCACTTTACGATGCCATCCCGGCGCAACTAAGCAGAAATGCCTCACGCTACAAAGTGTCTACTGCCATTCCCGATGATAAGAAAGATAGGATTATGAGTGTCATTGCGGAAGTGGAAGACTCTATGACAGTCAATATCGCCTATCACGTGGACGACCCGAACATTGGATTAGCATTGACGCGGAATGAAGATTATTTCAAGATGTACGCTTCTGATACTGGACTTTTCGTGACGCTGGCTTTCAAGGACAAGGATATTACTGAAAACGTGATTTACGAAAAACTCCTAAACGATAAGTTAAGTGCTAACCTCGGGTATGTGTACGAGAACATGATAGCGCAAATGTTGCGGGCTTCGGGTAAAGACCTTTACTACCATACGATACCATACGCCGAAGGCAAAAAGTATTATGAGGTGGACTTTCTTATTTCCGATAGGCATAAGATTGCGCCGATAGAAGTTAAATCCTCTGGCTATAAGTCGCATAAATCGCTCGATGAGTTCAGCGCCAAATATTCCGAAAGGATTATGAACAGATACGTTATCTACACAAAGGACTATAAGAGAGAAAACGGCGTGGAATACTTGCCGGTTTATATGACAATGTTTATATGATTGCCTCCGCTATTCAAAAATGATATTCCTTCCCGAACACCTTCCCGCTGCGGCCGAATTGCGTGCCGCAGGCTTCGATGTGGCTGACTATCCTGCCTGCCAAGTTCCCGCGGCAGGGCAGGAGAGGGCGCGCCGCGTGCTGCTGCTCAACCTTATGCCGCAGAAACTTGTGACGGAACTCGACATCGCCCGCACCCTCGCCGAGACGGGGCAGGCGGTGCGCCTCACCCTCGTGCGCCTGCCGGGGCAGACGTTCAAGACCACGCCGATGGAACACATCTTGCAGTTCTACCGCGAACTCACGCCCGAGATGCTCGCCGAGGCCGATGGGCTGATCGTCACAGGTGCGCCGCTCGAAAACATTGCGTTTGAGGAGGTGCGCTATTGGCAGTTGCTCGAGCAGGCGATGGACGAGGCGGCAACGCGCCGCCTGCCCGTGCTGTATATTTGCTGGGCGGCGCAGGCTGCGCTCTATCATTTTTATAAAATTCCCAAGCACCCCCTGCCGCGCAAGATGTTCGGCGTGTTCAAGCAAAAAGTCTTGCGGCCCGAAAGCGCGGCGATGCAAGGGCTTGCGCCCGAGTTTCCCATGCCCAACAGCCGCCACACGGAGGTGCGCCGCAACGATTTTCCCGCTGACAGCGAACTCCAAATCCTTTGCGAAAGCGAAGAGAGCGGCATCGGCGCGGCATTTTCTGAAAAAAACAATGCCACGTTCATCGTGGGGCATCTCGAATATGAGCCTTTCACGCTCCACAACGAATACCTCCGAGACCTTGCCAAAGGCCTGCCCATTCAGCCGCCCCTACATTATTATATAGGCGAGCCCGCCGCCGGTCGGCCCGACTACGCTTGGCACGCCGCCGCCGTGCGCTTTTATGCAAATTGGCTCGATGCTTTTTCCTGATTAATAATTATCATATTCAATAGATTTATAATGAACTCTTTTCCCTTAAAATGCAGAACTTTTTTCGCCGCCCTGCTATGGCTCGGCGCATCTGCGGTCTGCTCCGCACAGTCACAGACAGAAACGCTCTCAGAAAACTTTGAAAGTTGGGACGGCACCGCCGCCGACTGGTTGCCCGAGGGCTGGACGGAAATCAACACCAATGCCGAGCAGGCGGCGATGGAGGAAGGCCGCTTCACGTGGCATGTGGCCACGAAACGGCAGGGGCAAACCATTCCTGCGCCCGTAGAGGGCAGCAAGTTTGCCATAGTATATTATGCCTATGCCACTATCGGCGAAAGCAAAAAGGAAGACCTCGCACAGGACGAATGGCTCGTCTCGCCCGTATTTACGGCAGGCGAAGAGGCAAAACTGACTTTCCAGCACGGATATTCGCCCCTCTATCTCTTCGACCTCAACAACGAAAACATAGATTGGGGCACGTGGACGTTCACCAATAGCAAACCCTCCACGACGCTCAAAGTCATGGCGCGCGAGACGGGCGGAGAGTGGACGGAACTCTATGACGTTTTCAACGAATGGAAAGACTACGGACTCAAAGACCTTTTCGACAATTACAGCGAAAGTTCTTATCATTTCACCGAACTGTCTTTGGAGCAATTTGTCGGCAAATCCATGCAAATAGCTTTCCGCTTCGTGGGCAAATACGGCAACACAATGGAGATTGACGCCGTGCGCGTCACAGGCAAGCAGGGCAGCGCGGCCGGCATCGGCAAGATAAGCGCGGCTGCGCCCGAAGTGGCGGTGCACGACGGCAGCATCGTGGTGCGCGGCCACGCGGGCGGCGTGACGGTCTACGATGAGAGCGGCCGGCAAATCGCGAGCGTGCAAAGCCCAGGCGCGGTGACCATTCCCGTACCCGCCGGCCATACATATTTATATATAGTGAAGCCGGAAGGGAAACCTGCCATAAAGGTGCGTCCTTAAAGTGAATGGCAATTATATTATATGAAACTCAAAATAAATGCGTAATTTTGCGCAGTAAAATACATAATACGCATGCTTACAATCAAACAAATCCTTGACGACAAGGAAGCCGTGATACGCGGTTTGGAGAAAAAACATTTTGAAGGCGCACGCGAAGCCATTGAGGGCGTGCTCGAAATCGATAACCGCCGCAAGACGGCGCAGGCAGCCGTTGACGGACTCAACGCACAGATGAAAACGCTCGCCAAGAGCATCGGCGCATTGATGAAGCAGGGGAAAAAGGATGAGGCAGAAGGCATCAAGCGCGAAGTGGAAGGCTTGAAAGAACAGGCAAAGGCACAGGAAGAAGCCATGAAAGCAGCCGAGGAAGAACGCCGCCAGCTCTTGCTCACCATTCCCAACGTGCCTTACGGCCTCGTGCCCGAGGGACGCTGCGCGGAAGACAACGTCGTGGTGAAAACCGGCGGCCACGACACCGAACTCCCCGAGAACGCCCTGCCGCACTGGGAACTCGCAAAGAAATACAACCTCATAGACTTCGACCTCGGCGTGAAAATCTCCGGCGCAGGCTTCCCCGTCTACATCGGACAGGGCGCACGCCTGCAACGCGCCCTGATAAACTTCTTCCTCGACGAGGCACGCGCCGCCGGCTACACGGAAATTATGCCGCCCACGGTTGTGAACGCCGCTTCCGGCTACGGTACGGGTCAGTTGCCCGACAAGGAAGGTCAGATGTACCACTGCGAGGTGGACGACCTCTATCTCATTCCCACAGCCGAGGTGCCCGTGACGAATATCTACCGCGACGTAATCATCGACGAGAAGGACCTGCCCATTAAAAACTGCGCCTACACGCAGTGCTTCCGCCGCGAAGCCGGCAGCTACGGCAAAAACGTGCGCGGCCTCAACCGCCTGCACGAGTTCTCTAAGATTGAAATCGTGCGCATAGATACGCCCGAACATTCCGACCAGTCTCACCAAGAGATGCTGGCACACGTGGAGTCGTTGCTCCAAAAGTTGGAATTGCCTTACCGTATCCTGCGCCTCTGCGGCGGCGATATGAGTTTCACGGCCGCCATCTGCTACGACTTCGAGGTATATAGCGAAGCGCAGAAGCGTTGGCTTGAGGTAAGTTCCGTGTCCAATTTCGACACCTATCAGGCCAACCGCCTGCAATGCCGTTATCGCAGCGCAGAGGATAAGAAGATCCGCATCGCCCACACGCTCAACGGCTCCGCGCTCGCCCTGCCGCGCATCGTGGCAGCCTTGCTCGAAGACTTCCAGACGCCCGAGGGCATCCGTATCCCCAAGGCCTTGCAGCCTTACATGGGGTGCGATATGATTAAGTAAGATTTTAGTAGACGAGTTTTTGATTAAGGTTTTACGGGTAGGGGCGTTTTGCAAAACGCCCGCCCAATATTATTGCAAGGCTTAATCAATGAGGCAATCATTAACCGGGCGTTTTGCAAAACGCCCCTACTCGTGAGACATAATTGTCTTGTTTACTATAATTATAAGATTTTCCTCAAATCCCAAAAGATGCCGCGCATTCTTGCCCTCGACTACGGTAAGCGCCGCACGGGCATTGCCGTTACCGACCCCCTGAAAATCATTGCGAACGGGCTGACGACCGTTGAGACTCCCAAACTGCTTGCCTGGCTCAAAGACTATGTGAGCCGCGAGAGCGTGGAACTCTTCGTTGTCGGCTTGCCCACGCAGCCTGACGGGCAGCCTTCTGAAAATCAGCAGCGCGTCAAGTCGTTTTGCGGCGAGTTGCGCAAGGCCTTGCCCGACATTCCCATCGCTTTCTACGACGAGCGTTTCACCTCCGTGCTGGCCCACCGCGCGATGATCGACGGCGGGCTGGGGCAGAAGCGCCGGCGCGACAAAGCCCTCGTTGACGAAATCAGCGCCTGCATCATCCTGCAATCTTACATGGAGAGCAAAGGGCAAATATTTTAGTTGTTTTTTAGTAAACAAGTAAACGAGTAAACAAGACAGAAATGTCGTGCAAGCGAGCGCAATTAAGTTTACTTAAATTGCCGAGCGCAGCCGACATTATGTAAATGTCTTGCTAATTTATATTTTATATGAGAAACTTGTCTCGTCTACTCGTTTACTTGTAAACTCGTCTACTAATAAATGAATATTCATTATGATCCTTCCCATTTACACTTACGGGCAATCCGTGCTGCGCAAGGTCGCTTCCGACATCACGCCCGACTATCCCAATCTGCCGCAGCTCATCGAAAATATGTTTGAGACGATGTATCGCAGCGACGGGGTAGGGCTGGCTGCGCCGCAAATCGGGCTTGACATTCGCGTGGTCGTCATCACGCTTGACGTGCTTAAAGACGATTATCCCGAATATGCCGGCTTCAACAAGGCTTACATCAATCCGCACATCTTAGAATACGACGAGAGCGAAACGGTCTCGATGGACGAAGGCTGCCTCTCCCTGCCCGGCATCCATGAGCCCGTGCGCCGCCCCACGCGCATACGCGTACGCTATCAGGACCCCGACTTCACGGAACATGAAGAGTGGGTCGACGGATATTTGGCGCGCGTGATGCAGCACGAGTTCGACCATCTCGAAGGCAAGGTCTTTACCGACCGCATTTCGCCCCTGCGCAAGCAGATGGTAAAGAGCAAGCTGGCAAGCCTCGCCAAAGGCAAGGTGCGTTGCTCCTACAAGGTGAAGACGGCAAGGTAGGGACTATTTTAGTAAACAAGTAAACCAGTAAACAAGTTAACAAGACAAGTTACTCATATATATTTATATTTACAAAAGATCTCTGTCTCGTATACTTGTTTACTTGTCTACTCGTTTACTAATAAACGAACGTTTTTTTAATGCCCCTACTTATTTATTTATATCCACAAAAACTATGACTTTGCGCCTCAGAATGTTTCTTCTTGCGGTGGTGATGAACATTGCCGCCGCCACGGCGCAGCTCAACGTGGATATGACCATTATGCTCGGGCGCAACGCCTTGGGTATGGACGATTACCTTTCGGCCATACATTATTTCAATCAGGCCATCGCCGCAAAGCCTTTTCTTTCAAAGCCTTACTTCTACCGCGCCTACGCCAAGTTTACGCTCGAAGACTATTCCGGCGCAAACGACGACTGTACGGCGTCCATCAATCTCAATCCTTACATGGCGGAGGTGTATAGCCTGCGCGGACTGTGTCGCATCAACCTCAAAGACTATGCCGGCGCGGAGCAGGACTATACGCGCGTGCTCTTAGAGATGCCCGACGACCAAGGCTGCATCTACAACCGCGCCCTCTGCCGCCTGCAACTCAAAGACTATGCCCGCGCCGACAGCGACCTCACCAATATTCTTAACCGTTGGCCCGGCCTTTCGCGTGCCTATCTCGTCAAGGCACAGATCCGTCTCGAAGAGAAAGACACGCTCGGCGCGCTGGCGTGGATGGACACGCTCCTTGTGAAGAAGCCCCGCGAGCAGGCGGCTTGGAGTTTCAAGGGCTATTATGCCTTGCAGCACGAGGACTATGCAGCCGCCGACTCTTTCCTCACCCGCGCCATCGAACTGCGTCCCGACGACCATGAATATTACGTGGCGCGTGCACAGGCGCGGCAGTCGCAGGACCGTTTCAACGAGGCTTTGGCCGATTACGACAAGACACTCCAACTGGTGCCCGAGCATTTCGTGGCGCACTACAATCGCGGTCTGCTGCGCTCGCTCATCGGCGACTATAACCGTGCCATTGAGGACTTTACCTTTATCCTGAAAAAAGAACCCGACAATACCCTGGCCCGTTACAACCGCGCCGAATTGCGCGAAAAGGTGGGGCAGTTCCGAGGGGCGATTGCCGATTACACGGAACTGATTAAGGCCTACCCCAACTTCGTCTACGGATACATGGCGCGCGCCAACTGCCGCCGCAAAATCGGCGACAAGGAAGGAGCGGCCAAGGACGAGACCGTAGTGGCGCGCAACACGCTCGACCTTACCTATCAGCAAAACAAGCCGAAGCAAAGGGATATCCGCCACGTGCGCAAGCGTTCCGAGCATGCGCTGGAGCAATACCGACAGTTTGTGGAGGAAGACTCGGGAAAGGTGCTCGACATCCTTGGCGACCTCTACGGCAAGGTGCAAAACCGCAAGGCGGAGCAAGAACCGCTGCCGATGTTCGGGCTCACGATGCAAAACCGCTCAAAGCGCAAGCATGCCGCCACGGCTTTCCTGCCCGAACTGAAAGCCTTGCAAATCCTGGACACGCCCGAGCGCCACCTTGTCTTTTCCACGTCGGCCGAGAAAGGCAATATCGACGAGGCGCGGCAGGACGAAAGCCGCCTCGCCGCCGCACGCACCGCCCTCGCACCTGCCGCTTATGCCTTGCTCGCGTCGGCCATTCAGGCATCGCTCTACAATTACGAGGCGGCCATAGCCGAGGCCGAAGCGGCCGCCAAGTCCGACACGCTCTCGCGCCTGCCGCTCATTCAACTCGCGGCATTGCTGGCAAGGCAAGCACCGGCCGACGGCATCGCCGCCGATGCAAAGACCGCCTCTTCCGAGGCCGCACTCACGCGCAGCAACAGGGCATTGCAAATTCTCGACAAGGCGCTTGCCCGCTCGCCCGGCGACGCATATATCTATTACAACCGTGGTTGCCTCTACATACAGCGCGGCGATATGAAGGCTGCCGCCGGCGACTTTACCCGTGCCGTCGAACAAGACCCCCGTCTGGCCGAGGCCTATTTCAATCGCGGCATCGTCGGTCTGCGCTCCGGCGACACCGCTGCCGCCATGCGCGATTTCAGCAAGGCGGGCGAACTGGGCATTTATCAGGCATACAATCTCTTGAAACAATGTATGCAGAAAATTGATAAGCCGTAGGGGGGGACTATTGCACCGCGTTTTTCGAAATAAAGGCGGGCTCAATTATTTGATGTTACATGATTTTATAAATAAAGGCCGTGAATTGCACTTGTTCCTATTTATGAAAACGCCCCTACTGCTTCCTTATATGAAACTCGGTTGTAGGGCTTTTCCCCTACTTTTGCAGATGAAAAAACTTACGGCTATGACACGCTTCTTCTTTTTCCTCATTTCTTTATTTGCTTGCTCATGTTCGCTCGCCCAAAAGGAGGTGGCTTTGGACGAGGCCATTCAAATGGCCATCGGCAACAGTCCTCGGCTGAAAGGCGCGGCGCTTTATGTTGATAAGGCCAAAGCCGCGAAAGGCGAGAACTGGGACGGCGGCAACCTGCAGATCGGCTACTCTTGGGGGCAGCTCGACGGACTGGAACGCAGCGACAACGAACTCACCATCGAGCAATCGCTCGGCAACCTGCTCACGCCTTACTACAAAAACGCGCTGCTCAAAACGCAGGCGGTAGAGGGCCGGCAGCGCATGGCTTTGATAAAAAAGGAAATCACGGCAGAGGTGAAACGCGCTTGGTACGACTGCCTCGCCTCCGCCGAACAGATGCGTCTCTGTGCCGCAGGCGACAGCATGGCCCAGGTGCTGCTGCGCACGGCCGCCCGGAAATTTGAAACTGGCGAGATCAACCGCCTCGAACACAGCCTGCTCAACACGCTTGCCGCCGAGATGCGCACCCAGTCCCTGCAAGCACGCTCCGCTTGGCAGCTTGCCCTGCGCCGCCTCACGTGGGTGTGCCGCAGCGAAGCCCAACTCACGCCTGCCGAAACTTCTTTCGGAAAAATCCAAATCAAGGAAACTGCTGCCGTTTCGCCAGAAAGGTTGCAGCTGCTCGACAATGCCGTGCAGCAGAAGCGCGATGCGGTAAAAGTAGAGCGCAGCAAATTCTTCCCCGAACTATCCGTGGGCTATTCCCGCAAGAACAAAATGCCCTACAAAGGCTTGGACGCTTTCACGGTCGGCATTTCCGTGCCCCTCTTCTGCTTTCCGCAGAAAAGCCGCGTGAAGCAGGCGCAAGTGGAGGCGCGTATCGCCGAATGGGATGCCGAAGAACAGCGCACACAGTTGTCAATGAAGGTGGACGAACTGCGCCAGTCGCTCCTCCAAACCCGTTCCACCTTAGACTATTACGAGACAGCCGCCTTGCCCGAAGCCGAAGAGTTGCGCCGCAGTGCCCTCGCGCTCTACAATGAGGGCGAAACGGCAGCCGCCGACTTGGTGCAAAGCCTCAAGGCCGCGCGCGACGTGCGCACCAACTACGTGGAAGCCGTGCGCCAATACAACGCCGCGCTCATCGAACTCGAACTCTACACGAATTAAATAGGGCAGGGCTGACTTGGCCCGCTTTGTTTGCCGTATTTCCACGGCTGAATGCTCAGCGCCCCTGTTTTCACCGGCACGTTTAATCCACTTTTCTGATATTCCAAGGCAGAGCGTTTTTACTCTCTGCCTTTCTTTTTTTTGCTATCCGCAAGAAAATTTTTCCTAAGCCCGTGATAGTTTTCACTGTCTGCCAGGAAAAGTTTATTACAAACTTGCTAACATATATTACAAACTTTGTAACGCGCGTTACAAAGTTTCTAACAAGCGTTACAAAGTTTGTAACAAAAAATATCTTATATGATCCGAAAAATTATCTTGCTGATAATGAAAACTATCTTGCGGATAGTAAAAATTATCTTGCTGATAGTGGGGCTCGAAACGGGCTATGCCGAGCGCAGCCGAGAAGGTCAAGAAAAGTGCGTTTATGAACCAATGTCAGGACAAGACAAACCCGTCATAAGTGACGGGTTTGAGATGCAAACCATACACTCGCAACCCGTTTGATTACAGACGGTTATGCGAATTAGAGCTGGGTTGAAGGGTTTTACGGGGAAATTAATGCGTAACGCGCGCGCGAGGAAACATATTTCAGCCTTTTCCGAGGCGCGGCCAAAGGTACATGTAAATGAACCAATTTTTAAGTAAAAGAACGTTCATATAAATGCATGATTTCACTGCGTTGGCTGCACAAGTGTGGCGGGCTGTAAGCCCAATTGCTGCACTCAGCCCAGGGCAGCGCCCTGGGGGGAACGATGTTGCATTGATTAAAGTGTCGCGCTCTGTAAGAGCAACCTGCTTTATGAGGGGCAACGCCCCGTGTGGCGTTAAGGGCGTAATGGGTTACGCGCTTTCGACGCGTGGCATTTTTGCGCAGGCGCAAAAATGCCGAATGTATCAATCGCGGTCTACGTTCCCCCAGGGCGTTGCCCTGGGCTATGGGCAACATTTGGGCTTACAGCCCGCCCCAATCATTTACCGGGCGTTTGTGCAAATTGGTTCATATAAATGCACCTTTTCTTGATATTTTCGGCTGCGCTCGGCATAGCCCGAACAAGTGTTCGGCTCTGCACTCGCTTGCACGAAAATTGGCGGCGGCTCGGCATAGTCCGATCAAACAAGTTTGTCGGTCTCTGCGCTCGCCTTGCACAAACGTTCTTATTTAGTTCATTAACAAACATTAATTATCGGGGGAGGGTTGAATTAAAGACATTTTGTATGTTTGCCGCATTATTTTTGATTTTGCAATGCTGCTTGCTGATTGAATTGATTTATGCGTTAAGATAAAAAACAGAAAAACAGGCAAGAAACCCGTTGCCAATGGCTTACCCAAGGATACACTTAAATAATCCATCAATAAAATAATAATTTCTATGAAAAAAATCTTTTTACTCCTCACCCTCCTCCTTTGCACCAGCATGGTTTGGGCGCACGATGTGGAAGTGGACGGGATTTACTACAATCTGAATCAAACGAACAAGACGGCTGCTGTAACCTTTAAGGGAGCCTACTTTTTCTCGTATCACAACGAATACTCGGGTGAAGTCGTTATTCCCGAAAATTTTATCTATGATGGTATCACGTATTCCGTAACGAGTTTGGGATACGAGTGCTTCTCTGTCTGCACTGGCTTAACCTCAATTACAATTCCTAATTCCGTAACGAGTTTGGGAGAAGAATGCTTCTATTGCTGCACGGGCTTGACCTCAATTACAATTCCTAATTCCGTAACGAGTTTGGGACGGCATTGCTTCTGGGACTGCAGGGGCTTAACCTCAATTACAATTCCTAATTCCGTAACGAGTTTGGGAGACGAATGCTTCGAAGGCTGCACGGGCTTAACCAATATAGTTGTAGACGCAGAGAATACGCATTATGATTCAAGAAACAATTGCAATGCGATTATCGAAACATCAAGCAACGAGCTAATTGCAGGATGCACGAATACAATCATTCCTAATTCCGTAACGAGTTTGGGAAACTATTGTTTCGATGGCTGCACGGGCTTAACCTCAATTACAATTCCTAATTCCGTAACGAGTTTGGGAGAGTCTTGCTTCAATGACTGCACAGGCTTGACCTCAATTACAATTCCTAATTCCGTAACGAGTTTGGGAGACTATTGCTTCCGTGGCTGCACGGGCTTAACCTCAATTGCAATTCCTAATTCCGTAACAAGTATGGGACAGAATTGCTTCTGTGGCTGCACGGGCTTAACCTCAATTACAATTCCTAATTCCGTAACGAGGTTGGGAAGTTATTGCTTCCAACGCTGCTCGGGCTTAACCTCAATTACAATTCCTAATTCCGTAACGAGTTTGGGAAGTGGTTGTTTTTCTGGCTGTGAAAGATTAGAAAGTATTGAAGTAGAATCAGGAAATACAGTCTATGACTCAAGAGAAAACTGTAATGCAATTATTGGGACTTCCTCAAACACAATGATTGCAGGTTGCAAAAACACAACGATTCCTAATTCCGTAACGAGTTTGAGGCAGTCTTGCTTCTCTGGCTGCACGGGCTTAACCTCAATTACAATTCCTAATTCCGTTACGAGTTTGGGACAGTGGTGCTTCAATGGCTGCACGGGCTTAACCTCAATTACAATTCCTAATTCCGTAACGAGTTTGGAAGACTATTGCTTCGAAAACTGCACGGGCTTGACAAATATTAAAATGAAGTCTTCAACGCCGCCTACCACAAGTCGGGATGTTTTTCGAGCTTGCTCAAGCCTCACCACCGTTTATGTTCCGGAAGGCGCGACAGCGACCTATAACAGGAAGCCTTGGAATAACTATAATATTGTGGAATTTTTAGTCACGCTCAATATCTCGGACAACGGCTCGGCCAATTACACGCAGGCAGAAGATGCGGCGAAAGACGAGATTAATTACACCCGCAACTATGCCCACACGGGCTGGCAGGCGCTCTACGTGCCTTTCGACATCCCCTACAACGAGATTTCCGACAATTTCGACGCGGCGGAACTTAACGACGTGCACCAGTTCGACGACGACGGCGACGGCGCGTTCGACCGCACCGAGCTGGAAGTGCTGCGCCTGAAGGCGGGCGATGTGATTGTGCACAACACGCCCTACGTGATCCGCGCCAAGGCGGCGGGCGAGCATACCATAACCCTGACAGACGCCACGCTCTATGCGGCAGAGGAAACAAGCCGCGCCTGCACCTCCGTGAAGCGCCGCTACGAGTTCCGAGGCACTTACGCCGGCGTGAGCGGCGCGGATATGCTCTCCGGCGGCTACTACGCCTTCGCCGGCGGCACGCTCCGCAAAGCCGCTTCGGCAAGCGCCGCCCTCGGCGGCTTCCGCTGGTACGTGAGCGTGACCGACCGCGCCACGGGCCAGCCCGTCAGCCCCGCCGCACTGCCTGAGAAGATGCGCATCGTAGAGAAAGAAGGGGGCGAAGCCACCGGCATCGCAGCCGCACCGGCCGCCGCGCCCCTGCTTAAAGACGCGCCCGTCTACGACCTCAACGGCCGCCGCGTGGGCAAGGCCGATGCCATAGGCGCGCTGCCCAAGGGAGTTTACATCGTGAACGGAAAGAAAGTAATCAGATAAAAAACAAAAGAAACCGATATGACAAGCAAGAAGAAATATAGCGCACCCGCGCTGCACGCAGTACCCATCATGGCGGAGCAGAGCCTCCTAAGTTCCTCGTTCGTCGGCATCGGCGGCGATACCGACCGCTTCGACACGCAGAAGAAACAAGAAGGCGACGAGTGGGACGAGCCGGGCGGCTACTGGGAAGAATAAGCCCAGGGCACACATATAATAATATATATATATAGCCAACAAGAAACGCTATAGCAACCGAAACCGAAAAACAAACCCATCGTTTATGAAAAAGTATATTTCTTTGATAGCCCTCCTGCTGTGCCTCGTGCAGCAGACCCGGGCCGACCAAATCCAGGTTTCCGCCACGCTGCCCTCGGAGGGCACGCCCGAGCATCTGTACACGATGAAGAGCGGCAACAACTACTACGCCAACGGCACGACCTCGCCCACGCAAACGGTCGCCAACCGCGCCCTCTTCGCCTTCTACCAATCGGAAGCCGAAGGCGCTTACTACATCTATTGCTACACCTCCAATAAATGGCTGGGCTACACCAAGTCTCCCGGCTACAACAACGGCAGGGGCTTTATCGTGCTCAGCGACACGAAGACCGAGGGGGCTTACTTCAAGTGCAACAACTATTCGGGCGACAACTACGACATCGCCCCTTACAACACCACGGGCGTCGCCTCAAAATACTTGAACTGGTATCAAGGCGTGAGCAATTCGGCCAATCCGCTCGACGGCACCGTGACGCTCGGGCTTTGGCAAGACAACGGCTCATCCGACGCCGGCAGCCGCTGGGTATTCTCGGAAGTATTTCTTCCAATATCCCTTTCAACCACGCTGCCCTCCGAAGGCAAGCCCGAGCATCTGTATACGATGAAAAACGGCAACGGGCTTTACGCCAACGGCGCGACCTCGCCCACGCAGACGGCAGCCAACCGCGCCTTCTTCGCCTTCTACCAATCGGAAGCCGAAGGCGCTTACTACATCTATTGCTACTCTTCGCAGAAATGGTTGGGCTATGACAACACAAACAGCGATACGAACATGCGCAACTTCATCCAACTCTCCGAGAGCAAGGCGGAGGCCGCATATTTCAAGTTCACATTCAACGCAGGAAACGGCTATTACGATATTGTCCCGTACAACGGGACGGGCGCGGCCTCAAAATACCTCAACTGGAACGGCGGCACGTATTCTAATCCCCTCGACGGCACTAACACGCTCGGCCTTTGGCAACAAAACGGCGCGGCCGACCCTGGCAGCCGCTGGATATTTGCGGAAGTTATAGTAAGCGACCCAATCAGCGACACATGGAATTTCTCGGATAACGGCGCGGCAACCTATACGAGGACGAAAGACATCACGGCAGAGGAGATTAATTACACCCGCGACTATGCCGACACGGGCTGGCAGGCGCTCTACGTGCCTTTCGATATTCCCTACAACGAGATTTCCGACAATTTCGATGTATCGGAACTTAACGACGTGCACCAGTTCGACGACGACGGCGACGGCGCGTTCGACCGCACCGAGCTGGAAGTGCTGCGCCTGAAAGCGGGCGATGTGATTGTGCACAACACGCCCTACGTGATCCGCGCCAAGGCTGCGGGCGAGTACACCATAGCGTTGACGGATGCCACGCTCTATAAATCGGAAGCCGCTTCCTTAGACTGCTCTTCCCTGAAATACCGCTACGTGTTCCAAGGCACTTATAGCGGTGTCGGCGGGTCGGATATGTACTCGAATGGCTACTATTCCTTCTCTGGGGGCACGCTTTGCAAAGCCGCTTCTGCAAGCGCCGCGCTCGGCGGCTTCCGCTGGTATGTGAGCGTGGAAGACCTCAGCGGTACGCCTGTCAGCCCCGCCGCCCTGCCCGCGAGGATGCGCATCGTAGAGTGGGGCGAGGAAAACGGAGGGGATATAACCGGCATCGCCGCCGCCCCGGCCGCCGCGCTCCGCCCGGCTTCCGCGCCCGTCTACGGCCTCAACGGCCGCCGCATCGGCACGGCCGATGCCATGGACGCGCTGCCCAAGGGCGTCTATATCGTGAACGGTAAAAAAGTGATGAAATAATACAGCAAACACATTTTCTTGAGGCTTATGCTTTGCGAAGCGAGCGCAACAGGTATTA
>JALFUO010000018.1 GCA_022784065.1 Bacteroidales bacterium | reverse complement strand
TTTGGCAGATTTTGGATTTATTTTCGAGGATAAATTGTAAGTTGAAGAGGGAGCGTAGCGGGCTACGTGACCGATGAGACTTACGATTGAGACCGAAAAGAAAACAAAAGATGACAAAACGTCAACCCAACATTATTGTAATCTTTACGGTGGGAATTTATAGAACCCACCTTAATTATCTGCTGCAAAGTTACAAATTAGCAAGAACTAAACTTGTGCGCAATTATATAATTGTCGTAATTTTGCGACAGATAATCATAACTTGTCATATATGAAAAAGATTTTTACGCTTGTCATGCTCTCGCTTTTCGCACTGCTTGGGGCAAAGGCCGTGGAGTTTGATGCAAACACGAAGTATCGTTTTGTTTGCAATTACTATTCAAGCGGCTCGCTTGTGCTCGGCACGCAGCACGGGCAGACTGCTTACGTGTGGTACGACACGAGCAACACGCTCTACGACGATAGCTGGTGGTACATTCAAAAAGCCGGCTCGGGCTACCGCATCAAGAACGCCAAGACGGGTGAGTACCTCACCTACACGGGCAACCGCGTGGACGGCGTGTGCAAAGGCATTGAACTGACCACATCGGCTAACGGCAGGAATGTGCAGTGGACCATCAACCAAAGCGGCGAGTATTTTTACATCGCCAGCGTGAGCAACCCCTCGCAGTGGTTCAACCTGCGCGTGAACGACGGCACCAACCTGCTCGGCACGTACGATGAGAACACGATGGGTTACAACGAACTCTTCTCTATTATCGACGAGACGGGCAAGGATCTCGGCGGCGGTGCTTCCGGCGGCGGTTCGGGCGACAATGGCAATACAGGCACGCTCGCCAACGGCGCAGTGTGGGAAAATACCGGCCTTGCCGCGCCCGTGGTCTACACCACCGACCGCTCCAACCCCGTGCTCTATTATATTAAGAACGTGCGTTCGGGCATGCTGGCCTATGTCAACGGCTACTCGCTCTACGAAACCGCCAACGAGGCCGAGGCCACGCAGTTCTATTTCGTGCAGACCAACTCCGGCGTGAATATCTACACGAGCGACGGCTACTACGTGGCAGTTGAGGATTATTACATGACGACCGACATGCCGATTGGCGTGCAATACGGCTCTACGTCCGTAGGGCAGAACAACTGGCAGATAGGTTATTACAACGACTACGAAACCAATTACAGCGGCTACACCATCGGCAAGGCTGGTTCTACGAGCACGATGCTCGAAAACTATTGGAACGACTACGATAAAAACACGTACCACTTCCTCGGATACTACTCCGTAGACGGCGGCAGCACCTTTGTGTTCGCCTCTTCCGACGACCGGCATAAAGATTACCTCACCGAAAAAGGCATCACCATCGGCGGCGGCGGTTCCGGCGGCGGGGGCGGAGGCGGACAGACGGGCGGCAAAAACGCCTTGTCCGACTATCTCTCCACGCTCCTCTTCAACGGCAAGGAACTCCCCTACGATGCAGCCGGCAGCCAGTACCTTGTGCCGCTTTCCGCCACGCTGCGCGGCGGCGACGATGCCACGATTGCCGTTTCCGCCACCTGGCAAAGCGCCTATGCCTCGGGCTACTCCCTGCGCGTGGCTGGGCTGATGCCCAATGCCGAGACGGGCAGCGTGACCATTCCTGCCGTGACTTGCGAAGACCCCTATAAGATTGCCGTCGTAGAAGATGCCTCGGGCAACGAAGTGGCGCAGGCTACGCTGCAATTCACCTTCCTGCCCGTAGTTGAAATCAACGTGGAGAGCACCAACGGCGACTACTATATCACAGGCACGCTGCGCGTCACCGACCCCGATATCGCCGTCTACGACTCCGCTGTCATCGCCGCCTTTAAGTATCGCGGCGCAAGCGCGATGAGTTACCCCAAGAAGTCGTATGCCATAAAGCTGCGCGATGCCGACGGCAACTCGGTAGACCGCAAGTTCTTCAACCTGCGCAGCGACAACAACTGGATTCTCGATGCCATGGCCATTGACGGTGCCTGCATGCGCAACCGCGTCAGCACCGACCTTTGGAACGACTTCTCCACCGCGCCCTACCATAAGACCTTGGAGAATAAAGCCCGCACGGGCACGCGCGGCCGCTTCGTCGAGGTGCTGCTCAACGGCAATTACCACGGCCTCTACTGCATGACCGAGAAGATGGACCGCAAGCAGCTCAAGCTTATGAAATACGCCCCCAAGACCGACACCACCGAGGAGCAAATCCATGGTTCGCTCTACAAGTCCACCGACTGGACCTACGAAGTCTTTATGGGCCATGAACAAAACTCGAGCTACTACCCCGGCACGGCGCCCGCCGCCTACGACAACTCGGCGCGCCGAGAAACTTGGCGGGGCTACGAGATAAAATATCCCGACTACGAAACCGAGCCCATCGACTGGGCACCGCTATGGAATGCCATCAACTTTGTAGCAACCTCCTCGCAGGACGAATTCGACAACAATTTCGGCAAATACTTCGACCGTCCCGTCGTGGACGACTACTTCCTCTTCATCGAACTCATGCTCGCCTCCGACAACCACGGCAAGAATATGTTCTTCTTCAATTACGACCAAGCCGGCGCAACCAACGCCCAGAAGATTGGTATCGCGCCTTGGGACATGGACGGCACCTGGGGCGGCTATTGGGACGGCAGCCGCGACTACGTGAGCGACCCGACGCGCGACTTCGTGAGCTTCATCTGGGCAACGGAGCATGGCATCATCACGTTCTACGACAAACTCGCCAAGAGCAGTTACCTGCGCTGGAGCGACGTGCTCAAAGAACGCTATGCGCAAATCCGCCCGCAGTGGTTCAATCCCGCCAACCTTGCCAAACGCTTCACCGACTACGCCGAACTGTTTGCCGAGAGCGGTGCCGACCTGCGCGAGCAAGGCAAATGGGGCGTGCTGCATAACGACATACAGGGCGACGTGGCGTACATCACCAACTGGATAACGCGCCGCGTGGCGATGCTCGACGAGAAATACGGCTACGACCCCTTGACGGGCATCACCGACCTCACCCAGCGCGACACGCGCATCGGCATATCAGGCGGACGCGGCGAAATCTTCATTTCGAGCGACGCCGCCGGCATTCCCGTCGCCATTTACACCGCCGCCGGCCGCCTTGTGCGCCAAGTGCAGACCACGGGCTACGTCACCTCCGTCACGGGTTTGCAGCCCGGCATCTATGTAGCCGCAGGCAAGAAGGTTGTGGTGAAATAAGCGCGCCGCCGGATTCCCGCTTTACGGGCGTTTCCTTTGAATAAAATACGCGAAAAACTTCGCCGCCGACTATACGTTGCAGTATAGCCGGCGGCGATTTGTTTCCGGGCGTATGCAATACGCCCCTACTCGTGAAACCGTGAGTCCTCCACGGCACCAAGTTTTTCTTTTCCCCCTTGACAATTTATACGGCTTGCCTGAAAATTTATATTATCCCCGCGAAAGTTTTTATTCAAAACTTTTGAACATATATTCAAAGGTTTAGAATACATATTCAAAAGTTCTGAACACATATTCAAAAGTGCTGAATAAAGATTTTATCCGTCGGAATGAAAATCATAAAGGGGCGCGAAAAAAATATCTCGGGTATAATAAGAATTGTCTGCGCAGCCACGAAAAAAAGCCAGGCGGCAAGGAAAAACTTGCTGCCTGGCTTTTGGCGGTATATCCAGGAAGGGACTATTCTTACTCTGTGAACGCGGCCTCTTCCGCGGCGCGGATAATGGCTTCGCGGTCTGCCTCGGAGGGCTGGGCGGCTGCGGTTTCGCCGGCGGGCTTTGCAGCACGCGAGCGGCGGCGTCGGCTCGGTTTGCCCGTGGCGGCATCGGTGTCTTCATCTGTACGCGGGGGCTGCGGACGGCGTCTCTGCGGCTTTTTCGCCTCAGCTTCGGGCTCAGGCTGCGGCGGTGCGGGTTCGGCTGCGGGAGCAGTCTTCACTGCCTCTGTCACCGACTTTGCGGTGCGGCTGCGGCCACGGCGGCGGCGCGGTTTGGCTGCGGGCGTTTCGTTGCCATCGCTCAACTCTGAGGCTGCAGCGGGCGCATCGGCCGCTGTTTCGAGCACAGGAGCCTCCTGCTCGCCGCGTTTAGGATTGCCGCCCTTGCCCTGCTCCTTGGTAAGCATGTCTTCAATCTCGTCGATATGCGGAAGCGCAAAGGCTTCTTCCGCCTCCATGGCGGTGCGCTGCTCCTTGGCCTGGAACACGCTGTCGAGGAACAAGGGTTCGCGGCGCAACTTGGTGAGGGCTTCCTTGGCCGCAATCTGCTGGCTCTCTTTCTTGGAAAGGCCCTTGCCCTTGCCTGCCACGAGGCCTTCAATCACGACCGTAGTGGAAAAGACGCGTTCGCCGCCTGTGCCGCCTTCCATGTTGAAGGCCGCGTTAATGCGGTTCTTTTGGCTCCATTCGAGGAGCTTGCTCTTAAAGTTGACTTCCTTGTTGGCGAGCTTGTCGAGGTCGATAAACCGCCCCATAACGCGCTTCTCTATAAACCAGCGGCAGTAGCGGAAGCCGCGGTCGAGGTAGATTGCACCCATAAGGGCTTCGAAGGCATTGCCTCCTATATTGGTGTGGTTGGTAGATATGCCTTGGGCGGCGCGTACCAGTTTGAGGATATTCATCTCCTCGGAGAGGCGGTTGAGCGTTTCGCGCGACACGACTTTGGAGCGCGTGGCAGTGAGGAAGCCCTCGCGGCGGCGGTCGAAGTGATGATAGATAATGTCGCTCACTACGGTTTCGAGCACGGCATCTCCGAGGTATTCGAGGCGTTCGTTGTTGAGCGGACGGCCGGTCTCCTGGTTGCGGCGGTCCTTGCTGCGGTAAGAGAGGGAGCGGTGGGCAAATGCCACACGGTAGAGTTCAAGGTTGTGGGGATAGAATCCCAATATATCATGTAGGGCCGAAAGGAGTTCCTTGTCCTTACGGAAGGGGAACTTCACCCGGTCGAGCAAATTAGTAATCATAAGAGTGAGGGGCCGCGTTGCAGCGGCGGGGATAGGAATAAACGTATACAAATAGGGGCGCATTCCACGGGAAGGAACGCGCCCCTAAGGAATAATATTACGCCTCGTACTTCTTGAGAATGCAGCAAGCGTTGTGGCCGCCGAAGCCAAAGGTATTGCTGAGGGCGGCGCGCACAGTGCGCTGCTGTGCCTTGTTGAAGGTGAAGTTGAGGTTGTAGTCGATATTCTCGTCGTTGTCGCCTTCTTCGTGGTTGATGGTAGGCGGCACGATGTCGTTCTGCACGGCGAGGCAGCAAATCAGGGCCTCCACAGCACCGGCTGCGCCGAGGAGGTGGCCGGTCATGGACTTGGTGGAGCTGATGTTGAGCTTATAGGCGTGTTCGCCGAAGAGTTTGGTGATGGCCTTCACTTCGGAGATGTCGCCTACGGGCGTCGACGTGCCGTGAACGTTGATGTAGTCGATGTCCTCGGGCTTCATGCCTGCGTCTTCGAGGGCATTGCTCATCACGAGGTTAGCACCGAGGCCTTCGGGGTGGGAAGCGGTGATGTGGTGTGCATCGGCCGACATGCCCACGCCGGCTACTTCGCAGTAGATCTTGGCACCGCGTGCCTTGGCGTGCTCGAGTTCTTCGAGAATAAGCACACCGGCGCCTTCGCCCATAACGAAGCCGTCGCGGCTGGCGGAGAAGGGGCGCGAAGCGTGCTCGGGGTCGTCATTGCGCGTGGAGAGGGCGTGCATAGCCGTGAAACCGCCCACGCCGGCAGGCCAGATAGCGGCTTCGGAACCGCCGGTAACAATGGCATCAGCCTTGCCGAGGCGAATGAGGTTGAAGGCATCTGCAAAGGCGTTGGTAGAAGAGGCGCAGGCTGAGGTCGTGGTGTAGTTAGGACCGTGGAAACCGTACTGGATAGAGATTTGTCCGGCTGCGATGTCGGCAATCATCTTCGGAATGAAGAAGGGATTGTATTTGGGCCCCATGGCTTCGCCGTTCTTGGCGTAGTTGCTGACTTCTTCCTCGAAGGTGTGGATACCGCCAATGCCGACGCCGAGAATGACGCCGATGCGGTTTTTATCAACTTTCTCCAAGTCCCAGCCGCAGTCCTTAATGGCTTCCATGGCTGCCACGAGGGCGTACTGCTCGTAAAGGTCCATCTTGCGCGCTTCCTTGCGGTCGATGAAGTCGGTTGCGTTGAAATTCTTCACCTCGCAGGCGAAGGTCGCCTTGAACTTAGAGGCGTCGAAGTGCGTGATAGGGCCGGCGCCGCTGACGCCTTTCTTAATGTTTTCCCAAGTTTCGGGCATCGTGTTGCCCACGGGTGTCAGAGCACCAAGGCCGGTAACGACCACTCTTTTCAATTCCATAATGTTTGAAGTGTTTTTTGCTCTGTGCAGGCGTAAGCAGACCTTTGGATATGTTTACGCTTGCACGAAATCTTTAGAAAAATGAGCGGGGGTTGCTTAAAACGAAGAAAACCGTAGCCTCCTTAAGGGAGGTTACAGTTTCTTAATGTAGTTTCAAAATAAAAGTTCTTCGTCAACTTTTTACTTGTTGGCTTCGATGTAAGCGATAGCATCGCCGACGGTAGAAATCTTTTCAGCTTCGCTGTCGGGGATAGAGATGCCGAACTCTCTTTCGAATTCCATGATGAGTTCTACGGTGTCGAGAGAATCTGCGCCGAGGTCATTGGCGAAACTTGCTTCGTTCTTAACGTCTGCTTCATCAACACTGAGTTTGTCAACGATGATAGCTTTTACTTTTGCTTCGATATCAGACATGATCTTTCTGTTTGAATGGTTAATATTGATTTCAAATGAGTTTCTGCGTGCAAAATTAGCGTTTATTCCTAAGATAAACAAAGTTTCATATAGGAAAAACGCTTTTTGCTGCACATTATTTTTGATTTTGTGCTTTTTTGAACGTAAAAAGCGTCGTTTACATGCCCCAAGAAGAGGGGTCGCATTGCTGTTCTACCTTTTGCTCCACCACGTCGGGGAGGTTATGGAAGAAGTCAATGCCAGTGTAATTCTGCAGCGTCTGCACGCTCACGCAATGCTGACTGATGGTGGCGAGCGAAGGCTTTACCGTGCCGTAGTTCTTATGCTCCATCCAAAAGGCAATGGAGGAATACGCGCCGTTCTTGACGCGGAGCAGGGCCATATAGTAATACTTAGGTACGGGCATGCGGTTGCTGCACGCATAGCCGAGGATTTGGTCGGCGTTGTCGATGGTGCCGCCTTTCACCACATAGAGCGTGTCGGCGAAGTTTGCGCCGTATTTTCCCGATTTGCCGAGGTCCTGAACCAGACCTTCAAGCACCACCCAATAGTATTGGTTGAAACGCCCGATTTGCGGCGACATGTTGGTCATGTAGAACGTGTTGTCGTTGGCTGTGCGGGAATAAAGGCGGTCGGCGGAGGCGCAAAGATGCCCGTGGTCGTAGCCGTTGAAACGGGCATCGTCCTCAATGGCATTCTGGCCACCCAGTTTGGGGTCTTCGGGGTATTGCGGGCTAATGTCGTAACTTTTGCGCGACACGTTATTGGCACGTGTGCGGCCGTCGAAGCGGAATGCCACCCAACGTGAATGGTGCTTCACGGGGTCGTATTCGAGACAATAGGTCATCACACTGTCACCGCCCTCGACGCTCCAATGCGAAACAACGACATTGCCGCTCTTCGCGGCCGGAGCCTCGAGGCGCGAAAGCACGGCGTTCTCGGAAGAGGCGGGCAGCCCGCCGCCGCTGCCTGCGCTTTTGCCAAGGCTAATATTATCATCGTCGTCGCCGCAGGAAAAGCAGAGACTGCCGACGAGCGCGAGGCAAAGGGAAACGATAAAATGGTTTTTCTTCATTTTTAGGGAAAATAAGACCGTTGCTGCGCGTCTACCGCAACAACGGCCTTAATATAATATTGTATGCAAAACAGATTATTCTACGTAGTAAACCGTCAGCGAGATCCAGCGGATTTGGCTCTTCGTGCTGGTTGTGGTGGACGTGTTGGTGATAACCGTAGAGGTGGCGTTCACGTTGCTAATCGTCACAACCTGCTCGGAGGTGGAAACGCTGCCGGGGTTGGCAGTGATGTCGCCGCTGGCGTTGCAAATAACGCCGTTGTATTTGTCCACATTGAGCACTACGGCAGCAATCTTCTTGCTGGCACTGATTGTCATGGTGTTCTTGGGATACATGCGGATATTGTTGCCTGCATTGTAATACTTAGGCGGGTTGGTGTTGCCTCCGCCGTCGAAGGTAAGCGTCGTGCCGTCGCTCAGCTTAAGTTCCGTAACTGCCGTTTGGTTTTCAAGGCCGAAAGAAGCCGCCGTAACGGTGATATAATCGTTGGTGATGGGGGTGTCCACCGTGCCGCCGCCTTCGCCGCCGCCGGTATTGCCACCCTCACCAGGTGCGCCGGCAGCGATGGCAAAGTTTTTCACTTCCCAAGTAGAACCGCTTTCGGCATTCGTGTTGTAGCGGAAAGCTATGCGAACCGTTTTGCCGAGATAAGCGGCAGGAATAGCAATATCTTCTTTGGCAAAAGTAGTCCAGTCGCTGCCTTCGGTATGCTTGTCCACAAGAAGCGTCCAGCCCTCGGCAGGAGCAGCCTCATTGAAGGCATCCGTAATGAATACCTGCTGGTTTTCGTCGCCCTTGTTGTAACGCAAGATGTATTCGTAAGACACATGCACGGCAGTTTGTCCGGCGAGCGATATTTCGGGGCTGACAAGATAGTACGTGCCTGCGGTGGTCACCTTGGAAGCGTTGTCGTAGCCCGTAGCCTTAGCCGTGCTGTAATCAATCGTCCAAGCACCTTCGCCCGAGGTCGTGTAGTTCTTAAAGCCACCGAGCGTCGTGCTGAACTCTTCGGAATAAGGCAGCGTCTTTACTCCGCCTTCTTCGCCAGAGCCGCCGCCGTTGTCGCCTGCGCCTTGGTCGAGTACAAAGTTCTTAACTTCCCACGTGGCGGCCTTGGCTTGGGCAATATAGCGCAGCGCAATGGTCACGTTTGCCGTATTGCAGAACTCGGCGGGGATATTCAGGTTGCCCGTATTTGTCCAAGTGTCCCAGTCAGAACCCTGCACCAAATCCAGGGGCAGGACTGTCCAGCTGGCGGCAGCCGCGCCGGCATCTTTCGTATAGTCCTTGCTGACGAGCACCTGGTAGTTGGTAGCCAGTTCAGAGGCGTTGGCATAGCGCAAGATATAGTCGAAAGCAACGTGGGCAGCCTCAACACCCGTAAGGTCGAAAGCCGGAGAAATCAGCCAGCTGGTTGCCGGATTGTTTTCCTTCGTGCCGTCGCCGTCGGTGTCGATATAAGAAGTGATTTGTGCACAACTGTATTGGCACGTCCAAGGAAAATCGCCCACGGTGTTCTCCGTTGTAAAGTCGCCGAGGCTTGATTCAAAGGTTGCCGTATAAGGCAGATGAGAACCTGTGCCCTGACTGGCGCCTTCTGAAAAAATATTGTAAGGCGCGGGAACGTCCTCGCAAGCGGTAAAGCAAAGAGCCGCAAAGGCAAGGGCTAAGAATTGAAAAGTCTTTTTCATTTTATATTGCTGTTTGTATTGTTACTGATTTTGATAGTTCGGCATTTCGATATTCGGATAAATATCTTCAAAATAGCGGAGCTGCATCTGCCATTCGCTGCCATAGAAACTAAGCATACCCGTGTAGGAACGCTCGTCCTCAGGAAGGGGCACGTTGGCAAAATCGCAGCTGGTGCTGGAACGGAAAGAAAGCTTCGTCTTGCCGTCGCGCAGCACGAGCGTTCGGTCTACGCCATAGCCGTCATCGCGCAGCACAAGCGGAGCAAAGACTTTGGGCAGCGGTTCATACTGTCCTTTATAAGCGTCCAACTCGCCTTCTGCGGCGGTATTCTTTTTGGCAATGGAGACCTCGTCGAACGTTCCCGTCACCTTGGCGAGCATGGGCACGTTCTTGTAGGTCATGTTCTGTTTAAACCATTCGTCGGCCGGTTCGAGGGGCACCAGTTCGGGCGCGCCGGGGTTGGGCATGCCGAGCAACTGAACCCTTGTCTTTATATCGCTTAAAAGCACGGGGCCAAGGCGCATATTGCCGTTAGAAGTAAGGTAAGGCTGGCCCACTTTGGGCACATAGCCGTAGCAACCTACGTACAGCCCATTGAGGTTCACCTTGACGCGCTGACCGAGCTTAAAGTAAGGATAAAGGCAAGTATTCTTGATGGCCAGTTGAATGCACTGGTCGGTGCCTGCCTCCTTGTCAATATCGCGCAGGAGTATGCTCTGATAATGTCCGCCGCCACGATCGTTGGCGCAGACAACGCCCTCGAACACGAGGTCTTCTTCAATTTTCAGCCAAGCATTTGCCTGACGGAACGTGCTGGCGTATCTGTCTTTGAGCGCGGCAATCTTGATGTTGGTCGTGCCCACATCGGTCGCCGACGTTATCGAAGCCTGCTCATAATCCAGCGCGGGCGACTCCATGTCCTCGTTCATGCACGAAGCGAGCGAGAGCCCGGCGCAGGCGGCAAGCAGGAAAGAATATATCTTTTTCATTGTAGTCATATTTATATATATGTATTAGAACTTGAAGCCGATATTGAGGAAACCGTTGATGGCGTTGGCGTAATAGTACTTAGAGTTCTTCGAGAACACATAAGCACGCTTTTCGCCAGTGTTATAGTAGTCGCCACGGTTTTGCTCGTAGCCGCCGGTGCGGAGGTTGCGGTTGTTCGTGATGTTCTGCAAGGAAAGGTTGATGCTGATGCTCTTGCCCTTCTTCAAGCGTATGAACTTGCCGATAGAAGCGTCGAGCATAAAGCCGCCGTCGAACTTCTCCTGCTCGGGCGAGTAGGCCTTCACAAAGTTGCCGCTTTCGTCGAAGAGGATACCGCCGTTGGTTTCGAGTTCCTGCTTGGTGGGCAAATAAGTATCGTTGCCGTTTGCGTCCACGCCGTTGGGTTTGTATGCGCTCAGCACGTTCGAGAGGCGGTTGTACTGTGAGAAGCCCACGTAAACGCGGTCGTAGTAATTGAGCGCGAGTTCAAAGAACCAGCCGTTGGTGTTATAGTTTGCGGCAAGGCTTACAGCCGTGAGCGGAGTGCCGCTCACACGCATACCCTCGGCAATGACGCGCAGCGGCATATTGGCGCCCGTCACAGGATTTGCCCAAAGGTTCAAATCCTGAATAGTAGCGGCGTCCATGCCTTCGTAAGCGAGCTGCGCCAAAGGATTGTTCACGTATTTGGCTTCGCCATACGTTCCCATAAGGTTGAAAGAGAGTTTGCTCGTCACCTGCCAGTTGATAGAAGCCTCAACGCCGTAGTGCTCGCGGTCAACGCCCGTCATGGTGAGATAGGTGAAGCGTTCTTCCGCATCGTTGTAGAAGGCCGTTTGCTCCACGCCGTTGTTAAAGCGCGTGTAGTAACCCTTCACGATACCCGACACAGGGCCGAAGCGGAACTTCCAGCCCAGTTCGCCGCCGAAGACCTCCTCATTGGTGAGGTTGTCCACGAAGTTGTTCTGCATGCGCGGCGCAACGAAGCTGTTGCGTGCCAAGGGGGCGTTGCTCTCTGCGCTCATGCCTGCGAAGAGGTCGTTGCCGGCCCCGAGGCGATAGTTGAGCGCAAACTTTCCGCCGCCGCCGAGGAAGCTTGCCTTGCCGCTCTTGCCGAAGGAATTGTCGGCTGCGCGGCCGTTGCGCATCAGGCCCTCGCGCTCCATCTGCGTACCGTCAATGTGTGCGCCGAGGTTAAAGGTGAGGCCGCCGTAGTTGTAGCGATACTGCGTCCATGCGCGGACTTGATTGACATATATATTATAGTTGTATCCGAACTTGTCGCCCACGCCGATTTGGCGGTTGGGGTTGTTCAGGTCGTTCTGCGCCATAATGCTGCCTTCGCCGTAGTCGCGTGCGGCGAACTTGTCGATGTCGGTGTAGCGCAAAGCGCCGAGCAGGTCGTCCATCGTTTTGTAGTGCATGCCTTTGGTAGAGTTGAGCTGAACGCCCACGGCATACTTGCTGTGCTCATTGACGGCGTGATTGAAGGCCGTGTTGAAGGCAAACACCATTTGGTCGTTGTGGCGGCGTTCCACGTAGTAGAGCGCATCGCCTCCCGTGGCAGCATGTTCCTGATTGACGAGATACATGCGGTCCCAGTTAATCTGCCGGTTGGCCTTGTCGGAAGTCCAATAGTTGTAAAGGGAATTGTATTCTTCGAGGAACCAAGGATTTTCTGCAAGATAATTGGGCGTATTCTGTCCGTCGGTGTCGTAAACATTAAAGGTGCTGGAGGGCAGATTCTTGTAATAGTCGGGGCGCGGGTCGTAAGCGTTGCCGTTCCAACCGAGCGCGGAGGTGCTATACATAGAATACTTGAAGCCGGCCGAAGTGGAGAGTTTCATGTCATCGTTAATCTTCCAGTCCCAAGTAAGGATGGCCGTCGGCTCATAGTCGTGCACCACGCGGGCATTGCGCTTCTCGCCGCCCTGATAACCCCAGTTGGGATTGTAATAGTGGGAGTTGGCGAGCCAATAGGCTTCCTCGGTAGAAGCTCCCTGCTGCGCGCGCTCCGTCGGCGAACCGAAAGTAACGAGCGAAAGGGCTTGGTCGTTCCAACGCTTTTCGGCAGAAAGCAAATAACTGAAAGAGTTGTAGAACGTGCCTTCAATCACGCCCTCCTTCGACCAGCGGTAGCCCACTGTCCCGGCAAAAGCCCAGCCGGAGGGCAGGAGGCCGGTAGCGTAAGTATACATGCCGCGCGCCACATAGTTGCGGTTGCAACCCGAAAGGGCGATTTTGTTGCCCTGTGCGAATGCCGAGGCGCGGGTGTTGATGTTTTGCGCCCCGCCGATGCCGGTGGTGCCGAACATGTTGTAGTTGAATCCCGTCACGCCCTCTTTATTGCGCGTGCCGTCGTTCATACCGCCGATCATACTGTAGCTGAAGCGTCCGAGTTCGGAGTCGTTCAGCCTCAGGCCGTTCATGTAGACGCTGTTGTACTGGTTGTCGTAAGCACGCGTCCTGAAACGCATGGCCGAGAAACGATAGCCCACTTCGGAGAGGTAGGCATCGTTTTGCTCCGAGGTGATAGACGACACCGTTTGCGGGGCATCGTTGTCCTCGTCCAGTTGCGACTCGGTAAACGTAAAGTCTGCGTTGTCGCCGGCTACATAAAGGCTGTCGTTTGGCTGCTGCGCGTAGGCCGTTCCGATAAAGCACCACGCCGCCGCCACAAGTTTTAGACCTTTATTCATAAAAGTTGGTTTGTGGAATGATTTGATATTTTTGATTGTATTGTATACAAGTCTTCAGGCAAATGGGCAGGCTGAGCGTTTCCGTTATTTCCTGCCGTCGTTTTACGGGTTTTCCATAGTTTTCTGCCTTGAAACTGTGCAAAGGTAGTACAAATTTCTTGTCCGCTCTTTTACAAATTTATTAAAATGCCATTTTAAGGCAGAAAATCGCCTTTATTGTCAGATTTTTTTTGGAAATTTGCCACTCAAATAGCAGAAAGTGCGGTTTTTCCCATTTTCGTCGCCGCTCTTTCTCCCTTTTTGCCTTCAGAACATACCTTATATGAAAAAGACAGTCTTTTCCTTTTTATTCTTGCTCCTTTCGGCGGCGGTTTTGTCTTCGTTCACTGCGCCGCAACAGGGCGAGAAGCGCTACGCGCTCTATGGCGTAGCTTTTTACAACCTTGAAAATTTGTTCGACACGCTGCACGATGCCGGCAAAAACGACTATGAGTATTTGCCGGACGGGCGCAACAAATGGGGCAAGATGAAGTACGAAGCAAAGCTCCACAACATGTCGCGCGTGCTCTCGGAACTCTGCACCGACAAACTCCCGGCCGGCCCGGCGGTCATCGGTGTGTCGGAAATCGAAAACCGAAATGTGCTCGAGGATCTACTGAAACAGCCCGCACTGCAACATCGCGGCTGGCAAATCGTGCACTACGATGGGCCCGACCGCCGCGGCGTGGAATGTGCTTTCTTCTACAACCCCCGCCTCTTCACGCTCGAAAGCTCGATGCTCGTACCATATTATTATAAGGACAAAAATCAGCCCGATGTCGACCTCGGTTTCTATGTGGACGAAAACAAGCAGGTGCACGCCTACACCGAACTTAAAGGCGACACCACGCACATCACGCGCGGCTTTCTCGTGATGAGCGGCAAACTGGCTGGCGAGAAGTTCCATTTTATCGTCAATCACTGGCCCTCGCGCGCAGCAGGCGGCGAAGCCCGCGAGCGTGCCGGCGAGCAGGTCTATGCCCTCAAAGAGGCGCTGATGCAGCAAGACCCAGGCTCAAAGGTGGTTATCATGGGCGATATGAACGACGACCCCTCCAACAAGAGCATGACGCGCTCTTTGCAGTGCAAGCACAAGAAGCAGGACATCAAGGCGGACAACGACCTGTTTAATCCTTGGTGGGACATGCTTTACAAGGTGGGCCAGGGCACGCTGCTCTACGACGGCAAGTGGAACCTGTTCGACCAAATCGTGTTTAGCGGCAACCTGCTCGGCAGCGACCGTAGCACTTTGAAGTTCCACAAGAACGAAGTCTTTATGCGCGACTATCTTTTCCAGCAGGAAGGACGCTACAAAGGCAGCACGCTCCGCACGCACGCCGGCGGCGTATGGCTCAACGGCTATTCCGACCACCTGCCCACCTATATTTATCTTGTGAAAGAGGTTAGCAAATAAAATCATTCATTAACCGGGCGTTTTGCAAAACGCCCCTACTTACCCCAAGCATGAAACCTTCCATACCCAAAGGCACGCGTGACTTCGGTCCCGTCGAAATGGCGCGCCGCAACTATATTTTTGAAACTATCCGTAAGGTATATGCCCTCTACGGCTTTCGGCAGATAGAAACGCCCGCCACTGAAAATCTCTCTACCCTTATGGGCAAATACGGAGAGGAAGGAGACAAACTCTTATTTAAGATTTTGAACTCGGGCGACTTCAAAAACGCTGTTTCCACCGACGACTACGCCGAAAAGAGCGCAGCGGCCCTCGCCTCGCGCTTCTGCGAGAAAGGCCTGCGCTACGACCTCACCGTGCCCTTCGCCCGCTACGTGGTGCAGCACCGCGAGGAATTGCAGATGCCCTTCAAGCGCTATCAAATCCAGCCCGTTTGGCGTGCCGACCGCCCGCAGAAAGGGCGCTACCGCGAGTTTTATCAGTGCGACGCCGATATAGTAGGTTCGGACTCGCTGCTCAATGAGGTGGAACTAATGCAAATCATCGACGAGGTGTTCTCGCGCTTCGGTATACGCGTCAGCATCAAAATCAACAACCGCAAGATTCTCACGGGAATTGCTGAAATCATCGGCGCGGCCGACAAGATTATCGACATCACCGTAGCCATCGACAAGCTCGACAAGATAGGCCTCGAGAAGGTGAACGAGGAGCTCCTCGCCGCCGGGCTCAACGCCGAGCAGGTGCAGACGCTGCAACCCATCATCGGCCTCAAAGGTAGCAATGCCGAGAAGGTGGCAACGATGCGCGAGGTGCTGGCTGCCAGCGAAACGGGCCTGAAAGGCTGCGACGAGGTGGCCTTCGTACTCGACACGCTCGCCGCCGCCGGCTCGCTGCGCAACGAGATTGAGCTCGACCTCACGCTCGCCCGCGGCCTGAACTACTACACGGGCTGCATTTTCGAGGTTAAAGCCCTCGACTACGCCATCGGCAGCATCACGGGCGGCGGCCGCTACGACAACCTCACGGGCATCTTCGGCATGCCGGGCCTCAGCGGCGTGGGCATCTCTTTCGGCGCAGACCGCATCTACGATGTGCTCAATGGCCTCGACCTTTATCCTTCCGACACTGCCGGCAGCGTGCGCCTGCTCTTCATCAATTTCGGCGAGCGCGAAGCGGCCCGCTGCCTCGAATATGCCGCCGCGGCCCGCAAAAAGGGCGTTTCCACCGAGGTTTATCCCGACACAGTGAAGATGAAGAAGCAGATGGCCTATGCCAACGCGCAGCACATTCCGTTTGTGGCCTTGGTGGGCGAGAGCGAACTGGCCGAAAACCGCCTTACTCTGAAAAACATGGAGACGGGCGAGCAGCAGCAACTCTCGATTGAGGAAGCACTCGCCATTATCGAGGGGTAAAATATTTCTCGTCCTCGAATTAATTTATTTTTGCCCACGAAATTTATTGCCCACGAATTTCACGAATTTACACGAACTCTTTTCAATGATTAAAAGGCGACCTGTACGGTCGCACGAATTTTCACTAATTCAATATTTTCGGCTGCGCTCGGCAATATGAGCAAGCTCTATTGCACTCGCTTGCACGAATATTCACTAATTGCATTCGTGTGATTAGTGCGACCTAAAAGGTCGCCATTAAAACGCAGTACACGATTCGTGTAAATTCGTGAAATTCGTGGGCAATAAAAAAATAATTTGTGACCTAAAAAGGTTTCTATTATTATTAAAAACTATGTCGCCCCTGTCGCTGGCCTTCATCATTATCCTAAGTATAGCAGCCGGATTTCTCATCGGGCTGCTTTTTCATATCCGCCGCACGTCTGCCGAAATGCAGCGTCTGAAAGAGGCGGAGGTGCAGGCGCGCACCCTGCTCGAAAGCGAGCGCCGCCACGCCGCCGAAAACCGCAAGGCGGAGGCGGCGGCCCTGCGCTCGGAGTTTCGCGCCGTGGCGGAAGACCTCATACAGCACGAAAGCTCCGCCCTGCGCAAGGCGCATCTCCACACGCTCGAAGACCTCCTCGCGCCGCTCGGCAAGGACATCGAGGACTTCCGCGACCGCTTCGTCAGCGGACACGCCGCGATGGACAAGTACGTCAAGGCTCTCATGGACACCACAGCCAGCGTGAGCCGCGAAGCCGGCGAACTGGCGCGCGCGCTCACCGCCAACAACAAGGCGCAGGGCAACTGGGGCGAGGCCGTGCTGCGCAACATACTCGAAGCCTCGGGCCTCACGGCGGGGCGCGATTTCACACTACAGGCCCGCACGCGCGACGATGAGGGGCGCGAGTTTATCCCCGATGTCGTGGTGCATCTGCCCGAGCAGCGGGCGGTGGTCATCGACTCGAAAGTGTCGCTCGTTGCCTACACGCGCTACGCCTCGGCACAAACGCCGGAGGAACAGGCGGCCTGCCTGAAAGAGCATGTGCGCAGCCTGCGCGCCCACGTCAAGGAGTTGAGCGCGAAAAGTTACGACAAACTGGTGGCGCACAACATCGGCTACGTCCTCATGTTCGTACCGTCGGAAGCCGCCTATATGTCCGCCATTTCCGCCGATCCCGCCTTGCCGCTCGATGCATACAAGAACCACGTCATACTGATCAACCCCGGCAACCTGCTCATGGCGTTGCAGTTGGCTTATAACCTGTGGCAGAGCAGCCTGCGCGAGCAGAACGTGAGCCAGATTTACGAGTCGGCAGAAAAGATTCACAAGAAATTCGTGACGTTTGCCCAGAATTTTGTCAAGATTGGTAACGCCGTCACCCAGCTCTCCGCCACCTATGAAGAGGCCGCGAAGCAACTCTCCACGGGGCGCGGCAACATCGTGTCGCAACTCGAAGGCTGGAAAAAGAAAGGCCTCGTGCCGCGCACGGAAATCCCCAAAGAACTCATTGAAGAGTAGGGGCGTTTTGCAAAACGCCCGCTCTGTCGACCATCAACCCATAGGTTATTACAAGTATGCCCCACCCTCTCTCCCTCTTCAAATTTTGCCCGCGCTGCGGCTCTGCGCAGTTCGCTGTTAGCGACGGGCGCGCCAAACGTTGCGCCGACTGCGGCTTTACTTACTACCACAACGCCTCTGCCTCAACGGTCGCCGTAATCTTCAACGCCCGAGGCGAACTGCTCACGGCACGCCGCGCCTTAGAGCCGGCACGCGGCACGCTCGACCTGCCCGGCGGCTTCGTCGACCCCGGCGAAACGCTCGAAGAAGGCTGCCGCCGCGAGGTGCGTGAAGAGACGGGCGGCGAAGTGTCTGCCCTGCGCTATCTGTTTTCCCTCACGAACGTCTACCGCTTCTCGGGCTTCGACGTCCACACCACGGACGCCTTTTTCCTGTGCCGCCTTGCCGACGACGCGGCCTTGGCAGCCGCCGACGACGCCGACACCTTGCGCTGGCTGCCCGCTGCGGACGTGCGCCCCGAGGAGTTCGGCCTCACCTCTATCCGCCTCGGCGTGGAGCGGCTCATCAGGGAGGGAATGTTGCCTGTCTTATAGACCTTGATTGAGGGGAGGATAAAACGCGCCGCCACATGCTTTGACAGCCCGCGGCACAACTTGGCGCGTTTTGGCGAAACCGAAGAAAAACCATAAATTCGCATCAGCGAAAAGAGGAAGAGCGCAAGCCCTTCCTCTTTTCGCGTTTTAGGGGCAAACTATCTTATAAGAGCGGAAAAATTGTCTTATATGAGCGTGAAAATTGTCTTATATGACCGTAAAAATTTGCTCGGAGATAATTTTTACGAGGTGCTTTATCGCGAAAATTTTCTTCAAAATCGTCAGATTTATCACGGAGCAAATTTCCCTTTCCTTAATTATCCCTAAATCTTCGCGCCCTATCACCTTAACGATTGCAAACGCGCCGCGCACGCTCTGCGCAGAAAGCAAAGCGGCCTTAACAAGATTTTTCCTTTCCTCTCCATTCAGCCAGCCCCTCCCGCCAGAAAACCGAGGCGCGGGGGGGCGGCAAAAGGGCACGCAAATGCTGCCGCCTGCAACTTTCGACGGCTCGCTTCCGTGCTTTTGCTGAAAAAAGCGTACCTTTACAGCCTTAAATTGCCCTTTGCTTATAGGATAAGGGCTAATTCCACCTCTATATTATCAATGATGAAGCACTTTTTCCTCCTTTTCATCGGTGCGCTGCTCTCACTCGGCACCGCCGTGGCACAGAATTCCCCGCAGCCGAAGCGCGAGTTCCGGGGCGCGTGGATACAGTTTATCAACGGCCAGTTCCAAGGCCTTTCGCGCAACGCCATGCAGGGCAATCTCACCAATCAGCTGGACGCGCTGCAAAAGTGCGGGGTGAACGCCGTGATGTTCCAAGTGCGCGGCGAGGCCGACGCCTTTTACGAGTCGCCCTACGAGCCGTGGAGCCGCTACCTCACGGGACGGCAGGGACAGCGCCCCGCGCCCTATTGGGACCCGCTGGCGTGGATGGTGGACGAATGCCATAAGCGCGGCATGGAGCTGCACGCGTGGATCAACCCGTTCCGCGCCAAGACTAAGGGCACTACGGAGCTGGCGGCGACGCACCCCTACGTGCAACACCCGGAACGCTTCTTCAAATACGACAACCTCATTCTCTTCGACCCCGGCATGGCGGAGAACCGCAAGTATATCTGTTCCATCGCCGCCGACATCGTGCGCCGCTACGACGTGGACGGACTGCACATCGACGATTACTTCTATCCTTATCCCGTGGCGGGGCTCTCCATTCCCGATGCCGAGACCTACGCCGCGCATCGCAACGGTATTGCCGACATCAACGATTGGCGGCGCTACAATGTCAATACTTTTATCCAGATGCTCGGCGACAGCATCCACGCCGTGAAGCCTTGGGTGAAATTCGGCGTGTCGCCCTTCGGCATTTACCATAACATCAAAGAAGGCACAAACCTGCCCGGCTCGAAGACAAAGGGGCTGCAAAACTACGATGACCTTTATGCCGACGTGCTCTTTTGGGTCAACAACGGCTGGGTGGACTATCTCGTGCCGCAAATCTACTGGGAAATCGGGCACCCCGCCGCCGACTACGACGAACTGATACACTGGTGGAGCCGCTTTGCCGCCGCACGCCCGCTCTACATAGGGCAGGACGTGGAGCGCACGGTGCGCGCCGCCGACATCAACAACCCCGCGCAAAACCAGATGGCGGAGAAAATGCGCCTGCAACGCACGCTGCGCGGCATTCAGGGGTCGTGCCTGTGGTACTCAGCAGCCGTGGCACGCGACGAAGGCGGATTTGCCACAGAACTTGCCCGTAACTATCACCGCACCAAGGCCTTGCAGCCGCTCTATCCTTTCCTCGGGAAGGCTTTGCCCGCAAAGCCGCGCAAAGTCAAGGCGCAGTGGATGCCCACTGGCTATTACCTCTTCTGGCTCGCGCCCAAAAAGGCCAAGCGGCCGCAGGAGGAGGTGACCAAATACGTGGTCTACCGCTTCGGGGCCAAGGAACGCATCGACCTCGAGCGGGCAGAACGCATCGTGGCCATCACCGACCAAAACTGCATCAAGTTGCCTTACACCGCCGGCAAGGAGAAATTCGTCTATATCGTGACCGCGCTCGACCGTTTGCAGAATGAGTCGAAGCCGGTAAAGGTGAAAGTGAAATTATAAAACAACTCGTTGGTTGAATCAATCAAATTAGTTGATACGCGATTAAGGTCTCACGAGTAGGGGCGTTTTTGAAAACCCCCCCCCCCGGCGCCCCAAGGCGCACCCCAAGCACGCCACCCATAACCCGGCGGTGTGGCAAACCCCCCCACA
>JALFUO010000052.1 GCA_022784065.1 Bacteroidales bacterium | reverse complement strand
TGTTTGTTTTTTGTGTTGGGGGTCACCCGGGGGGTTTTTTTAAAAACGCCCCTACTCCCGCAGATATGGCAAGCCGCAGGCCCACACAGAACAAGCTGTTTTTTATGGTTTTTATCTGATACAATTCCTGTCCTTCCGCCGCCATTGTTTATCCACAAGCCCCTCTCCACACAATAAACCGCCTCGAAATGCGTTATATAATACAATGACCGCCCTTCGCCACATATTATCCCTCCTCGTCCTGCTCTGTGCCCTCAGCACGGCGCAGGCCCAGAAGCGGCGCGTGCAAAACAAGCCGTTCATCGACGAGCGCCGTTTTCACTACGGCTTTTTCATCGGCTTGCACGACCAGGGCATGCGGCTTGACAACAACGGCTACATCGACCCCGCAACGGGCGACCAGTGGGTGGCCGGCACCGACCGCCAGAACTTCGGTTTCAGCGTGGGCGTGCTGGGCGAATGGAAGATGAGCAAACATATCGGGCTGCGCGTCCTTCCCTCGCTCCACTTTGGCAGCAAGCACCTCGCGTTCAGAAATCTAAGAACGGGCAAGGAAGAGTCGCAAGACATGAAATCCTGTTACATTGGCGTACCCGTTGACTTTAAGTTTAGCGGGCAACGCTTCAACAACTTCCGCCCCTACGTCATTGCCGGCGTGCAGCCGATGTACGACCTCGTGACCAACAAGCAGACCAAACTGCGTGCCAAACCTTTCAACTTTATGCTCGAGGCGGGTCTCGGCTGCGACCTCTACATGCCTTTCTTCAAATTCATTCCCGAACTGAAATTCTGCTTCGGCCTCGGCAATGCGCTCAACAAAAACCGCAGCGACCTCACCGACCCCACGCAACTCATCTACACGCAGAGCATCGACCGTGCCTCAATCGGCATGTTTGTCCTCACCTTTTACTTTGAATAACCGTCTCACGGGTAGGCAGGTTTGCAAAACGCCCGGGGATTTGACAAAAACAATCAAAACCGCTTGCTCCGTTTGAAGCCCGAGGGTACGTCCCAGGTCTTAAAGCCGAGCCTGCGAGCCTATCGTCTCGCGCTCGTCCTTAATCCCTGTGGCTGCGGTCGTATTCCGTCCGCTTCAAACGATGCAAGCAAAAAACAGGAAAAAGTGGACGTATACTTTTTTCTGTTTTTTACTTGTTCTGTGTGGGCGGTCGGGAACCGACCGCAGCCTTAGCGGAGAAAGCAAGAGACGAAAGCCGAGAGGCTTTCAGTATCGAGATTTCTCCGCTAAGGCGAGCCGCAGGCCCACACAGGACAAGTGGTTTTTATTGTTTTTGTTTATTTTGCCCCCAAGGTTTAACTTCCTTACTTTTGCCTGGCGGCGCACATGACGGGCGTTTTGCAAAACGCCCCTACTCCATTCGGCGCGCCACCCAATGCCGCGAACTTTCCCCTAAGATGATTTTTACGCTCTGCGCAGACAGTTTTTATTATCAGCAAGATAATTTTTACTGTCGCGCAGATATTTTTTACTATCCTATAAGAGATTTTTTGTTACAAACTTTGTAACATGTATTACAAACTTTCTAACACGTATTACAAAGTTTGTAACAAGCGTTACAAACTTTGTAACAAACTTTTTCTTAGCAGATAGTGAAAAATATCAGGGAGAAAGGAAAAAGTAGATCCGAGCAAATGAAAAATTGCTCGGGGATAGTGCGGGCTATCTGCCGTGACAGTATTTCCTCTCTGCGCAGACAGTTCGGCCCATCTTGGCATAAAGCAAACCCCGCCTGCACGTTTCGCTCGTGCAGGCGGGGCTCTTTATGATGTTGTTTCGGCAAAAGGCTTATTGCCAAATGCCCTTGTTGGGGTCGTTGCCCCACATGTCGGTTTGCTGTTTCTTGTTGGTGAAGCCTTCTGAGCCATTTACGCTGCCCTCACCCGTGCCGACGCCGGGCGATGCGGCGAGCAGTCCTTCTGTGTGGAGGGAGTAGACGCTCAACGAGGGGGATTGATATGTCTTTTTCATGATTCGTTCTGTTTATGAGTTATTTTACAAAATACTTCTTGCCGTTTTTGATGTAGATGCCTCGGCCGGAAGGCTCGGCGATGCGGCGGCCACTGAGGTCGTAGACGGGGGCTTTTTCTGCGTTGCCATCGGCCTTGATGTTGGAGATGCCGGTGGTCACATCGTCATCGCCGAAGCTGAGCGTGAAGGCGCGGACGGGGCTGCTCGAGAAGTCGAGGTAGGCCTTGCCCTGCGAGAGGATGCTGCTCGGAGTAGCGTGGTAGAAGCCGATGCCTTGTGCATCAGTCTGTGCCAAGATGTAGCAGTTAGCGCCCATGGCAGTTGCGCCGCTCGCCGTGTTGCTGAAGATGTTGCCTTCGGCAGTGACTTTGGTACGGTAGTCCACGTCGAGCATGGCCTGTGTCTTGTTCACGTCGCCCACAAGGAGCACGCCCTCGTTGGCAGGCACGATGCCGTTGGGCACGGCTTTGAGTCGCACAATGTTGTTGGCATCTTTCTCCTTAGCATAATAGGCGGTTACACCTGTGGGTACGCGGAATGCCTTTGTAGAGCTGTAGGTGCAGATGCTCTGGTTGTTGTCAAGGCCTGTGATGAGGGGGTTCTGGTCCTGGTCCTTTGCCACGGGGCGCAGCGTGATGGGGGTACGCACGAGGGCTGCCACATCAGTGGTGTCGGAAGCGACGAAATCTTTCGTGCCCCAGTCGAAGGTGAAGGGCACGCCGCCGTCGTTTTGTGCGTAGTAGCTGATTACGGGACCTGTGTAATTGTTGCTGACAGATGCGTATACCTCGGTATCAGATGCTACTTCTGCGCTTTTGGCGGTGATAGCCATCTTGTGATTGGGGGCATCGTAAACTTTTAATGTTATAGGCGCGGGTTCATCGGTAAGTACCCAAGTATAGTCATAAGCACCTACGACCTTTGTAGGACGTGCGTACTTCTTAAGCCCAACGTTGTAGAGATAGTGTTCTGCGGTGCCGTCAACCTTTGTGTGGTTGAGGAAGCACCAGAGGTGGGCGGCGTTGGAGGCATCGAAGGTCACACTGACTGATGTTGTTCCTTCTCCGTTGGTGACGTCGTAGGGTTTGCCTGTCGACCACACATAGTTCCATTCTTCCCCGCTGCCCGTTTCTGTACCTTTTGGAGCATCGGCAGCGTAAACGAGATAGCCTCGGTTATCGGTATTCTTGATAGAGAAGTATTGGTTTTCGGGGTAATTCACGAGATCGGCCTCCAGGCTTTCACGAACATAGTAGAACATCATAGAGTACTGTTCTACAACGGTGGCCGTGGGGATTGTCGGAGCGTTCAGAAGGGAATCAGCAGTGTGAAGTTGTTGATCCATCAAAACTGCCGGATCTGCGCCTGTATAGCTCTTTGGATATCCGGGTAGGCCTGCCTTTTCTGCTACATAGAGGTTCTTATAGGGCAGATATGTTTGGTAAAGGTCATAGAGGGTTTTATAGTTTTCATCTTCTCCATTGGCGGCATCTGTGGCACTTACGGGTTCAAAAGCCCAAGCGTTAGCGGTGGTTATATTGGAGTACATGATGTATGTACCGTCGGCTTGGCGCGTGCCGTCGGGCGAAAGGTAATTGCCTGCTTCTTTTGAAATTGTGTAATTGCCGTTGTAAACGTTGCCCAAGGTGTACTCCGAATAGGTCTCTGGATCGGTTGCGCTCTTGATGTCCCAATAGTTAGTGCCTGTGGAGTTTAGCAGCTTGGAGTTGTCTGCGATGCACTTGATGGCATACTTCCCGGATGTCTCATTCTTTACGAATTGGAACATCTGGTTTCTGAGATACTTTATAGGCTGGGTGATGATAACGCCTTTGTTGTCGTTGTTCTTGACATTCAGATACAAGTCGCCGCTATTGGTCAGCGAGCGCAGTTTGTAAATTTGCTCGGCAGCGGCTTCTGCCAAAAGGTTAGTCTTTGCCGTATAGAGCGACTGGGCAACCTTGCGGTAGGCCTGCATCTTTTGGGCATTGGTGGAAGTGTTGGTTGACATCACCGTCGCGGCTTCCGTCTTGGCAGTGGTGTGGGCGCGGAGGCTGACTGTTTCCTTGTTCACGAGGCTGGCTACCCAGGCATTGCTATTGGTCACGAAGTCAGTATAAACCTGCTCTACCCAAACATCGGCATCTGCTACGCGGAAGATAGAACCATTGTCGTTCAATTCGGAACTTCCGCGGTTGCACCAATAAGCCAATGCGCCGCTGCCGTGGTCGCCCAAGGCGTGGGAGTCGTTCTCATTGACACGAATGGTGAAGCCGCCGGTGAAGGCGGTAAACTCTGTGGGCTGGAGCTCTACGACGAATGCCGTGCCCGATGCTTCCATTGTGGCGGCAGTGCTGTTGTTCTGGTTTTGGAGATGGAGCTGCAGGTTGCCCGTTGCTTCATTGTAAATGCGGAACTTGTTGATAGTGCCTGGCTCTTTCACGAACGCCCAGCCGCTCTTCATGACGCCCTGCTTGGTTTCGTCCGTGGTAATGCCGTTGTCGCGGGATTTGGTCGTGCCGGCTGCAAAGCTGCCGCTGTTGTAGGTTGCCGTGACATAGTGGGTGGCATCGTTGCGCACTTTCAGCGACTGGAAGTATTTGGCATTGTCGGTTGAAACGACAAAGGGGTAGTTATTGGTATAGTTGAACGAGAGTGCTCCTTGGGCGGTGATGCTTGCCGTGGTTGCTGCCATATAGCCGGGCAGCACGGGAGCGCTGACGGCGTTGGAAGCCGTGCCGTTCCAGTAATAGCCCTTGGAGGCAATGCTGTATGTAGCAGTGATGCCGTTCTCGTCCGTGCAGGTGGCAGAGGTGACTTCCCTTGGTTGGGGGGTATCTATAGCGTACACGGTGAAGGTAGAGCCGCCGTCGGTCTTACTTAGTTCGCTTGTCCAGACACCCAATGTGCCATTTACGTCGTTGACGTTGTGGGCATCGTTTGTCAGACTGGAAAGGCGGAAGCCCTTGGGGTCGGTGTAGTCGCTATTGCCGGTCTTCACCATAAAAATAGTGCCGTTGTCCGTAAGGGTGGCTTTCTCATCGCCATTTGCCATATTGGTAAAGGTCACGGCCTGGCTCTTGCCCTTGCAGTTGGTGAAGAGGCGCACTTGGTTCTCGGTGTTGGGCACGCGCTCAAAGCGCCAATAGCTGCCCATGCCGGCATTCGTTGCTTCCTCGTCACTCTTGCGCGTGTTGATGTTTGCGCTTGTGCCGTCCCAGACGACATATCTGTTGTCATCATCCTTTTCGCGGAGCTTGAGTTTGTAGAATGTGCCTGCCGTGAATGGGAAGTTTTCGACGCAAGTCACGTTGTAGCTCGTGGAGGAATTGTCGTCGGTGATGGTAGTCTGCGAAAAACTTGTGTAGAAGTCAGGCGTGGGCACGTCGAATGTACTCCCGGGGTCAACGAGAATCTTCTGGCTAAACGTACCGTTGCCGTAGTTATAGTTGATGGTCACGCGGCGCTTGCCGTCAATGCGAGATACGGTGCCGACCAATTCTTTAATTTTGTCGTTCGTAAGCAGATCGTCGGACGTGATAACCGTCAGATTGGCAATCATGCCGTTATAGGCTTCGCGGGCGATGTTTTGGTCGCCCGAGCCGATAGCGAGCAACTTGTTTTCAGTAGCTGTCTCTGCCATGCCGCTAAGTTTCAGGCCAGAATGATTGTCATTGATGTTGTTGATATAATATTTGCCCTTGGTGGCAGTTGTATTTGCCTTGCCGGCCACGGCAAAGGCGATAAGGTTCCATTCGTCGTCTAAGAGTTCATCTCTGCTCCATCCGCTTATATCGCTAATGTATTTTTTTGTAGCACTGATAGACTTGCCGTTTTGCTGGAACTTCACGCCATCGTCCTTGTTGCCATAACCAAATACGCACTGGTTGCTCGTGGTGCGTCCGTAGACCCACATGGCAATGGTGACAATCTTGTTGCCTTCCAAAGCATTGACAACATCTTGATTTGAGATTGCGCCCAAATACTTGTCGTTTGAAAATTCATAAACTGCGCCTGCTGCGTCGTCCGACTGCCATACAGTAGAGACGGTCGCCTTCGTGTCGCTGTTGCCCGCGGCTTCTGCTAAGGCTTTCATCTTCGCCACGACGGTTTGCGCATTCATGCCGGTGCCCATCAAGAACATCAGCATAAGGAAAAGGGTAAACCTGTTTCTCATAATAATTGAAATGATTATTGATTATAATTTTATGTTTTAGCAATGATTATAAGACAGCAAAAGGGTGAAAGGGCCTGTGAGTCCTTTCACGTTTCTGCGTATAAAACAAAAGTTTTAATTATTATCTGCGCAGCAAAGTTATTATATTGCAACGGGTTTGCAAAACAGGGGGGGGGTAAAAAACGTTAAAGAGTCTGTTTTTCTTAGTTTTTTATCAAATAAAGCGAGTTTTCTGCCAATGTGTGTGCGATTAAAGTCTCATTATTTTTTATCCACGGATTATATTTTGCCCACGAATCACACGAATCTACACGAATTTTCCTGTCCTATTTATTAATGGCGACCTGTACGGTCGCACGAATCACACGAATTCAATGACAGAACTGATTGAATTAGTGAAAATTCGTGCGACCGAACAGGTCGCCATTATAATATAAAGCAATGAATTCGTGTAAATTCGTGAGATTCGTGGGCAACAAAAAATCTTCGTGGGCAAAAAAATAACTCGTGGAATTAATTCAACCAACAAATAGGTGCAAATGCGGAAATATTCGGAAAATTTCCGCATGTACGAGATAAATGCAGTAATTTTGCAAAACGCCCCTACTTTCCTAAAATAAACATCGTCATGATAGAAAACGCTCCAAACGTAAATGCAACAAATCATTTTGAAGAGGTATTAAGCATCGTCACAGATACCAAGTTGCAGAAATTGCTGGAAAAAGTGGAATGTGAATATCTGTATTGGGATAAGGTGAAATATCTTGTTCCAAAAGACATCAAGCCCGAATTGTTTTGGGCGGCCGTCAAAACCAAAAGGCAGATGCAACTGAAAACGGTGGAGTTTGGCAATTATAAATTCTACTTCTCCATCACCCCGGCCATTCAGAATATGCTCCATGATTTTGACGTGAACATGGGGGCGGGTGCGGAAGCGAGCCATATTATTAAAGAGAAAGACCGTCAGGGCTATCTCATTAACAGTCTTATGGAGGAAGCCATTGCGTCGAGCCAAATAGAAGGGGCGTCCACTACACGAAAGGTGGCAAAGGACATGCTTCGGAAAGCGCTTCGCCCGCAAAACAAAAGCCAGCAAATGATTGTAAACAACTATCAGACAATCCGGCGCTTGGCAGAAGAAAGCAAAAAGGACATTAATCTTGACATGCTGCTGAATATGCATGCCTCCATAACGGCTTACACGCTTGACAATGCCGGCGATGAGGGAAGGTTGCGCCAAACAGACGATATATATGTGGTAGATGCCATTACGGGAAGCGTGGCCCATACGCCGCCAAGCCATAACGAAGTGGAAAGCCTGCTGCGCGACCTGTTTGACTTTGCCAATAATAACGACAACTCGGAAGCATCGTTCATTCACCCGATTGTAAAGGGAATAATCCTGCACTTTATGCTGGCATGGATTCACCCGTTTGTGGACGGCAACGGAAGAACGGCGCGTTCCGTTTTTTATTGGTATCTGCTAAAAAAGGGATATTGGCTGACGGAATATCTCAGCATTTCTCGCGTGATTTACAATAACAAAAGGCGTTATGAACGGGCTTTTCTTTATACAGAAAGCGACGGAATGGACATGACTTATTTCATTCTCCATAATCTGACTGTGATGAAAAAGGCATACGATGACCTCAAAGTCTATCTCTCGGAAAAACAGAAAGAGCGCGGGACTATTTTGCAGTATGCAGACATTGAAGGTATCAACGAACGGCAAATGCAAATCTTGAAACTTTTGAGCGACAACCCCTCACTGGTACTGACCTGTCAGGAAGTGTCCAATAGATTCGGGGTGACGGAAAGAACTGCCCGCACTGACTTAAACGAACTTGCCGACATGGGACATCTGAAACGAATACCTATAAACAAAAAGCAAACGGGATTTATGCAATGCATTTAATCCACGAGTTATCTTTTTGCCACGATTTTTCTTGCCCACGATATTTTTTTTGCCCACGAATCTCACGAATCTACACGAATTCATTGCTTTATATTATAATGGCGACCTGTTCGGTCGCACGAATCACACGAATGCAAGAAAGGTATTGGCAAAACGAAGGGGCATCCTGTTGAGGAGCCTCCTTGAATTAGTGAGATTCGTGCGACCGAACAGGTCGCCATTTAATTCATTGGGAATGCTTCGTGTAGATTCGTGTGATTCGTGGGCAACAAAAAAATATCGTGGGCAAAAAACTTGTGGGCAAAAAAATAAAATCCGTGGATAAAAAAAGGCGTGCCCTCGTTTCGGGGGCACGCCTTTGCGTTATGGGTTGTAACGGCCGATAGTTAGTCGGCGAGTTTTGCCTTGATGAACTCGCGGTTGAGGCGGGCGATGTTGGCAATCGTTTCGTTCTTGGGGCAAACGGCTTCGCAGGCACGGGTGTTGGTGCAGTTGCCGAAACCGAGCTCGTCCATCTTGGCCACCATGGCCTTGGCGCGCTTTGCTGCCTCGGGGCGACCCTGCGGAAGGAGGGCGAACTGGCTCACCTTAGAGCTGACGAAGAGCATGGCTGAACCGTTCTTGCACGCTGCAACGCAAGCGCCGCAACCGATGCACGTGGCGCAGTCCATAGCCTCGTCGGCGTCCTGCTTGGGGATAAGGATTGCGTTGGCGTCCTGCGGCTGGCCGGTGCGTACGGTAACGTAGCCGCCGGCGGCCTGGATCTTGTCGAACGCGGAGCGGTCTACCATGCAGTCCTTGATTACAGGGAATGCAGCGGAGCGCCAAGGCTCAACGGTGATGACATCGCCGTCGTTGAAGCGGCGCATGTAGAGCTGGCAGGTGGTTGCGCCCGTGGCGGTCTTGCCGTGCGGCGTGCCGTTGATGTAGAGCGAGCACATGCCGCAGATGCCTTCGCGGCAGTCGTGGTCGAAGGTAAACGGCTCTTTGCCCTCTTCGATGAGTTCCTCGTTGAGGATGTCGAGCATTTCGAGGAAGGACGTGTCGTCGGGAATGTTGTGCATTTCGCGCTGTTCAAAATGACCGGCATCCTTGGGACCGTTCTGCTTCCAATATTTAATTGTGAAACTGATATTTTTAGCCATTGTTGTTATGCGTTTAAGTTGTTCTACGGATTAGTTCTTGTAGTTACGGGTTTGAACCTTGATGGCTTCGTAAACGAGCGGTTCTTTGTAGAGTACCGGTGCTTTGTCGTCAGAGCCTTGGTATTCCCAGCAACCCACGTAGAAGAAGTTTTCGTCGTCGCGCTTGGCTTCGCCTTCCTCCGTCTGGTATTCTTCGCGGAAGTGACCGCCGCAGCTTTCGTTGCGGTGGAGGGCATCGTTGGCGATGAGTTCGCCCATGAGGATGAAGTCTTCGAGACGGATAGCCTTTTCGAGTTCCACGTTAACGCCTTCGGCCGTGCCGGGAATGAAGAGATCCTTGTAGAACGTCTCGCGCAGGGCTTTGAGTTTGGCAAGACCTTCCTTCAAGCCTTCTGCGGTGCGGCCCATGCCCACGTGTTCCCACATGATGTGGCCGAGTTCCTTGTGGATAGAATCCACGGAACGCTTGCCCTTGATGGCGAAGAGCTTGTTGATGCGTGCCTTGACGGCATCTTCGGCAGCCTTGAACTCGGGCAGGTCGGTGGAGAAGCGGGGAACGGTGATTTGGTCGCTGAGGTAGTTCTGAATGGTGTAGGGCAGCACGAAGTAACCGTCGGCAAGACCCTGCATGAGGGCAGAAGCACCGAGGCGGTTTGCGCCGTGGTCGGAGAAGTTGCACTCGCCAATGGCGAAGAGGCCCTTCACGGAGGTCTGCAATTCATAGTCTACCCAGATGCCGCCCATCGTGTAGTGCACGGCGGGATAGATCATCATCGGGGTTTCGTAGGGGCTTTCGTCGGTGATTTCCTCATACATGTCGAAGAGGTTGCCGTAGCGTGCGGCGATTTCGTCGCGTCCGAAGTCCTTGATGGCCTGAGAGAAGTCGAGGAACACGGCAAGGCCGGTGTTGTTCACGCCGTAGCCCTTGTCGCAGCGTTCCTTGGCGGCGCGGCTGGCCACGTCGCGGGGCACGAGGTTACCGAAGGCGGGATAGCGGCGCTCGAGGTAGTAGTCGCGGTCTTCTTCGGGAATGTCCTTACCCTTGATTTCGCCGCGCTGGAGCTTCTGCGCGTCTTCGAGTTTCTTGGGCACCCAGATGCGGCCGTCGTTGCGGAGCGACTCCGACATAAGCGTGAGCTTGGACTGCTTGTCGCCGTGCACGGGAATGCAGGTGGGGTGGATCTGAACGTAAGAGGGGTTGGCGAAATATGCGCCCTTGCGGTAGCACGACATGGCAGCCGAGCAGTTGCAGCCCATAGCGTTGGTGGAGAGGAAATAGGTGTTTCCGTAACCGCCGGTGCCGATTACTACGGCGTGGGCAGAGAAGCGTTCGATGTTGCCCGTTACGAGGTTGCGGGCGATGATGCCGCGGGCGCGGCCGTCGATGATCACGACGTCGAGCATCTCGTAGCGCGTGTGCAGTTCAACCGTGCCGGCGTGTACCTGGCACATCAGCGCGGAGTAAGCGCCGAGAAGGAGCTGCTGGCCGGTCTGGCCTTTGGCGTAGAAAGTACGGCTCACCTGTGCGCCGCCGAAGGAGCGGTTGGCGAGCATGCCGCCGTATTCGCGGGCGAAGGGCACGCCTTGTGCCACGCACTGGTCGATGATGTTAGCGCTCACCTCAGCGAGGCGGTAAACGTTGGCCTCGCGGGCACGGTAGTCGCCGCCCTTAACGGTGTCGTAGAAGAGGCGATAAACGGAGTCGCCGTCGTTCTGATAGTTCTTGGCAGCGTTGATACCGCCCTGTGCGGCGATAGAGTGGGCGCGGCGCGGAGAGTCCTGGATGCAGAAGTTCTTCACCTTGAAACCCATTTCGCCGAGCGATGCGGCGGCGCTTGCGCCGGCAAGGCCCGTACCTACGACGATAACGTCGAGCTTACGCTTGTTCTTGGGGTTAACCAGTTTCTGATGAGCCTTATAGTTGGTCCATTTTTCAGCCACGGGACCTTCGGGTATTCTTGAATCTATTGTAGCCATTTTTCTTTATATTAAAAATAAGGAGTGTGTGTTGAGATGAGAACTTAGCAGCAAGCCGTGCAGCAGCCGCCGCAGAGTGCGAATTTAAGAGCTACGACCACGAAGATAAGCATCAGCAGGGTAACATAGACCGTACCGATGACCTTCCAGCGGTTGAACCAGATTTTGCCGCTCCAGCCGAGGGTTTGGAGTGCGCTCCAGAAGCCGTGGGTGAGGTGGAACCAGATGGCTGCGAACCAAACGAGGTAGAGCACCGTGTAGACGGGGTTGCTGAACGTGTAGACCATCATGCCGTAGCCGTCGGAAGCGCTCTGCACTTCGTTGATGAAGGGGCAGCCGCCGTTCACGAGTTCTGCGAACATCATGTTGTACCAGAAGTTGAAGAGGTGGAGCAAGAGGCCGAGCACCACGATGATGCCGAGCACGAACATGTTTTGCGAAGCCCATTCCACCTTGCCCGGGCGGTCGGTTACGGCGTAAGAGTTTGCGCCGCGTGCCTTCTTGTTCTGCAAGGTGAGGATGATGGCATAGACGAAGTGGAGCACAACGAGCGCTGCCAAGCCGAGTGTAGCGGCCACGGCGTACCAGTTGGCACCGAGCATTTCGCACACAAGGTTGTAGCCTTCCTCAGAGAAGAGGGCAACCAAGTTCATGCAGCCATGAAACGTGAGGAAGAGGATAAGTGCGATACCCGTAACGGACATAATCACTTTTCTTCCAATGGATGAATTAGTTAACCACATAAAAGAGATTGTTTTGAAAAATGAAATAAAGTTGATATTTTTAGAAAAATTGAATGTGAAAGGTTTTTCAAGGTGTGGAAAATGCGTGCTAAATGGCATTTGCTTATATGACACGCAGTGCAAAAGTAATTCTTTTTGGCGGGTTATGCAAAATAATCGTAAATATAAATGTTGCGTTGCCGTGAAAAGCGCCTCGAGGTGTGCTCCTATATATGATAATGCGGAACATGGCGTGAGGAGCACGCGCCTTATTGGGTGTGTTTGGTAAATTTGCAGAGCTATTGTGTGCCCACTAATCTCACGAATTTGCACAATCTGTTGGTTGAATTAGAAGCGAGGTGCCAGGAAGGCACTTAACACATAATTCTACGTTTGTGCAAGGCAAGCGCAGAAGGCAAATTTGCTTGAATCGTGCCGAACCGCCGCCTATCTTATGTGGGTAATCTATATAAAAACAGTGAAAAAGGGTATTATTGTTTCAAAATAAATATTTAAGTTTGCAAAAGTCAAGCCGTTCGTTGCGCTGAAAGCAACGCGCGCTATATATATAATATTGTATCCCTTTAATATAAAAAGCAGAAAAAACTATGTCACGTCTCAATCCCACAGATTATAAAGCACGCGTAGATGCCTTGCGGCGTTGGTTGCGCGGCGAGGGGCTCAATGCCTACGTAGTGCCTACGCTCGACCCCCACAACAGCGAATACCTGCCATTCCGCTGGCAGACCCGCGAATGGCTCACGGGATTCACAGGCTCGGCGGGGCTGGCGGTTGTAACCATGGCAAAGGCTGCGCTTTGGACCGACTCGCGCTATTTCCTGCAAGCCGAGGAGCAACTCGCAGGCACGGGCATCGAACTGATGCGCGAAGGTGTGCCGGGCACGCCCTCGCCTGCGGCGTGGCTCGAAGCACAGTTGCAGGGCGGCGATGCAGTGGGCTATTGCGGAGAGTGCATGAGCAAGGAATTATACGACAGCCTCTTTGCCGATCTGCCTGAAAAGATTGCCGTGCGCGCCAGCGAGAACGACCCCTTTGACTACCTGTGGCGCGACCGCCCCGATATGCCGCGCACGCTCATCTCTATATTCCCAGAAGAATATGCCGGCCTTTCGGCGCGTGAGAAGCTGCAGGCCGTGCGCGATGCTTTGCCCAAGGCATCGGGCGAGGAGAAAAGGCTCTTCTTGATGAACGACCTTTCCGAAATCGCTTGGACGCTCAACCTGCGCGGCGGCGACATTGATTTCAACCCGCTCTTCCTCGCCTACCTTTTGATCACCGACGATGCCGCCACGCTCTTTACCGACCGGCACAAACTGACCGAAGAAGTACGCTTGTACCTCTCGCGCCAGGGCGTTGCCGTCGACGATTACAATGCTTGGCAATATGTGGCCCGAGAGTTGCGCACCGGCAGGGCGGGGGAGGTCTCCGCTTATCTGCCCGCATCTGTGAATATGGAGCAGCTCGAAGCCTTTGTAAAGGCAACCGAAGCGACGGACGACGTACGCCTCGAAGTAATTCCCTCGCCAGTGCCGCCCCTGCGTGCAGTGAAGACGGAGGCGGAACGGGAGGGCATGCGCACGGCGATGCTGCGCGACGGCGCGGCCATGGTGCAGTTCCTGCGCTGGCTGGACGAGGAAGTGCCGAAAGGTTTGCAGACAGAAGTGACTATCGACAAGAAACTCACTGCCCTGCGTGCCGATCAGCCTGGTTTCAAGGGACTCAGTTTCCCCACGATTGCAGGCTATGCGGCGCACGGCGCCATCGTGCATTACGAGGCGACCGAGGAAACGGCGGCGCGGCTCGAGCCGCGCGGGCTGCTGCTCCTCGACTCGGGGGCGCACTACGACTGCGGCACCACCGACATCACGCGCACCGTCGCCCTCGGCCCGCTCTCCGAAGAGGAGCGCCGCGTCTATACCCTAGTGCTTAAAGGGCACATCAACCTTGCCCGCGCCCGCTTCCCCGAAGGCACTACGGGACTGGAGCTCGACCTCGCCGCCCGCTATGGTATGTGGCAGCGCGGCTACGACTTCGGCCACGGCACGGGCCACGGCGTCGGCACTTATCTCGGCGTGCACGAAGGACCTCAGCAGATACGCAAGAATTGCCGCGCCTGCACCCTCGTGCCCTTTGCCGACGGCATGACCATTACCGACGAGCCGGGTATCTATGTGAGCGGCCGCTTCGGCGTGCGCATTGAGAACGTGCTGCTCGCCCGCGAGGACGGCGCGACCGATTTCGGCCAGTTTCTCGCCTTTGAAACGCTCACCCTCTGCCCCATCGATTTGCGCCCCGTGGCGAAAGAGTTGCTTACGGGCGAGGAAATCGCCTGGCTCAACGCCTACCACGACCGCGTGCGCGCCGCCCTGCTGCCGCTCCTCGCAAATGTTGCGGATAAGGCGTGGCTTGAGGAGGCTACGAGACATATTTAGTCCCGCTTTTAGCAAAATAAGCATGATTTGTTTTCATTTTTGCGCATTTCTTATAGGAATGCGCAATTTTTTTTGGCGAGAATATTTTGGCGCACTATCTTTGCAGAAGATTAATATATTAGTAGACGAGTTTACAAGGAAATTTTCGTGCAAGCGAGAGCAGAGCCGAACTTGTTCGGGCTATGCCGAGTGCAGCCGAAAATCTCAAAGAAAACGAGTAGACGAGATAGGTCACTCATAGAAATATTGCATAGCAAAACAAACTTGTCTTGTTTACTTGTCTACTCGTTTACTTGTTTACTAAGAATGGTTTATTTCCCCTTTATTTTATGCAACCCGTTTTGAATTTCGCCGCGCTCACCGCCTCGCTTAAAGCCAAGGGGCGTCGGTGGCGCGTGGCAGTGGTGTGCGGCACCGACCGCGCCACACTCGAGGCCCTCATGCGCGGCACAGCCGAAGGTTTTATTGAGCCCTGGCTTTTTATTCCAGAAAACTTTAATCTTAAAAACTTGCCCGGCGAGGTAACGGCTAATCTCTTCTTCCACATCATTCCTGCCGATAGCGACGAAGCCGCCGCCCGCGCCGCCGTGGCCATGGCAAAGCGCGGCGAGGCCGACTTGCTGATGAAGGGGCTTATCCACACCGACACGCTCCTCCGCGCCGTGCTCAATAAGGAGGAGGGCATACTGCCGCGCGGCAGGTTGCTCACGCACATCGCCGCCGCCGAATTGCCCGGCTACCCGCGCCTGCTCTTCTTCTCCGATGCCGCCGTCATTCCTTACCCCACCCACGAGCAGCGCGTGCAGCAGGTGGCTTACATGATTGAGACCTGCCACGCTTTCGGCATCGAGGAGCCGCGCATCGCCCTGATCCACTGCGCCGAAACGGCGAGCGAGAAGTTCCCCCACACCATGGGGTATGCCGAGATTGCCAGCCGCGCCGCAAGCGGAGAGTGGGGGCGTGCCATTGTGAGCGGCCCGCTCGACTTCCGCACCTCTTGCGATGCCGCCGCCCTCGCCACGAAAGGCATCAGTTCGCCCATAGCAGGCAGCGCCGACGGCCTGATCCTGCCCGACATCGAAGCCGGCAACCTGCTCTACAAAGTGCTGCCGCTCTTCGCCGGTGCCAAGATGGCGGGAATGCTCAAAGGGCCGCAGTGCCCCGTGGTGCTCTCCTCGCGTGCCGACGATGCCGAGACGAAATACCGCAGCCTTTGCGTGGGAATTATAAACAAGTAGGGGCGTTCTGCAGACCGCCCGCCCCCGCGCTGGGCAGCATACGCCCCGCCCAATAAATATACCTCTCATTTTATATATGACCATTCTCGTAATAAATCCCGGCTCCACCTCCACCAAAGTGTCAGTCTATGAAGACGACGAGCCGATACTCGTGCGTTCCATTCGCCATTCGGTGGAAGAACTCGCGCAATTCTCCAAAATCACAGAACAGTTAGAGTTCCGCCGCCGCTTGGTGGAGCAAGAGCTTCGCGAAGCGGATATCCCCTTGGAGTTCGATGCCGTCATAGGGCGCGGCGGACTGCTCAAGCCCATACCGGGCGGCGTGTATGTAGTGAACGAAGAGATGTGCCACGAAACATACACCGCGCCGCGCCAGCACGCCTGCAACCTCGGCTGCATCATTGCCTACCAAATAGCTAAAGAAGCGGGTTGCCCCGCCTACATCGCCGACCCCGGCGTGGTGGACGAACTGGAAGACGAAGCCCGCGTGTGCGGCTCGCCCCTCATGCACCGCATCTGCATCTGGCACGCCCTCAACCAGAAGGCCATCGCCCGCCGCTACGCCTGCAGCATCGGGCGTAGGTACGAAGACCTCAACCTTGTCGTGTGCCACCTCGGCGGCGGCATCTCCATCGCTGCCCACCGCAAAGGCCGCGCCATCGATGCCAACAACGCCCTCGACGGCGAAGGACCCTTCTCGCCCGAGCGTGCCGGCACGCTCCCCGCCGCCGACCTCGTGCGCCTTTGCTTCAGCGGCAAGTACACCGAAGGCCAGCTCCTCAAGCGCATCGCTGGCAGCGCAGGGCTTGCGGCGCACCTCGGCACAACCGACATACTTGAAATCACCCGCCTGCTGCGCGAGGGCGATGCCAAGGCAAAGCTTCTCATCGATGCCATGATTTACCACACGGCCAAGTGCATTGCCTCCGAGGGCGCGGTGCTGCGCGGGCACGTCGATGCCATCCTCCTCACGGGCGGCATTGCCCATTCCGACTACATCACCTCTGGCATACGCAGCCGCGTGGACTACCTCGCGCCGGTGCATATCTTTCCCGGTGAAAACGAGATGGAGGCCCTTGCCCTCAATGCCCTCGCCGTGTTGCGCGGAGAGCGCGAGGCGCAGATCTACAAGTAAAAGCCAATTCCCCTTCTTCTTACGCAAGCCCTTAGGCACTTCGTGAAAGTATCAAGGGCTTAGTAGAAAATATCTCCGAGACAGTAAAAACTTTCTCGGAGATAATGTAGGCGGCTTTATATGATAGTCAGGCAGAATGGCGGGAGCTTGGGGAAAGAAGGGCGGCGCGAAGCTATTTCTGGCACAAAATAAAAAAGTTCCGAAATCAATCGATTTCGGAACTTTCTAATATTACATTGAAAAAAGTTGCGGTGCGTACGGGACTCGAACCCGTGACCCCATGCGTGACAGGCATGTATTCTAACCAGCTGAACTAACGCACCAATTAGGGGGCAAAACCTTGTTTTTTCCGTTTTGCGAGTGCAAAGTTAAGGCAATAAAACGAAACAACAAAGCATTTCCCCAATTTTTTTTGATTTTCTTATATACAAGGATCGTTTCCGCTCGTATACGGCCATAAATTAAGGTGGGTTCTATTAATTCGCTTTGGCAGATTTTGGATTTATTTTCGCGGATAAATTGTAAGTGGAAGAGGGAGCGTAGCGGGCTACGTGACCGATGAGACTTACGATTTGGCGAGCCTTCCTCCTCCTCGCTCGGAATAGCTCGAGCAAGCTCGGCTCTCCGCTCGCTCGTTCGTCGGTTAGACCGAAAAGAAAACAAAAGATGACAAAACGTCAACCCAA
>JALFUO010000005.1 GCA_022784065.1 Bacteroidales bacterium | reverse complement strand
TAAGAACGGACAGCCCGTGCATCGCGGTCTCGATAAGAATTGGTAAAAACTTGCCCTAAAAGCAACTCTACAATATGAACAAGCGACTATTCGCCTTAATCCTCACAATGTCACTCACCTGCGCAGCCTTTGCGCAGAAATTCGAAGCCCAGGTGGAAAACCTCGGCAAATACTATCGCCTAAGCTTTACGGTCGCGTCGAAAGATGCGGAACATTTCACGCCTCCCTCGCTTGCAGATTTTGAAGTGTTGAGCGGTCCGGCACAGTCGTCGTACAGCAGCGTGCAGTTCGTCAACGGAAAAGTAACGCACAGCGAGTCCCTGAGTTTCACCTATATTATTCGCCCCAAGAAAAACGGGCAAATCACCATCGGCCCGGCTTCCGTTTCGGTCGGCGGCAAGACGCTGCGCTCCAACTCCGTGAGCCTCACTGCCACGCAGGCCTCTCAATCCTCCGGCGGCAGGAGCGGCAAAAATCAAAGCGGCGGAATGGTTGAGTCGTCGGGCGTGCAACAAAGCGGAACGCCCGTGACGCAGCGCGACCTCTTTATCGACGTCACGCCCACACGTACCACCGTTTACGAACAAGAAGCAGTGCTTCTCACCTACCGCATTCACGTGCGCCTCGGTGTGGGCTTGGCCAACACGACCCTCACGCGCCGCCCCGATTTCAAGAACCTCATCTCGCAGGAAATACCAATCCCTGGCAACGAGATACAGATGAGCATGGAGCATCTTAACGGTGCGACCTACCGCACGGGGACTATTTTGCAGTATCTCGTATTCCCGCAGAAAGCCGGTGCGCTCACAATTCCCGGCTTGTCGTTCGACTGCACCGTTATCCAGCAGGACAATTCGCTCGACTTCGCCGATGCCTTTTTCAATGGCGGAGGCAGCATCGGCGTTCAAGTACAGCGCAGCGTCAAGCCGCTGACACTGACCGTAAAGGAACTGCCTAAGCCGAAACCAGCCGCATTCTCGGGCGGCGTGGGACGCTTCAACGTGAAAGGCGAACTGCTTTCGCCGGAACTGCGCACCAACGAACCTTGCACGTACCGCATCACCGTGGAAGGCACAGGCAACATGAAACTCATTGCCACGCCGAGCGTCACTTTCCCAAAGGATTTCGATGTTTACGATCCTAAGACAGAGGAGCAGACCGAGGCAACTGCCGAAGGATTGAAAGGCAAACTGACGTTCGACTATACTTTCGTGCCGCACAACAAAGGCGACTACGAAATTCCCGCCGTGGACTTCGTTTATTTCTCGCCCGAGGAAAACCGCTACGTCACGCTTTCCACAAAACCGACCAAGCTCCACGTGCTGCAAGGCACGCGCAGCGCCGAAGACGTAGAGCGGGAAATGGAACTTAGAAATAGCGACATACGCCCCATCATAGCGGAAGCCGACGCGCAGTCGGAGCGCGTACTGGCTTGGGGCAGCCTGATATATTGGAGCTTAAACCTCCTGCTGGCGTTCATCGCGTTCGTCGCCATTAAGGCCGTGCGCAAATACATGGCCGCCGAGGCCGACACCGTGGGCCGCAAGCGAAGCAAGGCCGTACGCACAGCCCGCAAGCGCATTGACGCGGCCCGCAGGCAGTTGCAGGCAGGCGAGGCCGTGCCTGCCATAGGCGCGTTGCGCCAGGCCCTAAGCGGCTACGTGGCAGATACGTTCAACCGTCCCGAGGCTGAGCTGACAGAGGAAACGATGTCGGAACTGCTGCAAACGAAAGGCATTGCCCAAGACACGATCGAGCGGTTCGCAAAAATGATTGCCGACTGCGACTTTGCCCGCTATGCACCTCAGGCGCAGGCTGCCACGATGGCGGAGGAACTCTTTGCCGAGGCAGACAAGATTATGAACGAGTTGGCATAAACCTTAAAGCATCAAAGCATCATGAAACGCATCCTTTTGATATCTTCCTTCCTTACGATTTTCATTGCCGGCTTTGCCATCGACGCCGACTCGCTTTATCTGCAAAAAGACTATATCGGCGCGATGAAACTCTACGAAGCGCAGTTAAAAGAAACGCCGTCGGCACGCCTTTTCTATAATCTCGGCAACTGCCATTACCGCTTGAACAATTACCCGAAAGCAGTGCTCAACTACGAGCGTTGCCTGAAACTCGATCCTTCCTGCAAGGACGCGCAGTTTAATCTCGAACTCATTCGCACGAAGTTGCCCGACCGCTTTGCGGAGAAGAGCGAAATGTTCTTCGTACGCTGGTATCAGCAGACATTGCAGGCACACAGTGCCGACGAATGGGGAATGCTTGCCTTGCCGGCTTGGGCGCTGACGCTCGTGCTCTTTGCCCTTTATCTCTTGCTGCGCAGCCCGTGGCAACGCCGACTTAGTTTCGCCCTCTTTATCCTTAGCCTGCTCTTCACGCTCACGCTCCACGTTTTCGCCGCCGTGCGCAACCATCAGACGAAGACGGAGGTACGCGCCGTGCTCATGCAAGCCACCGACACTTACACGCAGCCCGCCCTGACTTCAAAGAAGGACCGCGCCCTGCACGAGGGCACGGCGTTCACAGTCACCGACACTTACGGGAAAGACTGGTTGCAAGCCGAACTGCCCGACGGCAAAACCGTGTGGCTGCCCGCTGCGAAAGCAGAATATGTCTTTAAGAATGGTAACGATTTTAGTAAACAAGTAAACGAGTAAACAAGTAAACAAGACAGAAATGTCGTGCAAGCGAGCGCAATTAAGTTTACTTAAATTGCCGAGCGCAGCCGAAATTATGTAGATGTCTTGCTAATTTATATTTTACATGAGAAACTTGTCTCGTCTACTCGTTTACTTGTAAACTCGTCTACTAATAAAAGAACAATTAAGAATATGCTCTCCACCCGCTTCTCTCCCAACGACCGCATGTGCGACATCATCAGCCAAGAGTTCCACCTTCTACAGATGATGTGCCGCTTCGGCATTCCCCTCGGCGTGGGCGAAAAAACGGTGAGCGAGGTATGCGAGGCGGCAGGCGTCGACACGCCCACTTTCTTGGCAGTCGCCAATTTCATGAGCAACGGCACGGCCGATAGCATCAAGGACGTGTCTGTAAAAGCCTTGGTGGACTACCTGAGCCGCAGCCACGACTATTTCCTGAACTTCCAACTGCCCACTATCCGCCGCAAACTCCTTGAAGCCATAGACTGCTCGGGGCAAGACCACGTGGCACTGCTCATTCTCAAATTCTTCGACGAATATATGGGCGACGTGAGGGCGCACATGACCTTTGAAGACAAAAAAGTATTCACCTACGTGCGCGGCCTCTTGTCGGGCGTGCGCCCCGACAACTACTCAATATGCCGTTTCTCCAAGAGCCACGTCGGCGTAGACAAGAAACTGCAAGAACTCAAAAACATCATCATTAAATACTACCGCCCGCAGGCCACCGGCACAGACGAACTGATGAACATGCTGCTCTTCGACATCGTGTCCTGCGAAAACGACCTGCGCAAGCACTGCGAACTGGAAGATGCGCTCTTTGTTCCCGTGGTAGAGCAACTGGAAACGGAAGTGGAGCAGCAGCCTGCCAGCAGCCTCGGCAAGGAAAAGGAAAGCGGCAAGGCAGATGCCGAAGCCCTGTCGGAACGCGAGAAAGAAATCGTGCATTACGCCGTTTGCGGACTGACGAATAAAGAAATTGCGGCGCGTCTCTATATTTCTTTCAATACAGTCTTGACGCACCGCAAAAACATTTCGCGAAAATTAGATATTCATTCGCTCGCCGGCCTCACGATTTACGCCATCGCCAACGGCATCGTGAATATCGACGAAGTGAAGAAATAACCGTTTTACCTGTTCCAAGTTTTTCTAAGAAGCCTTTCCCTGATTTTCTAAAACGGTTATCATCAACCTTATCTCCTCATAACTTATCTCTTCGTTCAAGGCCACGTAGATATCCTTGAACCTCGACTTTATGCCGTCGGGCAAGTGGTTGATGCAGTCGGCGATAAGCCTCTGCCGCTCGGGCGGAATGAAGGCCGAAAGCGGCAGGAGGCCCTTTGCCGCGCACTGGCCGAGATGCCCCATAATGGTAGAGATGGCAAGATTGCGGGTATCGGCGATTTGCTGCGGCGCAAGGCCGGCATTGTATAGGTTGAGCGTCACGCTCACAGTGTCGGGTTTCTTTTCCTTCGGTTTCTTCGGTGCTTTGGCCTTAGGCTCTTTTTTCACCTTCTCTTTCTTTGCAGTTTTTTTGCGCTGGGCGGCAGGCTCTGTGCCGTCGGCGGCGAGCGTAAAACGTGTGCGGGCTTCCTGGTAGACGGACATCTCAAATCCTTTCTGCGCCACAAAACGCATCAGCTGCGCTTTAATTTGCAAGAGTTCGTCGAGTTCCTCGCGAATGGCTGCATAGCGCTTTTTCAGTTCCTTATTTTCCGAAAGAAATGCCACGCTGCCGAGTTCCTTAATCAGCGTTTCGAGTTTTTCTGAAAAGTATATCGCGCCCTTGCGCAGGCGTTCCTGCAACTCGGAGTTGGTTTCCGGCTTGCCGTTCTCGGCGAGCAGGCGCACATATTGAGGACGGAAGCGCAACGCCACGGCTTTGAGTTCCGCCTCGCACCGCTCCAAAAGACTGCGGCAAAGGTCGATGGTGGCGCCTTGATTGCGATAGGCAAACTCTTCAAAGATGCGCAACAGGCGGGCCAGGCGATGGCCAATCGGCACAAAGTCGAAGAGTTCGTCGAGCAGCGAAAGGTTGAACGCCTGCTGCATCTGCAACAAACTGTCCGCGTTGGGCTGTGAGGCGGCGCATTGATCCTCGAAATCACGCACCTGATTGTCCACAATGATTGCCTGCGGCGGTATCGGCGTGGTAAGCACAATGCCCCCGAGCGTGCGGCAACGGCTCAGCGCCACGTAAGTCTGGCCGTGCGCAAAGGCGGCTGAGGCATTGATCATCACGCGGTCGAACGTCAGGCCTTGGCTCTTGTGGATGGTAATAGCCCAAGCGAGTTTCAAGGGATATTGGCAGAAAGAGCCATCCACCACTTCCTCCACCACTTTCGTTTCCTCGTTCAGCACAAAGTGCGCATTGTTCCAAGTGTCGGGGGCAACGGCTATCGCTTCCATGCCGTCGGCGGGGCGCACCAGCACCTCGCTGTTGGAGAGCGCGGTAACCGTGCCGATCATACCGTTGTAGTAACGCTTCTCAGGGTCGTTTTTTACAAACATCACCTGTGCACCCTCTTTCAGTTCGAGTTCGTATTCCGTGGGATAGGAGAGTTCGGGAAATGTGCCCGTCACGGTGGCTGTGAACTTATGGCTCGGCGTTTTCAGTTGCGCAAGTTTTTGATAGTTAATGTCGTCGGCCTGCTTATTGTGCGTAGTGAGGCGCACGTAATGTTCCCGGCCGTTCGGTTCGAAACCGGGCACGTATCTCTTATTCAGTTCATCGAGCGTGGCAGCATCGGCCTTGCCCTCACGGATACAGTTGAGCAGGGAAATAAACGCCTCGTCGCTTTGGCGATAAACGTGTTTCAGTTCTATTGTCACGAAAGAGGTTTGCTGCAATGCCTGCGCCCCGAAGAAGTAGGGCGTGGCGTAATACTGTTGCAGCAACGCCCGCTCGCTGTCCTTTACCACGGGCGGCAACTGCTGCAAGTCGCCGATCATAAGCAACTGCACGCCGCCAAAGGGCTGGCTGCTGCGCCGCAGCATACGCAGGGCCGTGTCTACGGCATCGAGCAAGTCGGCGCGTACCATACTGATTTCGTCGATGACCACGAGGTCGAGGCTGCGTATCAGGCGGAGTTTGCGCTTGGTGAGGCGCAGTTGCTCGCGGCTGAACGTGCTGCCGGGCACGAACGGCCCGAAAGGCAGTTGGAAGAAGGAGTGAATGGTCACGCCGCCAGCGTTGATGGCCGCGATGCCCGTGGGCGCGAGCACCACCATGCGCTTCGACGACTCTTCGCGCAGGCGGCGCAGGAAGGTGGTCTTGCCCGTGCCGGCCTTGCCCGTGAGGAACAGGTGCGTGCCCGTGGTTTCTATGATGGTGCGAGCAAGGCGCAATTCTTCATTGTGCATGACAAATTGTATAGGTTCGTTTAATCGTAGACGAGTTTTAAATAAGGTCTCACGAGTAGGGGCGTTTTGCAAAGATAGTGCAAGGTGAGCGCAATAGAGCTTGCTCTAATTGCCAAGCCGCAGCCTATCTTATTAAAAACGCCCGCCGAATGTACCGCAAGGCAAAATCAATAAGGTAAACATAAACCGGGCGTTTTGCAAAACGCCCCTACTTTCAAACCGATTTGTCTTGTTTACTCGTGTACTCGTTTACGTTTATAATAATAATCGTATAGTAAAATCAATAGTCTCTATAAAATCTTACAAATAAAAATCCTTGGTGAGAGCGGCGTATGCCTCGGAGCGGGTATTGGAACCGTCGGCGGGCATCAGGGGCAACGTGTCGCAGACGGCGACTTGCGGAGCCGCGCCGAGCACAAACTGCAACAGTTCGCGCTTGGGCGGTTTGCCCGTGCGCGTCACCACAGACGTGCGGCGCATGAGCGAAAAACTATTGAGCATCGCCTCGCCCTTCACCTCTTTCAACGCCGCCGCAGGCACTATCAGCGCGAACGTTCCGCCTTGCCGCAGCAAACGGCGGGCGTGGACAAAGAGCGCGGCGAAGGAAAGGGCAGCCGTGTGGCGCGCTGCCGCGCGGGCCGCGCAGGGAGGCAGGAGTTCCTCTGTATGGTAAGGGGGATTGGAAACGATGGCATCGAAAGTCTCGCCATTTTCCGGCTGATAATGGCACACATCGGCGCAGACCATTTCTATCCTTTCGGCGAAAGGCGAAGCAGCAGCATTGCGCCGCGCCGCTTCCACCGCCTCAGGCACTATGTCGATGCCCACAATTCGGGCTTCGGGCAACCTCTGTGCCAGCATCAGGGCAATCAGGCCCGAACCCGTGCCGATGTCGAGCACGCGGCGCGTAGCGGCATTGTCAACCTCCGCCCACGCGCCGAGCAGCACGCCGTCCGTGCCGACTTTCATCGCACAGGCAGAATCGTCAATAGTGAACTGCTTGAAAGTAAACATAGAAAGAACGTTTTTAGTAAACAAGTAAACGAGTAAACAAGTTAACAAGACAGAGATGTCTTGCTAATTTATATTTTACATGAGAAACTTGTCTCGTCTACTCGTTTACTTGTAAACTCGTCTACTAATAAAAGAACTTATTCTGTCGTTTCTTCAATAAAATATCTCGGACGACGTTTCACCTCTGCATATATCTTGCCCACATATTCTCCGATTACGCCCAACGCCACAAGCAGGGCACCGCCGATGAACCACAGCGAAACGAGCAGGGAAGTCCAGCCCTGTATCGTCCTGCCGCACAGCCATGCCGCGAGGCCGTAGACAATCACGCCCAAAGCCACGAGCATGAACGACAGACCCACGATAGAAATCAGGCGCAGCGGACGCACGCTGAACGAGGTGATACCATCGATGGCAAAAGCCAGCATCTTGCGCAGCGGATATTTGGACTCGCCAGCAAAGCGCGCGGCGCGGTCGTAATAAACCATAGCCTGCGGAAAGCCGAGCGTGCGCACCATACCGCGCAGGAAGAGGTTGCGCTCGCCGTAGGTCATCAGCGCGGCCAGCGTGCGGCGGCTCATGAGGCGGTAGTCGGCGTGGTTGTACACGATGTCGCCGCCAAGTTTGCTCATCAACTTATAAAAAGCCAATGCCGTGGTGCGCTTGAACCACGTGTCGGTAGGGCGGTCGCGGCGCACGCCGTACACGATGTCTTTGCCGCCGAGAAAAAGGTCGATCATCTCGGGAATGACGTTCACATCGTCCTGCAAATCGGCATCAATAGAAATGGCGGCATCAACATGTGCGGCAGCCCATTCAAGACCTGCCCAAAGGGCGTGCTGATGGCCCGCGTTGTGCGCGAGTTTCAAGCCCATCACCTGCGGGTGCTGCTTGGAGAGACTGCCAAGCAGCGACCAAGTGCCGTCGCGGCTGCCGTCGTCCACATAGACAATGCGTCCCTGCAAATCTACGTGCTTTTCCGCTACGCGCTGCATCACTTCGAGCAGGCGGCCGGTAGTTTCGTTGAGCACGGCTTCCTCGTTATAACAAGGCACGACTATGGCGTAATTCATATTTTACTATTTATTCGTAGAATGAAATGCACTAATAATAATTTACGCTACGAAATTACGCACAATATCTGAGATTTAAGGAACAAAAGAAGGTATTTGCTGCGCAGCAAGTAGGGATTTTACTAAATTTGCCCCAATATGGACCGCAACATCACGCTTTTTCTAATCCGCCACGGCGAAACGGAGGAAAACCGCCTCCGCATTCTGCAAGGACACCTCCCCGGCACGCTCACGCCGGAAGGGGTTGAGGCGGCACGCGCCACGGCGGAGCATCTGGCCAATGCCGAAGCCAAGTTCGACCTCCTGCTGTGCAGCGACCTGCTCCGCGCACGCTGCACGGCCTGCATCATAGGCGAGCGACTGCACCTTGCCGTGCGCCCCACCCCGCTGCTGCGCGAACGCGACTGGGGCAGCATCACGGGGCGGCGCATCGAGGAGGTAATCCGCACGGCAAACGAGGCACCAGGCGTGGAGAGCGTGGAAGCGATGTTCGCCCGCGCACGTATATTATTAGATGTCATCAGAACCGATTACCCTGATGCGCAGCGCGTGCTTTTAGTGAGCCACGGACTTTTCCTGCGCGTGTTGCAAGCCGCTGTGCGCGGCACAGAAATGAAGGCGATACCGCCAATGAAGAACCTCGAAGTGCGCAGTTTGGAAATCACTGCGCCGTTGTCCGATTTTGCCTCTACAACTCCCATAGAAGCAACTGATGCGTAATTCTTAGTTGTTCCTTTTCTCTTTTTCTTTTGTCTTCCTTTCCTTTGCTTAGCCGCTTGATTGCCGCCTTTTTTATAAGCAAAGGGCATATTTATTGCACATTTCTTTGTTTTCTGTGCTTAAAAGTCGTAAATTTGCAGACGATTTTACCAATTCAAAAGAAAAATGAGAAAACTTTTCCTTGCTGCGTTGGCAGCATTTGCCGTGTCGGCTTCATCTTTTGCCGGCGGCTATCTCACAAACACGAACCAGAGCGCATCTTTCCTGCGCAACCCCGCCCGCTTGGCAACCTTCGAGCTAGACGGCGCGTACACCAACCCTGCCGGCTTGGCTTGGATTGGCGAGGGCTGGCACTTCATGTTCAACTGGCAGAACGCAGCGCAAACCCGCAAGATTACATCAACCTTCGCCCCATTTGCACAGAACGTAAACCAACTCGGCAATCCCACGAAGACCTTTAAGGGCGAGGCTTCCGCGCCGTTCATTCCCTCGCTCGACGTGGCTTATCAGAAAGGCAAGTTTACCGCCTCGATGCACTTCGGCATCACGGGCGGCGGCGGCAAGGCCACGTTCAACGAAGGCCTGCCTATGTTTGAAGCGCCCGTTTCGATTATTCCCGCCGCGCTTACTGCTGCCAGTTCGGCTCTTGGCATGCCAGCCCTTGCAGCCGATGCTTATTCCGCTGAAATGTATATGAACGGCCGCCAATATATATATGGCGTGCAAGTGGGCGTTACCTATAAATTCTTTGAAAACAAGGGCGAAGCCAAGCACGGCCTCTCCATGCACCTCGGCGCACGCATGAACTTTGCAAGCAACCACTACGAAGGTTATCTGAAAAACATCAGCGCACGTATGGGCGGCAATATGGTTACGCTTAGCCCGTATTTCTCGAACCAATCTGCCGAACTGGCCGCAAAGGCAGAGCAAGCCACAAACGCTGCACAACAATATACAATGCTCGCAGATGCTACCACAGACGCAACCTTGAAAGCCCAATATCAGGCTACGGCAGCACAATACGCCGCAGGTGCCGCACAGGCACAGGCTGGTGCACGCACCATGGCCGGACTTTCGCAAAAGACTGCCGACATTGCACTCGACTGCGACCAAAAGGGCTGGGGCATTGCACCGATTATCGGTTTGGACTACCGCGTTGGCAACCTCAACATCGGCGCACGCTATGAGTTCCAGACGAATATGAACATCGAAAACAAGACTACGGTGAACACCACGGGCGTTGAGGCGTTTGCCCACGGCGTGAACACGCCCAACGATATTCCCGGCATTCTCGCCATCGGCGCACAGTATCAGGTGCTGCCTAAATGGCGCCTCATGGCTGGTTGGAATTGCTACTTCGACAAGAAAGCCGGCATGAGCGGCGGCAAGCAGAAAACCCTCACCCACAACACGCACGAAATTACCGTGGGTACGGAAGTCGACGTCGTGGATCGCCTCACGCTTAGCGGCGGTTTCCAAAACACGGACTACGGCCTGAGCGATGATTTCCAGAGCGACCTGAGTTTCAGTTGCGACTCTTACTCGCTCGGCTTCGGTTTGAAAGTTAAGATTACGAAGAAATGGACCGCCAACGCCGCTTACTTCTGGACGACCTATAAGGACTACACCAAGACTTCCGATAACTATAACGGCACAGGCCTGCCCGGCGTCGACGTTTACAGCCGCACGAACAAGGTGTTCGGCGTGGGTATCACCTACGACCTCTAAACCGTTTTTTAAGGATAACATAACAAAAATGAGATGCGCCCAGAGCGGACGCATCTCATTTTTTTGTTCAATAAAGGCCGGTTGACGCCACGGCGTCCATAATTATGTCGTGCGGTTCAAAGGGAACGGCGGGAACTTGTTGCCAAGCAAAGCAAGCACCAAGGAGGAAAGGACGCGCGGGCAAGGCAGAGAGGAAACGGTCGTAGTAGCCTTTGCCGCGCCCAAGGCGATGGCCCGCAGCATCAAAGGCAACGCCGGGCACAAGAATGAAGGAAATAGCAGGCAAATCCTCAAAGACAGGCCCTATCGGCTCGGCAATGCCATACGCCCCTATCCGCAAGTCCTGCTCGCCGCGATAAACGCGCGGCACGATGTCATCGCCTTCCACGCAAGGCAAAACGATGGTTTTTGACGCGGCATACTTTTCAAGCAAACCGTGCGTGTCGGGTTCATCGGGCAAAGCGTGGTAAAGCATCACGGTGTTTGCCGCCGCGAATGCGGGATACCTCTCTACGGTTTGCATTAGGCTCAGCGCGGCCTCCGCCCTATATCCGGGCGAAAGCCGCGCTTTTTTCAATGCCTTTATGGCGGCACGCAACTGTTGCTTTGAGGGGAGAAGCATAGGGTATCCTAATTGTTGCCTCTATGAAACTTGGCATGGGCGCACTCGGCGGGCGTTTGCAAAACGCCCCTACTCGTGCTACTTGAGGGCTTCAAGGGCGCGCTCCATAAAGGGGTCGTTGGAATTGCTGTATTCCACCGCCGCGCCGAGGTCGAGCACGTCGTAGATAATGCCGTTCATCAGAAAGTTTTCTATGAGTTTGCGCGAGGCGGCTATCATACGGTTGCGGCGTTTCAGTCCTTCGCGCTCGGCAAAGCGGGCAAACTGCTCCACAAGGTTTTGCCGTTTCAGATAAGCCACCAGTGCCGCAAGCGTTTCCTTTTTCTCTAAGACTTTGCGATTGCCATCGACATAAGCATAGGCGAAACTGTTGATCAAGCCGGCGAGATAGGCTTCCTTGAAATAGGAGGTAAAGCCGAGCGTGTCGCGCGGCACGAATACGTCGGGCACGATACCGCCGCCGCCATAGACGGTGCGGCCGAGGCGCGTCTTGAACTTAGGTCCGTGCAAGCGTATGCTGTCGGCTGAATAGTATTCGCCGTGCTCGGCACGCAGCAAAAGGTCGTTGTCGTAATCTTCTTCGTCGCCGGGGGTATAGGGCTTTTGCACGCAACGGCCCGACGGCGTGTAGTAACGCGCCGTCGTGAGGCGTATCATGCTGCCGTCGGGGAACTCGATGGGCACTTGCACGAGTCCTTTGCCGAACGTGCGGCGGCCTATCACCGTGCCGCGGTCATTGTCCTGGAACGCGCCGGCAAGGATTTCGCTGGCCGAGGCAGACGACTCGTCAACAAGCACTACAACAGGCATGTGCTGATAAGAGCCGCGCCCGTCACTGCGATAGTCCTCGCGGCGCGACTTGCGGCCTTTCGTGTAAACAATCAGCCTACCCTGCGGCAGAAATTCGTTGGCTATCTGCACGGCGGTGTTCATATAGCCGCCGAGGTTGCCGCGCAGGTCAAGGATAAGTTTCTTAAATCCCTGCTCGCGCAGCTGCGAGAGCGCGGAGAGAAATTCGGGATATGTAGTTTCGCCAAAAGAGCTTATGCGGATATAGCCCGTTTCATCGTTCACCATGTAAACGGCGTCGACGGTAGGCACAGGCACATCGCCGCGCACAATCTTAAATTCCAAGGGCTTTGCCGAGGCTGCGCGTTTCACCTTGACGCGCACCTGCGTGCCGGCTTCGCCTTTGAGTTTCTTAATAGTCTCTTCGTTGCTCACACTCTTGCCCACATACGGCTCGCCGTCCACGGCAATGATGCGGTCGCCCGCTTTCAGTCCCACGTGCTCCGAGGGTCCACCTTTGATGACGCTGACAATGCGCACGGTGTCTTTATAAATATTGAAGCGCACGCCGATGCCCGAAAAACTGCCTTTGAGGTCCTGCATCGCATCGTTCACGTCCTTTGCGCCGATATAGACCGAGTGCGGGTCGAGTTCTTTAAGGATTTTGGGCAGGGACTTTTCAACCAGCGAGTCGATGTTCACCGTATCGACATACTGGTCGTCAACGAGCAAAAGCAGGTTACTGATTTTGTTGTTGGAGTTATTTATGATGTTGAGCCGCCGCCCTGAAAAGTGGTTGGCGTAGAAACTGCCGATAAGTATGCCGATGACGATTCCGAGGGCAACCACGAGCGGGACAAAACGCTTCTTGACGGTTTTCATAACTGAAATTTTAGTTGGCGAGCAAACAAGGAAATTTTCGTGCAAGCGAGAGCAGAGCCGAACTTGGGCGGGCGTTCTGCAGAACGCCCCTACTGCCGAGCGCAGCCGAAAATCTCAAAGCAAAAATCTCAAAGTAAACGAGTAGACGAGACAGATTGTTTACTGTTAATATTATAATTAGCCTAATCCACAGGCAAATATTGCAGTTCGATGCCGGCGCGTTCGAGGAGTTCCAGGCCGTCGGTGAGGCGATACTGCCTGCCGTAAATTACGCGCTTGATGCCAGCCTGTATGATGAGTTTGGCACATTCGATGCAGGGCGCGTCGGTGACGTAGAGCGTTGCGCCGCCGGAGTTGTTGCCCGAGCAGGCAATCTTCGTTATGGCATTGGCTTCGGCGTGCAGCACATAGGGTTTGGTAAGCCCGTGCTCGTCCTCGCAAATGTTCTCGAAGCCGGAGGGTGTGCCGTTGTAGCCGTCGCTGATAATCATCTTGTCCTTCACAATCAGCGCACCCACTTGGCGGCGCGTGCAATATGAATTTTCCGCCCATATCTTCGCCATGCGCAGATAGCGGAGGTCGAGCGTTTTTTGCTTTTCGTTCATGATAATATGCTATTTTTTAATGCCGTCGCGGCGCAGGAGCGCGTCGATGGTCGGTTTTCTGCCTCGGAAGTTCACGTATAAATCCATCGGTGGACGGGTGCCGCCTTGCGAGAGAATGTTGCTGCGGAAGCTGCGTGCCGTTGCGGTGTTGAAGATGCCCGTCTCTTGGAATTTGCCAAAGGCATCGGCATCGAGCACTTCCGCCCATTTGTAACTGTAATAGCCTGCAGCGTAACCTCCGCTCATGATGTGGCCGAAGGTCACCGCCATGCACGCCTCGGGACAATCGGGCAAGAGGCGGACGGGCTCAACCGCGTTTTTCTCGAATGCCCTGACGTCCTCGGGCACTGCGTCGCGCAGCGAATAGAAAGCCATGTCCAGCAGGCCGAAAGACACTTGGCGCATACAGGAATAGGCGGCGTTGAACGTGCGCAGGCTGATAATTTTGTCAATCAGCGCTTGCGGTATCGGCTCGCCCGTTTGGTAGTGGAAGGCAAACGTGTTGAGGAACTCCGGCTCTGTGGAGAAATTTTCCATGAACTGCGAGGGCAGTTCCACGAAGTCCCAATATACGTTCGTGCCGCTTAGCGACTTGTAGCGCGTGGCTGCGAAGATGCTGTGCAGGGCGTGCCCGAACTCATGCAGGAAAGTGTTTACCTCGTCGAGGGTGAGCAAGGCGGGGCGGTCGGCCTGCGGCTTCGTGAAGTTCATGGTCAGGGAAACGTGCGGGCGCGTGCCGTGCAGGCCGCCCTCTGCTTCGCGATAGTTGGTCATCCATGCCCCACCCTTTTTGCTGTCGCGCGGATGGAAATCCGTATAAAGCACGGCGAGATGGCTGCCGTCGGCATCTTTCACCTCGTATGCCTTCACGTCGGGGTGGTAAACGGGGATATTGGGATTTTCCTCAAAGGTGATGCCGTAGAGGCGCGTGGCCAGTCCGAACACGCCCTTTATCACGCTGCCCAACTCGAAGTAAGGGCGCAATTGCTCGGGATCGAAATCGTATTGCTCGCGACGCAGGAGGTTCGTGTAATAGGCGAAATCCCAAGGCTGAAAGTCAAAATCGTCCCCTTCTACCGACTTGGCCTTTGCTTCCACACGTGCCACGTCCTCGCGGGCGGCAGGAAGATAGGCCTCGGTGAGATTTTGCAAAAACTCCCTTACGTTCTCGGGCGTTTCCGCCATGCGATGTTTCAAGACGTAAGCGGCATAGTCGGGATAACCCAGCAGTTGCGCCTTTTCGCGGCGCAGGTCCACGATGCGGCGAACGACGGCGAAGTTATCGTACTGGTCGCCGTGGGTGCAAAGCGTGTTGTAGAGGCGATACAGTTCCTCGCGGCGCTTGCGGCTTTTGGCATAGGCCATAAAGGGTACGAAGTCGGGGGCATGGAGCGTTATTACCCAGCCCTTCAAACCGCGCTCCGCAGCGTTCTCTCGGGCTGCGCCGCGCTGCAACTCGGGCAGACCGTCGAGTTCCTGCTCGTCGGTGATGTGGAGATAGTAGTTGTTGGTATCTTTCAGTTTGTTCTGCGAAAATTGCAGCGTGAGTTTCGAAAGTTCCGCGCTTATTTCGCGAAAGCGTTGCTTACCCGCTTCGTCGAGCGTGGCTCCCGAGCGTTCAAATGCCTCATAGGTGTTTTTGAGCAGCATCGCCTCTTCTGCGTCCTTGGGCTTGTAGTCGGCGTAAACGGCCTTCACCCTTTCGTAAAGGCGGGCATTGAGCATGATGTTATTGCCGTGTTCCGACAGAATGGGGGCTACGCGCTGCGCCAAGTCTTCCAATTCGTCGTTGGTATGCGCGCTGAGCAGATTATACATCAGCGTGGTGGCGCGTTCCAGCAGTTCGCCGGAAGTTTCGAGGGCTTCGATTGTATTTTCAAAGGTCGGCGCGTCGGGATTGTCCACAATGGCGGCAACGGCCTTGTTTTCGGCTTCCATTCCGGCGTGGATAGCCTCTTCTATATGGGCTACCGTGATGTCGGGGAAGGGATATGCGCCGTAAACGGTGGCGAAGGAGAGCAAGAGTAAGGGATTCATGGTCAGATGGTTCGTAAGATGCGTTCTATTTCTGCGAATTTCGTGCCTCTGTTGAGGTTGAGATATACTTTGTAGAGCAAGGGTGCCCAGCGCGCCGCGCTTTCGGGCCTTGCCTTGCGGTAGATTTCGAGATGGGTCTCGGCAACGGCGTAGAAGTCTCTCTGCTTCTGCTTTGCTGCTTTATAGGCCTTTGAGTAGGCATTGTCGGGCAGTTGCACCTGTTCGGCCTTTTCGATGTAAGCCAACCCGATGCCGTAGTCCATTTCCACGAGGGCGGAGTCGAGCGCAAGGGTTTTCTCGGCGGCTTCAATGGCTTTGTCGTATTGCTTGAGGTTGAGCAATGCCATAGCCTGCGCCATGCGGTAGCACACCTCGTTGGAGTCTCTTTGTAGCATGGCGTTGGAAAGGCTGAGCACGGCCCCATAGTCATGATGCTCGGTGAGATAGTCTGTCAGCCGGGCAAAGAAAGGCTGGTGGTCGGGGAAATGCTGCAAGCCCTGCTTGAGCCAGTGCTGGAATGCCACGCTGTCGCTTTCAGCCTCGGCTGCATTGACAAGGCACTCGTAGGTAAATTTGAGGTTAGCCGTGTCGCGCAATGCCAAGTCGCGGTAGCGTTCCATTTCTTTATAATCCTTCAGTTCGTAGGCGCAGTGCAGGTAGATGCAGGCGTTGTTGCGGTGGCGCTGGGTTTCGGGAATGCCCACCGTAGCGCCGAGGAAAGTGTGGGGATAGTCGAGATACATGCGCAGGAACGGCATGGTCTCTTTATAGCGTCCGCGCTTGTAGAAGAAGCGTGCGGCAGAATTGAGATTGGAATAGTGGCGTTCGAGCCGCTGAAAGTTGGCGCGGCGGTATTTCGCGGCTGCGTCTTCATTTTTCAGGCGTTCGCAGCTGTCTGATTTGAGCGTGTAGGTAAAAATGCCGAGGGTCGTGTTGTAGAAGCTGACGGTATCGTAACTCTGTTTGAGGTAGATTTTCTCGTTCTCTATATCGTTGAGTCCTATGTTGGCTTCGATGCCATACATATATAATTTGGTGTTGCCTGAAAGCGCGGAGTCTTTCTGCAACGCCTGCACGCGCTGCAACGCTCCTTTGTAGTCTTTGTTTTTCAACAGGGTCTTCACTTCTCGCAATGCTTTTTGTCCGCGCGTATCGGCGGGCAAGGCGAAAAGGAGCAGCAGGGAGAAGAAAAGACAGGTTATTCTTGGCATTGTTTACTGGGAAATATTTGGGGAATAGAGTTTGGTTTTGGTTCAATGATTATTGAAAAAAACCATGAAAAACATCTTGCTTCGTTTGAAGCCCTGTGGGCTACGCAGCCGGTCTTAATGCCGAGCCTGCGTGCCTAATCGGCACGCGCTCGACCTTAATCCCTGCAGCTGCGGTCGGTGCCCGCCCGCTTCAAACGCCGCAAGGGAAAAACCATTAAAAACCCGTGAGACCTAAATACTTAATCACTGATGTGGATAACTATTTCATTGAGAACGGGTTTTTCCTTGTTTTTTCCTTGTTTTGTGTGGGGCGGGCGGGAACCGACCGCAGCCTTAGAGGAGAAAGCACGAGACGAAAGCTTTGCTTTCAGGCTCGCGGTTTATCCGATAAGGCGAGCCGATAGGCCACACAAAACAAGCTGTTTTTACTGGTTTTTATCTAAACCGATTAATGGAGTTTGCATAATATGCCAAGAGCGAAATTGCTTTCACTCTTGACATATTAGATATAAGGGAAGTTCAAAAAACGTTGGTTTATTAGTAGACGAGTTTACAAGTAAACGGGTAGACGAGACAAGTTTCTCATGTAAAATATTAATTAGCAAGACTTATCTGTCTTGTTTACTCGTTTACTTGTTTACTTGTTTACTAAAAATGCGTGTTATTTATTCATGCTCTCGATAATGGCATCCATTTCTTTTGCCTGGTCGGGCATTTGCAGATTGGTGTAAATCATCTGCAAGGAGGAAGCCCAGTACTTGGGTTCGTCGGGCTTGAGTTCGCGAACGTGCTCGAAATAAGGACGGGCAGCTTCGTAGTACTTCTTAATCTGCTCGAACTCGGCGTTAAACTGCTTCACGTTTTTGCGATCGAGTTTCCACTCGCCGTTTACTTTCTTGCTGTACACCTCGTTCATATAAGTGTAGCCCATATTCACGCAAGCGTCCACATAATCGGGGTCGATGGCGAGGGCTTTCGAGAAACATTCGCGAGCAGCGGCGTAATCTTTCGTCATATTCAGTTCCACGCAACCCTTCATATACCAGGGAGCCTTTCCGTCGGGGTTCTTCTGCAAAAGTTCATCGGCCATCTTTTTGGCTTCTTCGGGCTGATCTTTCTGCACGTAGTAGTAGAGGAGATTTTGCAGGAAGCCGGCATCTTCGATGCGGGCAGCGCCTTCTTTCAGCGTGGCGAGCCAGGCGGCGGAGTCGCCGAGTTCGGTGCAGGCCTGCATTTTGAGGATGTAGAGGTCGCGCAGGTTGTCCTCGCCTTCAAGGGCCACGTCAGCGCAGCGGCGCACATCTGCCCAACGCTTCAACTGATAATTCAGATAGGTCACGTTGAACGCCGTCTGGCGATAAGAGCCTTTCGTGTCGGCCTTGTAGATAGAGTCGGTCTGCTCGGGGGTGAACACGGGGTTCTTGGGCATGTTGTAATACTTCTCAAAGTACTCCAGGCTCTTCTCGAGGTTGTGCGACTGGTTCATGAACACGCCGGCGTAGTTGTAGTAGTCGAGCATCTGGAGCATGCGGCTGCGGTTCTTTTCGATGAACTTCGACTTGACGCGGCCCTTTTCATCGGGCTTGATGTCGGCTTCGTGGCTCTTCGTGTAGCAGTCGATGGCCTTGTCCAAGTGTTCGCAGTAAACCAAAGTATCGAAAGGCATGTTTTGGGCTGCCTTCATCAACTCGGGATTTAAGATACGCGCATGGATTTCTGCGGCGTTATTGTAGATTTCGGCAAACTTCGTGGTCTTGGGATTGACCATTGCGCCTTCAAGAATTTCCAAAGCGGCGTTAAGGTCGTTTGCGTCCACCTTTTCCTGTGCTTTGTAGATGGCATTGTTTTGTGCCATGGCTGCGCCTGCCGTAAAGGTCAGGGCGAGCGTAAAGAGGAACTTTTTCATAAGGTTATTAGTTGTTGGTTATAAGGGCTTTATTATTCTTGGGTTTCGGGAGATTCTGGATTTTCTGCGGAAACGGAATCAACGGGGCTTTCAGAGATTTCTTCGGCTTCGGGCAACTCTTCTTCCTCTGTGGGCACCTGGCAGACGCTCGAGATGATGTCGCCGCGCTTTTCGAGGTTGATGAGGCGCACGCCCTGCGTGGCGCGTCCCATCACGCGCACTTCGGAGAGTTTCAGGCGAATGGCCACGCCGCTCTTGTTGATGATCATCAGGTCGTCGTCGTCGGTGACGCACTTAATGGCGACAACGGGGCCGGTCTTGTCGGTAAGGCTGAGCGTCTTGACGCCCTTGCCGCTGCGGTTCGTCACGCGGTAGTCTGCAATCATGCTGCGCTTGCCGTAACCCTTTTCGCTGACCACGAGAATGCTCTCCGTCTCGGGATTATTGACGGCAACCATTCCGATCACCTCGTCCTGCCCATCTTCATCGAGGCGCATGCCGCGCACGCCGGTGGCGGTGCGTCCCATGGTGCGCACGGTGCTTTCGTTGAAGCGGATAGCGCGGCCGTTGCGGTTGGCCATCACGATTTCGTCGGTGCCGTTGGTGAGCGCCACGCTTACCACGCGGTCTTCCTCGCGGATCGTGATAGCGTTCACGCCGTTGGCGCGGGGACGGGAGTATTCTTTGAGGCAGGTCTTCTTGATGATGCCTTCCTTCGTGCAGAACATCACGTAGTGGCTCTCGCAGAACTCGGCGTCGGCCAGTTTGCGGATATGCAGGCAGGCGTTGATGCTGTCGCCCGGCTCGATGTTGAGCATATTCTGAATGGCACGGCCTTTCGAGTTCTTGTTGCCCTCGGGAATTTCATACACCTTGAGCCAGAAGCAACGGCCCTTGGCGGTGAAGAAAAGCATCGTGTTGTGCACGGTGGCGGGATAGATGTACTCGATAAAGTCTTGCTCGCGCGTGGCTCCGCCTTTCGAGCCTACGCCGCCGCGACCCTGTGCCTTGAACTCGGCGAGCGGCGTGCGCTTAATATAACCGAGGTGGCTGATTGTTATCACAACCTCATCGTCGGCAAAGAAGTCTTCGGGATTAAACTCTTCGCTGCTCAGGCAAATCTCGGTGCGGCGCTCGTCGCCGTACTTTTCTTTCACCTCTTGCAGTTCGTCCTTAATTACCTTATCGCGGAGCTTGTCGTCGGCAAGGATTTGCTCGTAGTAAGCAATGCGGCGTTGCAGTTCCTCATACTCCTCGTGGAGTTTGTCCTGCTGAATGTTGGTGAGTTGGGCGAGGCGCATGTCCACGATTGCCTTAGCCTGGAGGTCGTCGAGCGAGAAGCGTTCCTTGAGCGCGTCGCAGGCAGCCTGCGGGTTCTTGGAGGCGCGGATAATATGGACCACCTCGTCGATGTTGTCGCTCGCGATGATGAGTCCTTCGAGGATATGGGCGCGCTCCTTGGCCTTGCGGAGGTCGAAGATGGTGCGGCGGGTCACCACGTCGCGGCGGTGTTCCACGAAAGTGGAGATGCAGTCCTTGAGCGTCAGCGTGCGGGGACGGCCGTGCACGAGGCCGATGCAGTTCACGGCGAACGTGGTCTGCAACTGCGTCATCTTCAAAAGTTTATTGAGCACCACGTTAGCGTTCGCGTCGCGCTTGATATCGATCACGATGCGCACTTTTTGCTCGCGGTCGCTCTCGTCGTTGACATTGCTGATGCCCTCGATTTTCTTTTCGTTCACAAGTTCGGCGATGTAGCGAATCAGTTCTGCCTTGTTCACGCCGTAAGGTATCTCGGTGACAACGATAGAATCGTGCAACTCGTGGGTTTCGATTTCGGTGCGGGCGCGCATCACGATGCGGCCGCGCCCCGTTTCGTAAGCGCTCTTCACGCCCTGCATGCCGATGATGTAGCCGCCCGTGGGGAAGTCGGGGGCTTTCACGTATTCCATCAATTCGGGAATGGTGATATCGGGATTGTCAATCAGGGCCACGCAGCCGTCGATCACCTCACCGAGGTTGTGGGTCGGCACGTTCGTGGCCATACCCACGGCGATGCCGCTCGCGCCGTTCACGAGGAAGTTGGGGATACGCGTAGGCATCACCGTCGGCTCGGGCAGGCGGTTTTCAAAGTTCATGTCCATGTCGACGGTCTCCTTTTCAAGGTCCGTCATCATGGCTTCGCCCACGCGGCTAAGGCGTGCCTCGGTGTAACGCATGGCTGCCGGCGAGTCGCCGTCCATCGAACCGAAGTTGCCCTGCCCGAAAACGAGCGGGTAGCGCATGTTCCAGTCCTGCGCCAAGCGTACGAGCGCTCCGTAAATGGAACTGTCGCCGTGCGGGTGGTATTTACCCATCACGTCACCCACGATACGCGCGGATTTACGGGTAGGCTTGTCGTGCGTCACGCCGAGTTCCATCATACCATATAATATACGGCGATGCACGGGCTTGAAGCCGTCGCGCACATCGGGCAGCGCACGCGCCACGATTACCGACATGGAGTAATCGCGGTAGGAGTTTTTCATTTCCTCCTCGATATTGACTTTGATTATTCTGTCTTCGTCAACCATTTTTTATTAAAGCGTTTTTAGGATGTTATTTTTACGCTGCAAAGTTACTCTTTTTTTAATTTTCATATAAGAAAGTTGTCGGCTTATTTTCGTGCAAAATCCGATTTTTGGCATTTTTCGGGCGTTTTAAGGCGTTTTGGGGTGAATTTCGAGGGGATGCCGAAATAATAGCCCCGAGGCGGCAGAGGGGAAATTAGGGGCAAATTCTGCGGTGAAGCATCTACGCCGGACTATCAGGCAGAAAATTTTTATTTGCTGCTTGATAATTTTTTCTTTCTCCTTGAAAATTTTTCCTGTCCTATAACACAATTTTTGTTACAAACTTTGTAACGCTTGTTACAAACTTGCTAACACATATTACAAAGTTTGTAATACATGTTACAAAGTTTGTAACAAAAAACATCTGCGCAGAAAGGAAAAAATATCACGGGCTTAGGAAAAATTATCACGGAGCAAATAAAAAATATCTCCGAGAAAATTTCAATTTTCTACTGGATTTTCCGCCGTATGTTCTTTTAATTCATTTGCATTTCCTAACTTTGCATATAGGAAACAGGCATATTTATATATATAAGGCTGACAGACTCGATTTGCACCAGTCAGGTGTTAAGTGCCTGGAAGGCACTACGGAGCGGAGCGACGGTAACCGGGGACGAAGTCCTCGGAAACGAGAACGATGAACGACCTGCCTGGAAGGCAGTACGCCTGATGCGAGTCTTGACCTATGGCGTAGTGCCTTCCAGGCACATCTTTATATGCCCTTTCTCCCGGACACTGCGTGCCCGGTTACCGTCGCTCCGCTCCGTACTGCCTTCCAGGCAGATAGCAAGCAAATATTTTTATACAATCTACCCTAAAACCCTGGAAATAACCCTTAAACCCCCCTCATACCATGATTAACGCACAAGACAAAGCGCAACTGGCGCAGAAAGGCATCAGCGAAGAGAAGTTCAACGAGCAGATGGCATGCTTTGAAAAAGGCTTCCCCTTCCTCAAACTCGAAGGCGCAGCCGCTATCGGCAAAGGAATCCTCAAGCCCACGGACGCCGAAACGGCCGACTACCTCGCCGCATGGAACGACTATAAGGACGGTGCGCACAAAATTGTGAAGTTCGTGCCTGCCTCGGGCGCGGCCAGCCGCATGTTCAAGGATCTCTTCGCCTTTGTAGATGCCGAATACGACGCGCCGCAAAGCGATTTTGAAAAGACGTTTTTCAATAATATCAATGAAGCGGCTTTCTACGCCGACCTCAACGCTGCCTGCCTCCGCCTGCACGGCAAGGATATTCCAGCCCTGCTCGCCGACGGCGCATACAAGGCCGTGGTGAACACGCTGCTAGGGAAAGACGGCCTCAACTACGGCGCACTGCCGAAAGGCCTGCTGAAATTCCACAACTACGCCGAGGGCGCGCGCACGCCGCTGGAAGAACACCTCGTGGAAGGCACGCTCTACGCTAAGGGCAAGGACGGGAAAGTGAACGTGCACTTCACCGTGTCGCCCGAGCACCGCGCCCTCTTCGAGGCACTGGCAGCCGAGAAATCCCCTCTGTATGCCGCCGCCCACGATGCCGCTTTCGACATCAGTTTCTCGGAACAGAAACCCTCTACCGACACGCCGGCCGCCAACGCCGACAATACGCCTTTCCGCCAAAAGGACGGCAGCCTGCTCTTCCGCCCGGGCGGCCACGGCGCGCTTATTGAAAACCTCAACGACATCGATGCCGACGTGGTGTTTATCAAAAATATCGACAACGTTGTGCCCGACCGTCTGAAAGGCGACACCGTGACGTACAAGCAACTCCTTGCCGGCGTGCTCGTCAAGCTGCAAGCCGAGGCTTTCGCCATGCTCCGCAAACTCGATGAGGGCGCAACGGAAGCCGAAATGCAGGAAATGCTGCATTGGCTGCAAGAAAAATGCTTCTGCTACGCGCCTGCCGAAGAGAAACTTACGGGCAATCAATTACACCAGTATTTGAAGACAAAACTGAACCGTCCGATGCGTGCCTGCGGTATGGTGCGCAACGTTGGTGAACCCGGCGGCGGTCCGTTCCTCGCCTACAACAGCGACGGCACCGTGTCTCCGCAAATCCTCGAAAGTTCGCAAATCGACATGGCTGACCCTGAAAAGAAAGCGATGTTCGAGCAAGGCACGCATTTCAACCCCGTAGACCTCGTGTGCGCCCTGAAAGACTATAAGGGCAACCGCTTCAACCTGCCGCAGTATGTGGACAAACTCACGGGCTTCATCTCCCACAAGAGCAAGGACGGCCGCGAACTGAAAGCCCTCGAATTGCCCGGCCTTTGGAATGGTGCGATGAGCGACTGGACCACAGTATTTGTGGAAGTGCCCCTTACGACGTTCAATCCCGTCAAGACGGTGAACGACCTCTACCGCGAGCAGCATAAATAATTGGGGCGGGTGCAAATGCCCGAGGGTGATACAATCTACGGGTAATGATAAAAACCATAAAAAACACTTGCTTCGTTTGAAGCCCTGCGGGCCACGCCGCCGGTCTTAACGCCGAGCATGAAAACCTCGCGGTTTTCGCTCGTCTTTAATCCCAACGGCTGCGGTCGGTTCCCGCCCGCTTCAAACGAAGCAAGGGAAAAACCATTAAAAACCCGTGAGACCTTGATGGATTTCTCATTGAAAATGGGTTTTTCCTTGTTTTTTCCTTGTTATGTGTGGGGCGGGCGGGCACCGACCGCCGCCTTAGCGGATAAAGCACGAGACGGAAGCCGATAGGCTTTCAGGCTCGGGATTTATCAGATAAGGCAAGCCAATAGGCCCACACAGAACAAGCGGTTTTTCATGGTTTTTATCCCAAAAACAACAGCCTCAAATTATTTATACAAACCTATTGTATATGACCCTTTACCAAATCTTCTCACTTTTCCTGCGTACCGCCGGCACGAACATAGCCGGCGGCTATGCACTCGCCGCTCCCTTGCGCAAGTTACTCGCCGAGGGCGACGGGGCGGCTATGGAGGCAGAACGCTATGAGCATTGCGCCACGGTGGCAAAGGCGATGCCGGGCGTGTTCAGCATCAACCTCTGCACCCTCCTCGGGCGCGAGTTGCACGGAAAGGCAGGCAGCCTTGCAGCTGTTGGCGGCCTGCTGCTGCCGCCTTTTATTATTATGGTGTTCATCGCCGGCCTGTTCGGCGACGTGCGCACACAGCCGCAAATGGCTGCCTTTCTGCGCGGCGTGCGCCCGGCGATCATCGCGCTCTTGGTTATCCCCGTGGTGCGTACCCTGCGCCACACGAGCATCACGCTGGCCAACGTATGGCTGCCCATCGGCGCGGCCGTGGCGATATGGCTCTTGGGCTTGCCTCCCTTCGTCATCGTGCTCGGCATCATCATTCCCGGCCTGCTTTACGGCTTCTTTATCAAACCCAACGAATAAGCTATGGTTTACGCTCTACTCTTTCTGCTCTTCTTCGCTGCCGGCCTGTTGGGCTTCGGCGGTATGGAAAGCCTGCTCGCTTTCTTGGAAAACGCACTCGTGACGCAAAACCATTGGCTCACCGCCGAGGAGTTTGCCGACCTCGTGGCCCTCTGCCGCATTATCCCCGGCGACATCGGACAGAACGCCGCAGCGCTCGGCGGATATGCCGCCACCGTCCAGCCCTACGGCTTTTGGCCCGCTGTGGGCGGGGCATTAGTTGCAACCATTGGCATCGCCCTGCCCTCTTTCCTTTGGACAGAATTTTACCACCGCTTTTACGTCCGTTTCAAACAGAGCGGCATGGCCGAGGGCGTGCTCACGCTGATGCGTCCCCTCGTGCCTGGACTGATGGCAGCCGCCGTGCTGCTGCTCTGCACGCCCGGCTCGTTCGGCACGCCGAAAGAAACGCCGTGGCAGTTCGGCATCACGCTCTTCCTCTTCTTTGCCACCCTCATTGGCTCCGCCCTCTTCCGCATCAACTCCCTCGTCATGATTGCCCTATGCGGCATAGCGGGGTGGCTGCTGCTGTAAAAGGGGGAGGATTTACCTTATTGGAGGGGGCTGTAAGACTCTATCACCTATCATCCCGCATTGATGGGTAAAGACACACCTTATTGGGGCGGGCTGTAAGCCCAATTGTTGCACGTAGCCCAGGGCAACGCCCTGGGTGAATGGTGATTCATTGATTAAAGTGTCGCGCTCTGTAAGAGCAGTCCCCTTTATGAGGGGCAACGCCCCGTGGCATTGCGGGTTACGCGCTTGACGCGCGTGGCATTTTTGCGCCGGCGGCACAAAAATGCCGAATGTATTGATCGCGGCGTGCGTTTCCCAGGGCGTTGCCCTGGGCTGGGGGCGACAACTGGCCTTTCAGGCCGCCCCAACCAATAGCAATCGCATCATAGGACCATATATATATTTACAATATAATAACACCATGAGTTTCAACATACCCCAAACCGACAAGAAGCGCGTCGTCATCGTGGGCGGCGGCTTTGGCGGACTGAAATTGGCCAACAAATTGAAAGGTTCGCAGTTTCAAGTAGTGCTCGTTGACCGTAACAATTACCACCAGTTCCCGCCGCTTATTTACCAGATAGCATCGGCGGGCATCGAGCCGAGTTCCATCTCTTTCCCCTTCCGCAAAATCTTCCAACGCCGCAAGGACTTCTTTTACCGCATGGCGGAGGTACGCTCCATTTTTCCCGAACACAAGATTATTCAAACCTCTATCGGCAAGGTGCAGTACGACTACCTGGTGCTGGCCGCCGGCACTACGACCAACTTCTTCGGCAACGAACACGTGGAAGGCGAGGCCATGCCGATGAAGAACGTGAGCGAGGCTATGGGACTGCGCAACGCGCTGCTCGACAACTTCGAACGCGCCCTCACCTGCGCCGGAGAACAGGAAAGGCAGGAACTGCTCAACGTGGTCATCGTGGGCGGCGGCGCAACGGGCGTGGAAATTGCCGGCGCACTCTCTGAAATGAAAAACTTTGTGCTGCCAAAGGACTACCCCGACCTGCCGTCGAGCCTCATGCATATCTATCTCGTAGAAGCCGGGCCGCGCCTGCTGCCCGCCATGAGCGAGGAGAGTTCGGCGCACGTGGAGAAATACCTGCGCGGCATGGGCGTAAACGTGCTGCTCAACAAGATGGTGACGGACTACAAGGACCACTGCGTGATACTCAAAGACGGCAGCAGCATCGCTACGCGCACCTTTATCTGGGTGAGCGGCGTGGCGGCGCAGCCCGTGGGCAACCTCGACCCGAGCCACCTCGGGCGCGGACGGCGCATCATCGTGGACGAGTTCAACCAAGTGAAAGGACTCGACGGCGTGTTTTCCATCGGCGACCAGTGCATCATGCCCGAAGGCGACCCCAAGTGGCAAGGCGGGCACCCGCAACTGGCGCAAGTGGCGATACAGCAGGGCTCGCTCTTGGCAAAGAACCTGAAACGCCTCGCGGAGGGACAGCCCATGCGCCCGTTCCGCTATCGCAACCTCGGCACGATGGCAACCGTGGGCCGCAACCGCGCCGTGGCGGAGTTCAGCAAAATGAAAATGGCGGGCTTCGTGGCGTGGTTCATGTGGCTCGTGGTGCATCTGCGCTCCATACTCGGCGTGCGCAACAAACTCATCGTGATGTTCAACTGGATGTGGAATTATTTTTCTTACAGCCAGTCGCTGCGCATGATTATCTACGCCAAGAAAGCCCAGGAAGTAATTCGACGCGAAAAGCGCCTTGCCTCCACCCACTGGGGCACCGACCTCCTAAGCGAGGGCTCCGAATACGGACAAAGCGAAGAATAGGCCGTTGCAAACAGTACGGGCGTTTTGCAAAACGCACGCCCCAAATATTTAATTATAATTGTGGCGGGCTGTAAGCCCAGTTGTTGCCCATAGCCCAGGGCAACGCCCTGGGGAAACGCACGCCGCGATTAATACATTCGGCATTTTTGTGCCAACGGCGCAAAAATGCCACGCGCGATAAGCGCGTAACGCTATTTATCGCAACCACATCGAAAATCATATACATCATGTTCAAAGAAAACAAAGGCGAGGTATTGCACGGCATACTCTTAATAGTACTCTTCTCCTTCTCGGCTTTCTACATCGCCGAGTTCCAGTTCGTAAAAAACCTGTCGTTCAGTCCGCTGATTGTCGGCATTATCCTCGGTATGCTTTACGCCAACTCGCTGCGCAACAAACTGCCCGAGACGTGGGTGCCGGGCATCAAGTTCTGCTCGAAAACGGTGCTGCGCACGGGCGTAGTGCTCTACGGCTTCAAACTGACGTTTCAGCAAGTGGCGGAAATAGGCCTGCCCGCCATTACCGTTGATGCCATCATCGTGGCAGGCACCATCTTCCTCGGCATACTGCTCGGCAAACTGCTTAAAATCGACAGCGACACGACGCTCATGACCTCTACCGGCAGCGCCATCTGCGGTGCGGCGGCGGTGCTCGGCGCAGAGCCCGTGGTGAAATGTGCGCCCCACAAGACCGCCGTGGCGGTTTCAACGGTCGTGATTTTCGGCACGCTCTCCATGTTCCTCTACCCTATCCTCTACCGCGCCGGCATACTCGATGGACTGACGCAACAGCAGTTGGCCGTCTATACGGGCAGCACGCTCCACGAAGTGGCGCACGTGGTGGGCGCAGGCAACGCCATTGATGCGGCCGGCGGCAATATCGCTGACGCGGCAACCATTACGAAGATGATCCGCGTGATGCTCCTCGCCCCGGTGCTCGTCATCATGAGCCTCTGCCTCGCCAAATGGGGCAATAGCGAGAACAACGCCGGAGGAAAAAGCAAAATCACCATTCCTTGGTTTGCCTTCTACTTCCTTATCGTCATCGGCATCAACTCGCTCCTGCAACAGGCCACGTTTATCCCCCAAGAAACCCTCACGGCAGGCATTTCCATCATCAATAACTTCGACACCTTCCTGCTCACCATGGCAATGACTGCCCTCGGTGCAGAAACCAGTATCGACAAGTTCAAGCAAGCCGGCGCGAAGCCCTTTCTCCTTGCCGGCGGTCTGTACGTCTGGCTCGTGCTGGGCGGGTATTTCTTATCAAAGGCATTAGTGTAAGAACGAATTTTGCAGATGAAGAAACTACTAAAATCAAGACCCTTTATCATTGCCGCAATCTGCGTGGTTGCGGCAATGCTCATAATATTGCCTTGGCTCCTGCCCACCCGCGAAAGCACGCTCTTGCGCAGCGTGGCGCGCGTGGAAGCAAAAAGTTGCCTGATGCTCACCGACGGCAGCCGCGACACAATATATATATGTATAGTAGACGGGCAACCCGACGATGCGGACTATTGCGCTGACTCGGTGGCAGAGAAACGCGAAGGCACGGCTGTGTTCGTGAGCAACAGCGGGCACGCCCTCACCTCCGCCAACCTGCTCGGCACGCTGCCCGACACGCTTGCCGCCGACAGCACGCTGCGGCTGATAGCCGCGCTGCAAAGTAACTTGGAAAACGACCTTGCCGATGCCGCCCACGTGGTGCGCGAAATGGAGTACTATGAGCGCACGCACTCCGTGGCAGACGACGGCTACAACGAAATGATGAGCCTGAAAGCGCAAGCCGAAGACTACGGCGCACGTCGCGACTCCACGGCACGCATCGCGGCAAGACTTTGCGCAGCAGCAGAGGCGGGCAAACCTGTCACCGCAGCCATTCACACCGAGTACCGCTTGATTTTCAACAGCATGGCGACTGCCGACAGTATCTATACAGACACCGTGCGCTGCCAGCGGCTTACCGACACCGCCCTGCGCGACAGCACTTCGCTCCTGCTATTGCAAACCGCCGACTCCCTATTGCCCGAAGGCGCGGCACGTTTTGCCGCCCTGCGCTACGGCACGTTGGCAAAGCCCAAGCGCTGCATCTTTTTCCACGACTTCGGCAACGAAACCGCCGTGTCCCTGCCTGCCGTTACGGTCGACACCGCCGCGCTAAGCACTTTTGCCTCTGCCGAAGGCGGAGCGGCAATCAACTGCTTCGGCCGCCTAAGCGGCATCGTGGCAGACGGCAAATGGATAGGCGCGGAACGGATAGCCGCCGCAATGTATGCCGACGAGGGTTGGCCGATTGCGCTTTGGCGCAATTTCTGGCAAAAGATAAAGTTGTGGTTTGCCGACCGCCCCACGCGCCGCCATACAATATTATATATATATAAGCAATGCGCACGCCTCGTGCAGGCTGACGGCGCAACCTATGAGGGGCAAGTCGTAGAGCGCAAAGGCACCACGATAAAAGAAGGCGCAGGCACACTCACCGACAGCATAGGCAACATTTACGGCGGCACATGGCAAGCCGACACTTTGGCGAGCGGCTGCGCCATTATACCCGAGGGAGTCTATACGGGAAAGTTCAACGCAGAGAGGAAAGCCCACGGCATCGGCACTTGCTTTGGGACAGACGGCTCGTTCTACTATGGCGAATGGAAAAACGGGCAACGGCACGGACACGGCATCAGTCTGTCGGGCGACAATGTGGCAAAGTGCGGCGCGTGGAAAGAAGATGTGTTCAAGGGCGAGCGCATGGTGTACAGCGCAGACCGCGTGTACGGCATCGACATCTCGCGCTACCAGCACGACATCGGGCGCAAGAAATATCCCATCTATTGGAACAAACTGCGCATCACGGGCTTAGGACCGCAGAAGCGCATTGTCGGCAAGGTAGATTATAAGGTAGATTTCGTTTATGTCAAGGCCACGCAAGGCACAAGCATATTCAGCAATTACTACGCCGCCGATATTCGCGCGGCACGCCGTCAGGGCATTGCCGCCGGTTCGTATCATTTCTTCTCCTACCTGAAGAGCGGCGCGGCGCAGGCAGAGTATTTCCTCAAAAAAGCCAGCCTGGCAAAGGGCGACCTACCGCCGATGCTTGATGTAGAACCGTCGGAAAGCGAAATCAAGAAAATGGGCGGCGAGCAAAAACTCTTTCAGGAAATGCTCGTTTGGCTCCGCGCCGTAGAACGCCGCTGCGGCGTGAAGCCCGTACTCTACGTGGGGCAAAACTTTGTGAACAAACACATGCCCGCCGCACCGAAAGAGTTGAAAGAATACGATGTGTGGATAGCCCGTTACAGCGAGTTCAAGCCCTTTGTGCATCTGTTGCATTGGCAACTCACGTATCGCGGCCGCGTCAGCGGCATCACGGGCGACGTAGACATCAACGTGTTCAACGGCAACCGCGAACAATTCAACGAATACAAGAAAGAGCATTGTATCAAATAATAAAATATTTCAATCATGGTAAAACACATTATCCTTTGGACATTGAACCCCGAACTCACCGCAGAAAAGAAAGAGCAGGTGAAAAGAGAAATCAAAGCGGGACTCGAAAGCCTGCAAGGCAAAATCGACGGTCTCGTAAGCATTAAAGTGAATATTGACGGGCGCCTCGACTCGTCGAATTGCGACGTCATGCTTGATTCCACGCTCGAAAGTCCCGCCGCACTCAAAGCCTATGCCGTGCACCCCGAACACGTGGCCGTGGCCAACGGCAAAGTGCGCCCCTACACCGTGCAGCGCGTGTGCCTCGACTTTGAGGAATAAGGCGTAAAACAACGAAATAATAATTTAATAGGCAGAGAATAACCAAAATACACAGAGAAATCACTAACTTTGTGCCTTGAAAATGAAACTTGCCGCATCTTAACTGATGAACAACGGCATGCCGCAACGCTCACAATAGACTAAAAAGAGCATCCGGGCTTTCAATTAAGGTGGGTTCTATAAATTCCCACCGTAGAAATTCACAATAATGTTGGGTTGACGTTTTGTCATCTTTTGTTTTCTTTTCGGTCTAAATCGTAAGTCTCATCGGTCACGTAGCCCGCTACGCTCCCTCTTCAACTTACAATTTGTCCTCGAAAATAAATCCAAAATCTGCCAAAGCGAATTTATAGAACCCACCT
>JALFUO010000079.1 GCA_022784065.1 Bacteroidales bacterium | reverse complement strand
TATTATTGGCGTTACGCCGATGATATTGTGATTCTTGCAGCGGACAAGGAATCATTGCACGCATTGTTGCGCGACATACGGGAATATATGCGCGGATTGCAACTGAAAGTGAAGCGCAACCACCAAGTGTTCCCGGTGGACGCACGCGGCATTGATTTCCTTGGCTTTGTGTTTTATCACACCCATACCCTTTTGCGCAAAAGCATCAAACAAAACCTTTGCCGCCGGGTGGCAAAGTTGAACAAGCGCAAGAAAACACCAACGAAAGCGGCATACAAGCAAGCAATTTGCAGTTGGTGGGGTTGGTGCAAGTATTCCGATTCAATTCATTTTTTCAAAAAACTTTCAAATTCATTCCCTTATGAAATTAGATTCGCTCGAACCAAATGCCCATTACGACATGGAGCACGGTTTTCCAGCCGTTCTTGAAAATGACAATGACGGGTCGGCGATTTACCGTGTGAATATCACCGAAGAAAAGGCAATCCAGGATGGCGAAGCAGAGGAACGCCAAATCGGTTGGTCGTGTTATGAAGTCCGCACATTCGACAAGCCCACCAAGGCGAACTTGAAACGTGCGTTCATCCGTTCCGTGATTGACGAAACGGCGGAATTTTCCCTTGTCAATTCGTACAACAAGCACATCTTGGGCATCGCCCCGGATGACAAGGCGGTTGCCGAATACAAGGAATATTTGCAGTTTACCGAAGATTTGGATGCCCAAATCACCCGGGATTTGTCTAACAACTAAATCAACGAAACACGATGCCACGATTTAGCGATTCAAACATTGAATCGGACGCAATAATTGGCAAGGGCATTGACCTTGAAGAACTTTTTGACCAACGAATTGTCATTGAGAAAATCAAGATTGAACCCACCAAGTTTCCGGGAAAGAATGCGTCCGGGATGCGAATGCAAATGCAAGTAGTCATCAATGCCCAATTTAACGACACCGCCGATGCCGATGGTGATTTCTTTGTCAAGGATGCCAACGGCAAGGCAATCGGAACGCGCCGTTCGGTGTTCACCGGGTCGGACAACTTGATGGCTGAAATGAAACATGCGCAAAACCAATGGAAAACTGAACGAGTTGCCAAAGGTTTTCAGCCCGTGGATTTTGTTGTGTTTGATACGACAATCGCAAAAGTTGGCAAAATGTTTCATTTCACTTAAACATGATTACATCGAACATTCATTCAATACTTTCACTTGCGGGAAAGCATATCATGGGCGTGATGGGCGCATGTGTGGCGATGATTCGCCCGACATTCCCATTCATACTTGTGTGTACCCTTGCCGTGCTTGCGGATTGCTTCACGGCATGGTCGCTTTCCCGGCGCGTGAAGAAACGCTTTCCCGGTGCGAATGATGGAAAGTTCAAATCCAATTATGCCGGGCGCGTGTTCATCACCTTAATCAAGGTTTATTCATTGACCATCCTTGTGCATCTTATTGATGCAATGGTATGCCCGGAAATCGCTTTGCATTTGCCGCAAGTAGTCGCCGGTGCGGTTTGCTTTTGGCAAATTTGGTCAATGCTTGAAAACGAATCAAGTTGCAATGATGCCAAGTGGGCTAAGATTGCCCAGCGCATAATGGTGGATAAGACGGAACGCCATTTTGACATTGATTTGCACGAATTGAAAGAAGAAACCCCCGAACCACCGCACATTGAAAGCCCATGTGGAAATGAAGTGTGCGCGTATCGCGGAAAGGTGTATTGCGATATATCCAAATGTCCATCTTTCATAAAACCAAAGCACGATGGCGAGCATTGACAAGTTGATTCCGTTCATCCTCAAATGGGAGGGCGGATTTGCGAACGACCCGACCGACCGGGGCGGCGCAACCAACAAAGGCGTGACAATCGCGACTTATGAAGCATATTGCAAACGCAAGGGTTATCCACGCCCAACGGTGGAGCAGTTGAAGAACATCCCGGATGCCCATTGGCGCGAAATCGTCAAAACCATGTATTGGGACAAGTGGCACGCCGATGAAATCCATTCCCAAAAGGTTGCCAACATCCTTGTTGATTGGGTTTGGGCATCCGGCATCCATGGCATCAAGAAGCCACAGGCATTGCTTGGTGTCAAGGCGGATGGCATCGTAGGCAACAAGACGCTTTCGGCGGTGAATTTCGCCGACCCGGAAGAATTGTTCGCGGCTTTGTACATGGAACGTGTGAAGTTTATCAACGCAATTGTGGCGCATTCGGTTGCGGCGTATGAAAAGAAAATCGGTCGCAAGGCGACTGAAAAAGAGTTGTTGAAGTTCACCCAAAAGCGATTTGCCAAGGGATGGTTGAACCGTTTGCAGGACATCAAAAAGTTGTGATTATGGGAAAGTTTCTTTCATACATTATTTTTCTTATTGCCCTTGTATCATGCCGGGCAACCCGGAACATGGAAAGCACGAGTGACAAATGCAACGTGGACAGCGTTGTTGCATCATCGGCACGCATCGAGAGGGAACAACGGGCGATTGACACCACACGCACGGAAACGGGCAAGGTAACAATCACCGAAATTGAGTTTTTCGCCCCTGATACCGCAATGGCAACACAACCACCATTAGCGGATGTCCGTTTGCCTACCTTTGGAAATGTCAAGGGTGCAATCAAGGGCATCAAGCAAACGATTATTGAAAAGGGTGTGGAACAAAGCGGCAAAAGCAATGAATCCAAGGAAAGCGAGGAAACGCATGAAAATGCGGAGTTGTCAAAGCAGCAAAACCACATCCAAAAGCAGGAAGCCACAAAACCATCATCATTCAATTGGCGTTGGGCTTGCATTGCCGTTGTTGCACTTTTCTTGGTGTTATATTGGAAACGGATGCCTTTCTTGGATTGGATAAGAAAGATACTTGCAGGAATACGCAAGATTTTGTGAAAAATCCATTACCTTTGCACCCACATTGTTGCGAAAGCCCCGGTTCATCGCCGGGGTACAATGTAGAAGCCCGGTTTGTCGCCGGGCTTCATTTTTTTTGTTGTACACCATTTCAATTTGCAAAAACGCACGAAAAACGCCCGAAATCGGCTTGAAATCGGGCGTTTCGTGTACATTTTCGTGTACTTAATTTGCAAATCCTTGATTTTCAATGTTTATTGCGGAGAGAACAGGATTCGAACCTGCGAGCCGGTTTTGCCGGCTACACGCTTTCCAGGCGTGCCTCTTCAACCACTCGAGCACCTCTCCAATCTTTTGCTCTGAAAAAGCGGTGCAAAGGTAGCGATTATTTCTAAATCTGCAATTATCTTACGGGAAAAATGATAGTTTTTTTGCGGCATCATATAAAAAAGACGTAATTTTGCAGAAGTTTGGTGCTTATTCCTAAGCCCTTTTCTTTCTAGGTGGGTTCTATTAATTCGCTTTGGCAGATTTTGGATTTATTTTCGCGGATAAATTGTAAGTTGAAGAGGGAGCGTAGCGTGCTACGTGACCGATGAGACTTACGATTTAGACCGAAAAGAAAACAAAAGATGACAAAACGTCAACCCAACATTATTGTAATTTATACGGTGGGAATTTATAGAACCCACCTCTAATGGCCATGAAAAACATATTACGCATAACTTTCGTGTCTGTATTCTGTGCTGTGGCGGCAAGCGGCGCGGCGCAAGAAGCGCAGACGGGCGACTCGCTGTTCGTCTATTCCAAGAACGGCACCGCCGACGTGTTTCCCGCTGCCTTGCTCAAAGGGCACGCTTCCGAAGAGGGGCAGCTTCGCATCACGCTCAACAACGACTCGGTGGTTTATTACAACGAGAGCGATTTGGACTCCGTGCGAACGTCGGGGCCTTCGCTGGCCGATTTGCCCGTGTTCACCTCCTTCAAGTTTAATAATAAGTATAATGCACAGGTGTTCACCGACGTGATCGCCACAATCAGCGGCGACCGCATCACCGCCAGCGTGGGTGCTATCGGCAAGCGCCTCACGCCTTCTTTCCAGCTGAGCGAGCAAGGCGCGAAGGTGTATGTGGATGGTGCAGAGCAGGTAAGCAAGGTGTCGCGCCTGCGTTTTGACGGCGATGTGGTCTACACCATAGCCCGCGACGGGTGGCGCGTCATGAACTACCGCCTAGTACAGGACGAGGTGTGGACCAATCCGTCCGAAGCCACGGAAACGGCTACGCCTATCCCCCTCACCATAGACATGCTCTCCACCAACGCCCCGTCGAACTACGAGGAGACGGAGGGCCTGGCGATGCTGCTCGACGACAACCCCAGCACATTTTTCCATTCCACCTGGGGCACGGGCCAATATGAAAAACTGCCCACCAACGAGTACCCTTATTTACAGGTGGATTTGGCAGAAGATGTGCAGCTGATACGTTTCAGTTACGAGACGCGCAGCGATGCCGCCCGCTATCCCAAGAGTTTCATGTTGCAGGCATCGTTCGACGGAACGAAGTGGGACGATGTGAAGACGCTCACGCAGGCAGACGGTCTGCCGCTCGGCATCGGACAGACGTTTATGTCGCAGACCATCGACCTCGGCCATCCTTATCGGTATCTGCGCTTCGTGATGACTTCGGCGAGTTATAAGAACTACCTCGCCATGGCATCGTTCTCCCTCTATAAAGTGACGGTGACCGATAGCGGCGATGAGCCTACGCTCATCAGTCCCGCCGTCTACGAATACACCTGGCTCCCCTACGGACGCGATGTCACTGTCAGCGTAGACTGGCTCACCGATAGGGCGACGTCCGTGCCGCGCATCGACCTCAACATTGAGAACGGGCAGATGATTTCGAGCAAGGACTATTATCTCAACGCCCAAATCATTATTGACGGCGCAGGCGTGTGGCCCGACTTTACCGACTCCGTGCAGGTGAAAGGCCGAGGCAACACCAGCTGGTCGGGCAACCCCTATGCCAAGAACCCCTACCGACTGAAATTCGCTTCGAAGAAAAAGCCTTTCGGCATGACTGCCGGCAAGAGCTGGGTGCTGCTTGCCAACAAGATTACCGGCTCGATGATGACCAACGCCGTGGCGCAGCGCATCGCTAAGGCCGTGGCTTCGGCGGGGGCGAATGACATTGTGCCCGTGGAACTCTACATCAACGGCGAGTATCGCGGCAGCTACAACTTCACGCAGCACGTGGGCTTTGCCAACAACAGCGTTTCGCTCGACGACGAGACCAATGCCACCCTCCTCGAACTGGATCAATATTTCGACGAAACCTATAAGTTTCGCGATAGTTATTTCCAACTGCCTGTAAACATCAAAGAGCCAGACCTTTCTACCTATCCCGACTACGCGCAACAGCAGCTTATCGAAAACGATTTCAATGCTTTCACACAAAAGATTTACAGCGGAGGGACGGATTATGAGGACGACTTGGACTGCGAGATGTTTGCCCGCTATATGCTCGTGAATATGCTGTCGCAAAACCTCGAGCTCCTGCACCCCAAGAGCGTGTTCCTTTATAAGGAAGACCTCCTCTCGCTCCACAGCAAGTACGTCTTCGGACCGGCTTGGGACTTCGACTGGGGCTTTGGCTATGAAGGCACTACAGCCTATTGTCAGCGTAATGCCGAACAGAATTTTTTTACGGCTTATTACGACACAGGGCGTCCCTTCTTCACGAATCTATTCTATAACAGCGATAAGGTGAAACGCGCCTCCTATGCCCTTTGGACAAAGTTCCTTGAAAACGACTTTGAGGAACTTTTGGAATACGTAGACGACTACTACGCCTTTGCCAATTCGTCTTTCCAGCACAATGCTACGAAGTGGGGCGACGGCAGCAAGTACGACACGTTTGTTACCAACTGCAAAACGTGGTTGCAGCAGCATGCCGATTATATTTACCGCAACCTTCAGACTTACGACCTCACGCAGCAGCCGGCCATCGAGCGCGGCGACGTGAACCTCGACGGTGCTATCAGCGTGGCCGACGTGGTGTGCGTGATGAACAATATCCTCGGACTGGGAAATGAAACTTTCGATTTCAACCAGGCCGATGCCGACGGGAACAAGGAGATCACCGTGAACGATGCCGTGCATATCGTGGCACTCGTCATGCAGCAGCCTGCCAATACGCAGCGCAAGCAGCTCCTGCCGCGTTCGGCCGCTACGGTGCGTCCGCAGGCATTCACGGCGACAGCAGGCGGCGTGGCGCGCGTGCCTGTTTCCTTCAATATAGATAGTGAAACGGCTTATGCCGCCGCACAGTTCGACGTGCTCCTCCCCGAAGGCATCGCGCTCCAAGACCTCTCGCTGCCCGAGGCTTGGGAGGGACGCGCCTATCGCATAGCCAGCCTTGGCGAAGGGCGTTACCGCGTGGCCGTTTACGGTGCGGCCAATGAAGTGCTGCCTGCCGGCGAGAACGTGCTCGACCTCTACGTGACGGCAGAAGGCTTCGTGCCTGCCGACCGCCGCGTGCTCAGCATCGATGATGCCGTGCTTGTGAACGCCGCCGGCGAGGAACTGCGCCTCATGCCGCGCTCCGCTGCTTTCGATATGGACGCAACGACAGGCATCGACGCGATGAAGGACGCAGATGCCACGGGCGGCGATGCCCTCTACCTCGATGCACCCGCACGGGGCAGCGTCAAGGTCTACACGCCCGACGGCCGCCTCTTCCGCACCGTGAGCCTTGCGGGCGGCAAGCAGCGCATCGCTCTGCCCTCCGGCCTCTACATCGTGAACAATAAGAAGATTTTGGTAAAATAACTTTCTCTCCTCCCCATGAAACGATACATATATATAATATTGTCTGTCCTCTTCGCCGCCTGCTTCGCCGCCCCCGCGGCACAGGCTGCCGACGAAAACGATTGCACGGTGCAGGCCGCAATAACCGAATCCCGCGCCGGCTGCAACTGGGAATTGAACGTATCGCTGCTCAATCCCGGCACCACGAATCTCACAGCCTTCCAGATAGACCTTCTCCTGCCCGCAGGCGTGGCGCTGGCAGAAGGCACGCTGCGCCCCGGCGACCGCACCCTCGGCCACACGCTTATGGCCAACACCCTGTCCGACGGTGCGCTGCGCGTTGTGGGATACTCGCCCGCCAACCAAGCCATTACGGGCAATGCGGGCGTAATCTTCTCCCTTATCCTCAATGCCGATGTCCCTTTGGCGGTTGGCACTTACAGGGTCATTCTCGATAACATCCGCCTTTCCCTGCGCACGGGCATCGAAGTCACCGCGCCCACTGTTGAGGCCGCGCTGACTGCCAGCGAGCCGACCGTTGAACCCGCTACGCATACGCTCACCTTCCTTGTAGACGGCGAAACTTACGCCACGCAGTCGCTTGCCGAAGGCGCAACCATCACGCCGCCCGCGCCGCCCTCAAAGGATGGCTACACCTTTACATGTTGGGACAATCTGCCCGAAACGATGCCCGCCGCCGACGTTACGGTCAATGCCGTCTTTACGGTGAACACATACACGGTTAATTATTACCTCGACGGCGTACTTTATACCTCGCAAGAGGTAGCCTACGGCGATGCCATCACGCTGCCCGAGCCGCCCTCAAAGGAGGGCTACACCTTTACAGGTTGGGACAATCTGCCCGAAACGATGCCTGCCGAGGACGTTGCTGTAAACGCCGTCTTCACGGTCAACAAATACATGGTTTATTATTATCTTGGCGACGAGCTTTACGCCACGCAAGAGGTGGCTTACGGCGCAGCCATCACGCCGCCCGAGGTGGAGAACAGCGACGAATATCAGTTCTTGGGCTGGCAGGACGTGCCTGCCGCGATGCCGGCGCACGACATCAGCATCTACGGCACGATGAAATCAACCTCCATAGCCGCCGTCCGCTGCGAAGGTTCGTCTTCGCAGCGCGAAGTCTACACCCTCTCCGGCATCCGCCTCTCTTCCTCTGGCAGCCTGCCCCGAGGAGTGTATATCGTAGACGGCAAGCGCGTGCTGGTGAAATAAGCGCACTTATAGGCACAGTAATTATCAACCTTTTAATTTTTATATAAACTATAATCACTAAACCGTTTGTTATGAAAAGAATTAAATTTCTTTCTTTACTACTCCTCTTGCTAATAGGGGGGGGTAGTGTAAAAGCGGGCAACTTCACCACGTCTACCGTGGCAAATCCCGTAGAGTATTATGTATGTTGCGTAGGCAACTCGGCGACGAAAAACTATTACGTGGTTTGGGATACGTCGGCCAGTAAATTCAGCCGCACCAACGCTGCGCTGACCACAAACTTTACTGATGCGAGCACCGATGCGAGCTATCCCTACGATGGTGCCGCCAAGTTTATCATCATTGCTACCGAAACGCAGGGGCTTTATAAAATTTATTGCACCACCAGCGGCACATACGCCACGTATTCGAGCGCATCGAATGGTGCCAGTGCCGTAACGTCAACTGCAACGGAAAGCGAGGCCAAGACATGGAAAATCATTACAAATCGTGGCAACAAGGCAGCAACTCCCTATGCATTCGACATCGTGCCGGGCGAAATCGCAACGCCGGCAAACACTTCTCCCTCTTGGAACTTTCATGGTGGTGTCGGACAGGAGTCATCGGGGCGCAATGTCGGCTTTTGGGATGCCAACGACGATTCTTCCGTATGGAGCTTCGTACCTGTTGCCGGATATAGTAATTTCGTTCCTGCAGCCGACAAGGCTTATTATATAGACCCTGTGCAAAGCGACGTACATTTGGCATTCTATATGCCGGGTATTTCAAATGCCGTTATGGGTGTGCACGGACTGGTTGGCAACGGAAATACGCCGCCTTCATTGGGCAATCTCTTTACCATTACTGCCACCAATGAATATGTGGCAGGTGAACAGTGGTTCACCATTTCTCCCTATGCCTTGGACGTTGCTCACCAAGACCCTGCCCCTTCTTATGTGCGTTGGCTGAATACCAACGATGCTAATGCCAATGTTGCCGTGGCTACGACCAACAGCAACAATAAATGGCGTATCCTCCAATCCAGCACAACCGGGCAGTATACTATCCGTCCCAATTCTGCTGATCTCAGTTGGAATTGCCGAGGCAATAGCAACTGGGATTCGGCTATTGGTCTCTGGACTGGCGGAAATAATGTCGAGGCAACTAACAATCGTTGGGAATTTACAGAAATCAATGCCTCCGATGCTGCTGTGCTTGATCCCTTAGTTGGGGCTTATCGCACTTTGGCAACGCAGCGCGTGCAGAGCAAAGTGTCTTATCCCGAACCCGCCGATCAGGACTGCCCGGGTCTGCCCACGCATGAGGCTTTCAATGATTTGCTCAACACAATTAGTACAACCTCCGACCTCGGTACGTTGCAAAAGGCCGTCGGAAACCTTGCAACACTGCCAGTCAAGACATTCACCTCTGCCGACAATGGCGTTTATACGATTAAGAACGTTTCCCTTAATAAGTATCTTTATATCACCGACACGGACAACGCCAAGCACGCTACACTCCTGAACGACGAGACGGAAATGAAGCAGAAGCATTATTTCTATGTCAAGTTTAACGATAATGGTGGTATTATTTCTATCAAAAACTCCACGGGTTTCGAAGCGACGCGTGGCCCTCAGGGCAAGGCATACACAGAAAACGATTTCTCTGCCGTTCAACTTGCTTCGGAGTCTTCGCCTCTTGCTATGCAGATAGCGTGGAACGGAGCGAACTTAACAGGTGCTAATACGTTCCTGCTTCCCACGGTGCATTCCACGGCACAGGAGGTTTTCACAATAAAGTATACCGCATACAACTCAGATACCAATCCCTATTTTCTTACCACTTGGACTACTACCGGCACCGCCGACCAGTATGTATTTACGAAAGTGGATATAACTGATGCCGCCCGTCGCGATGTGGTTATTCTTTCTAACTCCACTCCGTCTTACGTGACCTACGATTCCAATAATGTCTATAACGGCGGCTTCGTATATTCTGTTGCGCCGGATCAATCGGAGTTTACGGCAATGACTGACCAGGCAATTTGGGGCTATGAATGTGGTGACGATTTTGTCCGCGTGCTTTATGATGCCGCTACGCCAAACGCAATCGACAAGACTGCTGCCCAAACCTTGCTGGCCAAGACGGGTGTGGGCTATCCCAAGGCAGATGCGGAAGTGCGTGCTAATCTTACCAAACTACTCGGATATAGTTTTATGTCGTCTGATGAGTTGACTGCCGCTATTGCAAACTATAAGGGTGCGCCGTCGCAAATCCAATTGCCCGAGAGCGGAAAGGCCTACACGATTACCTTCCGCCCCCGAGACACTTCCACTGGTACATATCGCTACATCTATCGCGACGGCCAGACCACTAATCTGAAGACTGCCGTGCGCAATATGAGTACGCCCGCATCCGACTTGCCCGAATCGGCAGTCTTTGTGTGCAATGAGTTTGAAGCAGGTAAATATATCCTCACCCCCGTTATGGGTGGCGGATTTGTGAAAGTCAATACCCGTAATTCCGAATCGAAACTTCAAGTTGGTGCTACCTATGCTGCCAACATCAACGATATAGTATTTCAGCCGCTAACCGATACGAGCTTAAACAGAGGAAAAATTGACGACACCTCAGACGAGAACCTTTTCGGCTACATGACTGCTACCATTCAGGAACGTGAAAACGAAAGAAAAAAAAATAGTTTTATTATTTATGAAAGTAATGGTACCTTCGACAGCTCGGATGCTCCATTCCTGGATGGTTCTCACACCTCAGCCTTGATTATAGAAGAAGTTGATTACGCCAACCACCCCACGCTCCTTGAAATCAAGGGCGACAAGATGTCGGGCGTTGAGGGCGAAACCCACATAGGTACGTTCAGTGCACCCTTTGAGACGGTTATCCCCACCGGTGTGCGAGCCTATTACGCCCAGACCGCCGAAGCCTCCACTGGCATCAGTCTCGCAGAAATCTCTTCGGGTACCATTCCAGCAAATGAAGGCGTGATCATTACGGCCACTACCGCTACGCCCGGCTATTTTGCTCCCGCCACGGCTTCCACGTCTATTACCGGCAACAAACTGAGTAATTCGGCAGGAGCCGCGCACACTATTGTGGACTACGACTACATTCTTGCCACAGCCAACGAAGTCACAGCCCTTTACAAAGCAAAAGTAGGCGGCAGCGCCCTGAAGATGAACAAGGCATACCTCAACCTTGGCATCGTGCTCTCGCCTTCCTTCAAGCTAAGCTTCGATGGTGAACTCACAGGCATCGCCAGCACCCTGCTCAATGCAGACGAGTCCGACTCGCTCGGCAGCAAGACTCCTGTCTACGACCTCAGCGGTCGGCGCGTGGCGCAGCCTATGCGTGGCGGTATCTATATCCGCGACGGCAAGAAGTTCATAGTAAAATAACCCATTTAATAAGACCAAGAAATCATGAAAAAGAAATATATTTCCCCCGTGTGCACGGCCTATGAGTTTTATCAAGAAGGTATGCTCGCCCTTTCAAAAGTCGGCTTAGGCGAATCAGAAGATGGCATTGATGCAAGCAATGCCGGCACCAATAAGAAGAAAACTGACATTTGGGGCAACGAACCCAAAACAAGTATTTGGGACTAAGTCAGATTCGCTTTACATATAAAATATGCGAGGGAGTGTCCAGGCGGGCACTCCCTCGTTTTGTTACATGGCGCGTCTTGATGATTTATCAAGAGGTTAGATGTCTAATAGCATGTATTGAAATCTTGCATCTATCATTTCTTGGGGAACGTCGCAAGTCTTGGCAATCCTCGGCCATTCTGAGACTGCCTGGCAGACTTGATTGATTATATCGGAGGCATTCTTAATATTGTTGGTCGCAGCGCAGGCGAGGAGATCTTGCCTCGTAATATTGTCATATTTCCCGTTTATTGACATTTGATGCGTATTGGTCCAAGCTCCATTTGGATTGTAGGCAAAACCTATGTCATAAGCAGGCGATAAGTTCATATAAATGCATGATTTCACTGCGTTGGCTGCACAAGTGTGGCGGGCTGTAAGCCCAATTGCTGCACTCAGCCCAGGGCAGCGCCCTGGGGGAACGATGTTGCATTGATTAAAGTGTCGCGCTCTGTAAGAGCAACC